>JAEUML010000143.1 GCA_016792785.1 Alphaproteobacteria bacterium
GTTTCGGTGACGTCGGCAGCGGCGGCGACCTCCGGCGACATCAAGCGGCCGATCTCGCCGGCGTCGATATCGACCTGGGCGATGCGCGCGTTCGCGGGGATGATCTTGCCGCCGCGTCCGCCGGCGAAGAGACCGAGGCGGGCGCCGAGAATGAGAACCGCGTCCGGCCCCTCGCCGCCCATCATCGTCAGCGCCGCGAGGTTGCTGACATCCTTACCGAACAATCTGTGTTCCGGCGGCAGCAGTCCGTAGCCCCGTGGATTGACGAACACCGGAACGCCGCTGAGTTCGACGAAGCGGCGCAGTTCCTTCGCCGCATTCGCGAAGCGCGATCCGCCGCCGGCGAAGATGATGGGCCGCTGCGCCTTGCGCAGGAATTCGATCAGCGCGTTCGCCTCTTCCGGCGATGGCGCCGGATGGGTGCGCACGTCGATACCCGTCGGCAGAACGACGGCTTTCGGGTCCACAGGTCCGTGCAGAACATCGATCGGAAGTTCAAGAACGACCGGCCCCGGCCGCCCGTTGCGCGCAATGCGGATCGCCTGCGCCGTTAGATCGGGGATACGTTCGGCGTGGGTCACGCGATGGGCCCACTTCGACACCGGCGCGATCATCGCGACTTGATCGAAGCCGCCTTGCAGCGGATTGGTTTCGGCTTCCCGCAGCGGCGGCGCGCCGATCAGGAAGAGCGTCGGAACGCCGTCGAGATAGGCGTTCACAATCGCCGGCACGACGTTCGCGAAGCCGGGCCCTGCGGTGACGGTGCAGACACCGATCTCGCCCGTCGCGCGCGCGTAGCCGTCGGCTGCGTGACCGGCCGCCGCTTCGTGGCGCGTGTCGGTCAAGCGGATGTTGTTGTGCACGCAGCCCTGGAGGAACGATTCCAGGTGCCCGCCATGAAGAGCGAAAACCTCGCGTACGCCCGCCTTCGCCAATGTCCGCGCCAACAACTCACCGCCGTCGAGCCTGGTCATTTGTGCTTCTCCGTTCGTGCGCATGGTCAGTGTCCTGTGTGCAATTCGGCGCGACCCGCGCGGCGCGGCGCGGCTTGAGCTTTCGCCGCCGCTTGCTTTGTAGGTTCGACGATCGCAGGGGCCGGTTCATGCAGGCCGACGCGTGCGAGCGCTGCGATCAAATCACGATGACCGAAGGCCTCCGCAGGCGAGGCAAAGCCGACGCATTTCGCACTCTTCGCCAGAAGACGACGCGCGCCTTCGGCGATGAGGACACCTGTTTGCTCATAGGGCGCGGCGCCATAAAGAACGATCTCACGTCCGGCCTCGGGCCCGCGCGCACGGCAGGAAATCACGCTGCGATTGGCGTCGAGATTTTCGCGCGGCGGCGTCGAGGCCATGGCTTGGCCCCAGCTGTTCGTCAGGGCCTCAAGTTCCGCTTCGCTTTTCGTACCCGCGACCTTGTTGAACTCGGCCGCACAGTTCAGCAGCCAGTCCACCATTTGCGGATTCTGCAGCGCAACCGTGACACGGCAGTTGCGCACGCGCTGATCGCGCTCATACCAAATCGGCTCGGCCCCGCCGCCCCAGGGAAGGCTGCGCAGCACTTCATGCGTGTGCGGCAGGCTGTTCAGGACCGACGCTCCCGCAGGCCACGGCTCAAGGGCGCGGTTCGCGAGCCGATACTGCGTTCGTGTGACCATGCGCATGAACGACAAGGTTGAGGCGATCGTCGGCGCACTGCCCGGCGCATAGACGATGTCGAGGCTGTCGATGCCCTTTTGCTCCAGCGCGATTTCAGCCGCGAGTTGGCCTGCGGTCCACATGTAGGCGAGCGCCGGGCACAGCGTCAGATTCTGGGCGGCGAACTTGGCGCCGTACTCGTCGCGCAGCAACTTGATCCAATCCGTTTCGCCCGTTGTGTCGACATAGTGGCAGCGGGCCGCCAGGGCCGCATCCGCGACCGGGCGTCCGAGTTGGCCGAACGGGCCGACGACGTTTGCGACGACGTGTGCGCCCTCGAACAGGTTCGTGAGCGCGCGCGCGTCGTGTTCGACCGCGGCGACGCTCGCTTGCGCCTTCTTCGCGTTCGGCAGGCCGCTCAGCGCCTCTTCGAGCCGCTTTTTCTCACGGCCAGCCGCGATGAAGGGAATGCCCGCATCGGCCAGGCGTTCAATGATGAGCTTGCCCGTGTAGCCGCTGGCGCCGTACACGACGACCGGAGATTTTGCTTTCATAGCGATGGCTCCTTTCAGCCAATTCGTGTGTCACGCCGCGGCGGCGCGTTCCGCCGCGTAAATGTCTGGACCGCCGGCCGCGAGCCGCTCACGCAGGATGCGTTCTTGCGGCTTTTCCGACGCCGTCTTTGGGATTTCCGAAACGACCTGCAGAAGCGAGGGCACCGCGTTCGCTTCGAGAACGCGCCGGCAATGCGCATAGACCGACGCCGGATCGAACTTCGCCCGGTCGACCGGCACGATCGCCGCCACGACATCCTTCTCGCCCGGCGCTCCGCTCTGCGCGGGGATGCCGTAGACGCAGACGTCGGCAACTTGCGAATGCTCGGCGATCGCCTTCTCGACGAAGCCCGGCGAAATGAATTCGCCGTTGCGCCTGATCTCGTCGCCCTTGCGATGGTGGAAGTAGAGCCAGCCGGCCGCGTCGACGTGGCCGATGTCGCCGGAGTGCAGCCAGCCCTGCGCCGTCTTCTTTTTCGACGCGTCGTCGTTTTTGAGATAGCGCACAGATGCCGTGCCGCCCGCTGCCGGCCGGAAGCAGATTTCGCCGGGCTCGCCCGTTGGAAGCGGACGGCCGTCGTCATCGAGAATAGCAAGCTCTAGATTAGGCGGCGGTTTGCCGACGCTGCCGATTGGGCCCACGCCCGGCGGGTTCAGCGTCAATCCGCCTTCGGCCGCACCGTAGAACTCGAAAATCTGAACGCCGAACCGTTTGGCGAAATTCTCCCAGAGCGCCGCCGGCATGCCCGCGGACAGCACCATACGCACGGGATTGTCCGCGTCGTTCTTCTGCGGCGGCTGGCTGTAGAGCTCGACAGTCATGCCGCCAAGCAGGTTGAAAATAGTGCAGCTGTACCTCCTGGTGATGTCCCACAGCCGCGACTTCGTGAACTTGCGGCTGATGACGGCGCGGATGCCCATCTGAATCGCCATGCCGAGCGTAATCAACTGCGCATTGGCGTGCGTCAGCGACAAGCCGGTGTAGAGGCGATCGTCGTTCTTGAGCCCCAGCATCAGCCCGAGCATGCCCGCTTCGGCAAAGCGCCGATGCGTGGCGACAATCGCCTTGGGATCGCCAGTCGTCCCCGATGTGTACAGCAATTGCATCGTCGCGTCGGGATCGTTTGAGGCGATCTCCATGCCGTCGCTGCTACTCTTGTCCACGGCCTCTTTGAGTACGAAGACTCTCGCATCGGCCGAGGCACCGGGCGCACCAAGCACTGCGATCCACTTCAAGCGGCCCAAACGGGGCAAAACTTCGGCGAGGTTGGCCCAAGCGTAATCGGCGACGATCGCGCCGCTGCATTCGGCGAAATCGAGCATGTAGGCGAGCTTGTTGCCCTTCGTGCGCGGATCGACAGGCACGAAAGCGGCGCCGAGGATCGAGGCTGCGACCATTGCGTCGACGAATTCGGGGTGATTCTGCATGATGAGCGCGAAGCGGTCGCCCGCCTTCACGCCCTTTTTGGTCAGCGCCCTCGCCAGCGCGCAGCCCCTCCGCCACAGCTGCGCGTAGGTGCGGGTCTCGTCGATGAAACTGCCGTCACGCGCGATGTCCACGAACGTCAGGACGTCGAAGTCACCCTGCGCTTGCGCGCGGGCGCGAATGACATGCGCAAGGATCGGCGGGACTTGGGGTTGCTGCATCTCCGCCATGACGATCACCCTGTCTTTTCGAGGACGGTGACCACCGTTGCCGCGGCGTCAGACCCAATGAAGCCTCCACCGTTTTCCGCAACCGCAATCCGTGCGCCCTGCACTTGCCGCGCGCCCGCGCGTCCGCGCAGCTGCTCGCATAACTCGTAGATTTGCGCGGCGCCGGTCGCGCCGACGGGATGGCCCTTGCGCAAGAGACCGCCCGAGGTGTTGACCGGAACGCGGCCGCCAAGACGCGTCTCGCCCGCTTCGATCAGGCGCGCGCCTTCGCCCTTCTTGGCGAGACCCATCGACTCATAGCAGAGGATTTCGGCGGGGGCGGTCGCGTCGTGGAGTTCGACGACGTTGATGTCCTTGGGGTCGATCGCGGCCGCTTCATAGGCTTTGCGCGAAGCGTATTCGACGACCGATTCATCCTCGACGCCGGAGCCGTCCCAACCCGACGCAAGGAAGCTGGAGCGCACCCGAACGGCGTCTTTAAGGCCCAGGGCGCGTGCCTTGCGCTCGGACACGAGCACGACGGCGGCGGCGCCGTCGCCGATCGGAGCGCACATCGGCAACGTTAGTGGCGGGGCCACTATGGGCGCGGCTAAGACCTCATCGACGCTCAGCACATCGCGATATTGCGCGTGCGGGTTCAAGCTGCCGTGATAGGCGTTCTTCGCCGACACCATCGCGAAGTGGCGCGCCGTGGTGCCGTAGCGCTCCATGTGACGACGAGCAGCGGCGGCATAAATGTCCATGAAGACAGAACGCTTGTCGCCGCCGCTCTCGCCTTCGCTCTTCGGCTTCTCGGCCTTTGCGAGCGAAGCCAGAAATTGCGGGATGCCTTCGACGTCGATCGCACCCATGAAAACTGCGAACGTGCGCGATTTGTCTTTGTGGAACAGCTTTTCGAAGCCCGCCGCCAAGACGACGTCGTATTGCCCGCAGGCGATCATGCGCTCGGCCTGCTGGAACGCCGTGGCTGAGGTTGCGCAGGCGTTCTCAACATTGACGACCGGTATGCGGCCGATGCCAAGGCTGCGCAGGATCACCTGCCCTGCAATCATCGCCTGGCCGGTGATCAGCGGGGCCGCGGCGTTGCCCATATAGGCTGCTTCGACATCGCCCGGGCGCAACCCCGCATCCGCGAGCGCGCCGACAACCGCCTCACCGGCCAGCGACTTCAGGCCGCGGTCGGGGAACTTACCGAAGTCCGTCATGCCGACGCCGGCGATGAGTGCGTGCGCCATGATGCCGCTCCTTCAGTTCATGCGCTCGTGGCGCACTAGTTGCGATCCGCCCTTGATCGCCAAGAGTTCGTTGCAGCCGTCTTCGATCATCGAGGCGCGCGCGTCGCGTAGCAACTTTTCGATCGGGTATTCGCGCGACACCCCGGCGCCTCCGAAGATCTGCACTGCCTCGCTTGCGACCTCGAAGGCGGTTTGGGTGCCCGTGATCTTCGAGGCGATAGCCCCCTGGAGTGCGGGTACCGGCGCGGTTGCGTTGTGGATGGCGACGCGACGCGCCAGCGCGCGGGCGGCCTCGACCTTGCGATACATGCCGAACAGGCGCGCCCTGACATTCTGGTGCTGAATGATCGGCACGCCACCCTGCTTGCGCTCGTGCGCGTATTCGAGCGCGTGCTCGAACGCAGCGCGCGCGACACCAACGAAGCAGGATCCCATGCCGCTGTTCGCGAGGCACAGCGTTGCGTAGAGCGCGTCGTGATATTCGTCGGGATCCGCGGCGAGACAGTCCTTCGGCAGCTTCACATTGTCGAAAAACATCTCGCCCTGCGGGAGCGCGCGCTGGCCCAGCTTATCGAGCGGCTTACCCCTGCTCACGCCCTTCGCGTCGAGCGGGACGTAGAGGACGCAGCCGCGGAAGCCCGCCTTGCCGTCGTCGTAAGCGCAAAATAGAACAGCTTGCTCGGCAATCACGCCGTTCGACACCCACGCGGACTTCTGACCCGATAAGACGATGTCGTCGCCGCTCCGCCGCGCCACGCAGCTGGGCCCGCCATATTGACCGTCCAAGGCGAAGGCTTGGCGCGTCGAATCCAACATGTCGCTGCCGTGGTCGGGTTCGGTGATCGACCAACAGCCGAACTTCGTTTCGGGGAAGCGCTCGGCGAATTCGGGCGCGCCGATCACGCGGGCGACCGAGGCCGGCATGCCGTTGACGCCGATCGAGATCGCCAGACCCGCATCGCCCCATCCGAGTTCCTCATACGCCATCGACTGCAATAGCGCCGCCTCTTGCGGCGGCAGCTCCGCCATCGCGGCCTGGCTGATCCCGAAGGCTCGATACTGCTCATGCATGGCGTAGAACGGCGAGCCGGGCGCGATCACTTCCTCAGGCGTCATGCGATCGAGGGCGCGCCCCGTCGGGCGCACCACCTCGGCGGCGAATTTATGCAGCGCGTCGCGCAAGCCGGATTGGATGTCGCTTGGCGGCGGATCGAGCAGAGTTGGCGACCAAGTGTCGAGCTGCGGCTTTGCGATCGGACGATCGAGCATAAGCGCCTCGCTTGCCGCAGGCGCGAGCTTGCGGCCATAGACTTACCATAACTGACAATTTGTCAGTTGAAGCCGGCGCAAGCATTGACCTGAATCAAATCGCCTGCCAACAGCGCCGTCAAACTTGCGCAAATGGTAGGCGAGCAGAATCTGTCGGGTGGGACTTCCGAACGTGAGTCGAAACCGACGCTCGCGGACGGCGCGTTCGTCGATGAAGTGCGGCGGTTCCTGCGAGCAGCTCTCACCGAGAACCTCCGGCGCGCGGGGCGCAACACGATCGGGGTTCATTCGGACATCGAGGCCTGCCGCACCTGGCATCGCCGCTTGTATGAGAAAGGATGGATCGCGCCCGCTTGGCCGAAGGCCTATGGCGGGATGGGCTGGTCGCCTGCGCAACGTCTGATCTTCGAGCGCGAATGCGCCGACAACGACGCGCCCGTTCTCTTCGCCGGCGGCGTCCGAAACGTCGGGCCGCTGTTAATCGCCCTGGGGACGCCTGGTCAGAGGGAAAGGTACCTGCGCCCGATTCTGGATGGGAGCGACCTCTGGTGCCAGGGCTTTTCGGAGGTCGGCGCGGGGTCCGATCTCGCGACCGTGCAGACACGCGCGGAACGCGCGGGTGGTCACTACATCGTCGACGGTTCGAAGATTTGGACGACGGGCGCACACCTCGCCAACCGCATGTTCGCACTTGTGCGCACCGCCGTCGGCGCGCGGCCTCAGGCCGGCATCACCTTCCTGCTGATCGACATGTCGTCGCCCGGGGTCGCCGTCAAGCCGATCCGCTCCATTGCCGGTGAAGAGGAGTTCTGCGAAGTCCGCTTCGACAATGTGCGCGTGCCGGTCGCAGATCGGGTCGGGCCGGAGAACGAAGGTTGGGCCGCGGCGCGGCTGCTGATGCGCTTTGCGCGCGCCAGCAACACGACGACCGGTCTGTTGCGCCGCGCCTTCCGTCATGCCGCGGCTGTCGCCAACAGTCACGCGCCATCTGACAGCGACCTGATGCTCGCGCTCAGCGAACTCAAGCGCCAACTCGAGGTGTTTGAATCCCTTGAACTGTCGATCCTGAGTTCGACCGCGCAGGACGGCGTCACCGACGCGCAAGCGTCCATGATGAAGACGCTTGCGACAGAACTCCACCAACGGATTACTGAGGCCGCGCTCGACGCCGCCGGCCCGCTTGCCGCGCCGACACCGCGTGACACTGGCCCACATTACCTGAACGAAGGCGCATTCGCGACGCGAAAGTACCTCGCTACGCGTGCGGCAAGCATCTACTCCGGAACGAATGAAACGCACCGCAATCTAGTCGCGCGGTCTCTTTGACCCGGGCAAACCGGCGGAGGGCGCGGCTGGTCGCACACCGCGCTCGATCAGACCCAATGATCGAGCATCGGATCGTCGCGCGTCGCCACGATCTCGCTCATGCGCCGCAACGTGTCCCGCTTCAGCTGTTCCTTGACGCGAAGGTAAGAGGGTAGCGCCGAACGGGACCGCGCGACTTCGACGGCACGCGCAATCAAGCGATCCGGCGGCACGAGTTCATCGATGATGCCGAGCGCATGCGCTTCCTCCGGCGAAATCGCCTTTCCGGTCAGCACCAGGATCCGCCGCACCTGCGGCTGCAGCTCGGCCTTCACGACTTCCATGGGGCAGGCTGGGTAGGGAATCCCGGCGGTCACCTCGCTGAGAGCAAGTTTCGTGTCGGCTGAGCGCGCACCCAACCGCGCGTCGCAACCAAGCATCACGACGAACGCCCCGCCGATCGCGTGACCATTGACGGCGGCGACGGTCGCGCCCGGGAAGCCGTAGAGCAACGTGATCGTACGATTGATGGCCTGAACCATTCGACGCTTCTGATCCGGCGAATAGCGGGGCGCCTCCTTGAAATCGACGCCGCCCGAAAATGCTGCGCCGCTTCCCGTAATGATCAAGCCGTCCCTGGGTGGGGCGTTCGACAACTCCTCGAGCCAGGCCGAGAACTCTTCGACCAGCGCAAGGTTGAATGCATTGGCGGGCGGCCGGGCGAAGGCGACCACCGCCGCGCCGTCAGTTCTGGATACTTGCACAAGCGACATGGAAAAATCTGGCCAGAGCGGTTCGATCTTGCTTCGATCGGCGTCAACTCACCTGCAAAAGGTCGCTTGTCAAGCGACGCCCTGAGATAGGTCAATGCCGCGCCTCGCCCGACCGGTTGGTATTGATTGATGAGTTCGATCCTCAAGCCGAGCGTGATTGTCGTGTCGATCGCCATCGTCACATCGTGCGGCGACCCGGCGCCTGTGGAAACTCTGGAGGCAAAGATCGCCCGCGCCGAAGCGCTTCTGCCGCCCGATCCGAACCTGGCCGAAAAGTACGGGCGATCCTGCCGGACGTGCCACGTCAATCCCGAATCCGGCGCGCCCTTGACCGGCGATCTGCAAGCGTGGAGCGCGCGCTTCGCACAAGGGGCTTCAACAATCGCATCGAACACGCGCGACGGAATTCGCGCGATGCCGCCGCGCGGCCAGTGCTTCGACTGCAGCGAAGACGACCTTTGGCGGCTGACGCTGTTCATGGCGCAGCGGGCGGATCGCCGATGATCACGGTATCGCGTCGCGCAGCACTGATGCTCGTGGCTGCGGCGGCCGGCGGCACCGGCGTTGCGGCGCTCGCGCTCAACGCAGGCGATCCGCCCGAGCGCGCGCTGCCCCCGCCCCCGCCTGGCAAGTCGCGCTGGAGCAATTGGTCGGGCCTTCATACGTGCGTTCCCGATGCTCTCGTCGCACCCGCGGACGTGGAGGAGCTTAGGGACATTGTCTTGAAGTCGAAGGGACCGATCCGTCCCGTCGGCGCCGGGCACAGCTTTACGCCGCTCGTGCCGACCGACGGCACGATCGTTTCACTCGATCGCTTGAACGGGCTCCTCTCTCGCGAGGACGACGGCACGACGGTAGGCGCCGGGATTCGGTTGTTCGCGCTCGGCGAGACGCTGGAACGCATCGGACAGTCGATGGAAGCCCTGCCCGACATCAACAAGCAAAGTCTGGCCGGCGCGCTGGCGACAGCGACGCATGGCACAGGACGGGCGTTCGGCTCGCTCGCCGAAAGCGTCACAGGCCTACAGCTGATGGCGGCCGACGGCAAGCTGCTCGACTGCGACAGCGAACGAAACGCCGAGCTGTTCGCGGCCGCGCGGGTCTCGCTGGGTGCGTTGGGCGTCGTCACGCAAGCGCGCCTGAAGACCCGCGGCCCGCTTCGCCTGAAACGCCGCACGTGGTTCGAGCCGATCGACGATGCGATCGCGGCGGCGGAGGAACGAAGCCGCAGCCACCGGCACTACGAATTCTACTACGTGACGTTCACGGGGACGGCCTATTGCATCAGCCACGACGAGACCGATGCGCCCGTAACCCCGCGCAAGCCGAACGCGGAGAACGAGGGCACCGAGGACCTCATGTCTCTGCGGGACTGGCTGTCGTGGGCGCCGTGGCTGAGACGCCTCGTCGCGCAAGGGCTGATCTCCAATCAGGAAACGGAGAGCGTGGTCGGACCGGCGTGGCGGCTGCTTTCAACCGATCGGCCGAAGCGTTTCAACGAAATGGAGTATCACCTGCCCGAGGCGGCGTTGAAGGCATGTCTTGAGGAAGTCATCGCGGCGGTCGAGCGGCACAGCGAAGTGTACTTCCGCCGCTTCGACGGCCGGCCCCACTGGGGCAAGCTCCACAGCCTCGGCGCTCGCGAGTTGGCCCCACTCTATCCGCGTTGGCGCGAATTCACTGAGCTTCGGCGCACCTACGATCCGGCCAGCCGCTTTCTCAATCGGCACCTTCGCAATCTCTTCGGAGGCTAACGGCGTTCCGAGCAGTCATGCTTGCAGCGCCTTCATTCGGACCAAACCCCACCGGTGAGACAGCAGGACACCGAGACGTCCAAATCGACAAATTCGGTCAGGCTGCTCTCCTCTCATCGTCGTCGAACCGTTCCGATCGATTCACACACCAGGATGCAGAGCGGCCAGTCGCGACTATCTTATGTCGCAGTAGATCGGGAAGGCGCCAGCTCGAGCCTCTGGAGCGGAACGGGGGGACGTGGATGAGAAGTTGTTCTAACAACTCGTCGCTCATCGTTAACAGAGCAGAGTGGCCGCCGCCGGCCAGACTCACAAAGGCCTTTTTCGGGGCACGGAGGGTGTCGAACCAGGGGCGCGCGAGCTCGGATGGGGTGATCGTGTCCTGAGCACCGTTAATGACAAACATCGGCACCTCGAAGTCGGTGCCTAGTTTGCGTGCGTCGTAGTCTTTGATCTCCTCGTACATCCGGTCGGCGGCGAAGTCGCCGTAGCCGACAGCGTAGTAGATGTCGCACAGCGAGTAGTCCGGCGCGAACAACACGATCGGCGCCATCGTACGTTCCATATCGCGCTCTGCGGGCGTATCGTAGCGTTGCGAGATGTGCCGCTCGATCAGAAGATCCTGTTGCGACTTGTAGGGTGGCGGGCCGACGCGCGCGAGCTCGGCGATTGCTTCCTCATCGCGGGCGGCCTTGAGCTTTTGCATCAGGGTCGCGTACGCGAACGCCTCCTTTTCCTCCTTGTCGACGACCTGTCCGGTGCCGATGCACGCGGCGAAAAGCCCGGGCTCAGTCTTGACCATGCGCACGCCCAACATCGTGCCCCAGGAATGGCCCAATACGACTATCTTTCTCGCCGCCAGATGCGCACGCAGGAATTGCGTCAGTGCAATGCCGTCATCGACCATCTGTTGGATCGTCAGCCTGCCTTGGCCGGCCACGCCGTTGCGTTCGAGAGTCTTTGCGGTGCTCCGCTGGTCTCACTGAACGAGCGTGAAGTGCTTCTCCCATGTGCGAAAAACTGGCGCTAGAGCGGATTTGATTTGGCCAGAATCGAATAGGGATTCCCAGGAGGTCGCGACTCAGATTCAAGGTGCTGACTGGAGTGGAGGCCAGCACCCATGGGTCGAGCCTATGCCCAAGATCTTCGTGATCGTGTGATCGCCGCAGTTGAAGCGGGTCAATCGCGCAACGCCGCGGCCAAGCGTTTTGGCGTGAGCGTGTCGTGTGCCGTGAAGTGGCTTCAGCGCTACCACCAGGATGGCAGCCGCACGGCCAAGAAGATGGGCGGGAACCGGCCGTTTGCGCTGGCTGCCCATCGTGTGTTTGTGCTTCGGCGGATGTCGGAGAAGCCGGACCTGACGATCACGGCCTTGACCGAGGAGTTGGCGGCGCGCGGGATCAAGGTCAGCCGGTTCGCGGTCTGGCACTTCCTCCAGCACGAGCGGTTGAGTTTCAAAAAAAAAGAGTCTGCACGCCGCCGAGCAGGATCGCCCCGACGTGGCCAGACGTCGCACCCGGTGGCGGCGGTTGCGGCGCAAACTCGACGCTGAACGCCTGGTTTTCATCGACGAGACCTGGACCAAGACCAACATGACGCGCACGCATGGGCGCTCGCTCTGCGGTACGCGGCTCGTCGATAAGGTGCCTTGCGGTCGCTGGCGAACGCTCACCTTCATCGCCGCCTTGCGACGCAACCGTATGACCGCGCCGTGCGTCTTCGACGGCCCGATCAACGGCATCTGCTTTCGCGCCTATGTCCAACAGGTGCTCGTGCCCACGCTCAAGCCCGGCGACATCGTCATCATGGACAATCTCGGCAGCCACAAATCCAAGGCGGTCAAGACGATCATCCGTGCCGCCGGCGCCACCCCTGTGTTCCTGCCGCCCTACTCGCCGGACTTCAATCCGATCGAGCAGGCCTTCGCAAAGCTCAAGTCCGGCCTGCGAAAGGAGAACCCGCGCTCCATCGACACGGTCTGTGAAGCGATCGATCGCGTGCTCGATCGCTTCACGTCGGCAGAGTGCGCCAACTATTTCGTCAACTCGGGCTATGGTTCCGTCTAAAACGAATCCGCTCTAGCGGCACCAGCGTGTTTCCGGGCCCGCCCGCGAGAAACAGAATGACGGGATTGCGCCGGTCATCGCCGCGTATCGCGACGAATTGCTCGACGCCGTTAATGGGCACGAAGAGCTGCTCGTCGATGCCGCCAGCGGGCACGACGAGCGTGAGCGCGTTTTGGTGCTGCCGAAACGCGCGATAGGCGAACGCCCCCGCGATGACCGCGACCATAGCTAACGCGAGTATTGCAAGGCAATGACGCAGGCGCTTCATAGTCTCGAGTCTCTCTCGCTGAAAGACAAAGCAAGCGAGAAGCATAGCATAGGAGACGCTTACGCCGGGGGAGCACGTCGTGCAGGTATTCCTGCCATGTAGGCATCCACGTCGACGCGAAAGGCCATCGTCGAGCGGCCCGTCGGCCACGGGACGTTTTCGGCGATCACGACGACGCACGCGCGCTCATCTACGCGTGGCGAGTTTCGCTTCCAACGCGGCAATGTTGCGTGTGTGGCTGTCAAGCATGGCGACCAAGTTCGCATGAAGCGCGTTGTTGCGGACGCGCGGCAACAGTTCTTCAAGCTTTCGCACCACCCAGGCTTGACCGCGGTTTAGAAATGCAAGTCGTTCTACAATGTCCATGATCGCCATGGCCTTGCCATAGAATGCACCAGTCTGCGTCGTCGGCGTGACGCCCAAACGCCGCAGTTCGGCCACGAGCATTTCGCACCAATGACCTTCGTCGCGATGGGTTACGCGGATGAGATCGGCATCACCATCCGTCCGCGCCGCTGGAAGGCTCTCGACGGCGACGCGCGCGCCCGCGCGCTCTGCCTCCAGAAGCGCATTGAGCGCTTTTACCAGTTCGTCGGGATCGGCATAGCCCATATAGGAATCGGACGAGGTGTGGGCGGAACAGGCCGGCGATGCGGGCTCAGACGTGCTCATCGCTTCTCCTTTTGGCCGATGCGCATTGCACCGACAAGTCATGTCTTTCTATCGCGCGTCTATCAACTCCGGCGTCGCTCGAAACGCGGGAACAAAACGTTGTTCTCCAAATGGATGTGCTCGACCAGATCGCACACCAGCTTTTCGACGCCGGTGTAAAGCGCCTGCCACGAGCGACAAGCGCCGTCAGGCAACGTGAATTCGCGCGTTAGAACTTCAAATGCGCGGATCGTTTGGGCGTGATCGTCGTGCTCGCGGCGCATGACGAAGATCGGCATGTCGAGCGACCCTTGGTAGTCGGCTTGCATAGCAGGAAACAACACCTGCTCTTCCTTCGCCATATGGTCCTCAAGTTCCGCCTGAGCGCGTGCAAGACAGTCGGCAAGGCCGCGCGGGACATCGGGGTGATCGCGATGAACGGCTTCAACGCGGCGCGCGAGCTTGACGAGTTCGGGCAGTTCGCGGCGATGCGTCTCGTGATAGCGTGCAAGTATGTGGTCAACGAGCGCGGCGGTCTCCTGCGGCGCCTGCGGCTGTGCTGTTCCAAGCGCTGCTAGCGCGTCTTCGAGTTCGGCAATGTTGGCGCCTCGCCTTGCAGCGGCCTCCACGAGAGAAACGTCTCCGCCGCAACAGAAATCGATCTTGTGTTTGCGAAATACAGCCGTAGCGCCGGCCACTTGCGCGGCGATATCGCCGACCGCGCGTTCTCGAAAGCCAGCTTTCGCCATCGTCACGTCGCAGCCTCCTTTAGCGCCAGCGTATCCCTTGCGCACTGCCCCGCAATCATTATTCTGCATCGTACAATTAGAGACCAAGTCCGATGCCACGGCCTTGCGGTACGTCAAGTAATCCCATACGGCTCACGAACTTCACCGATTTTGATGTTCACTGAAGCGCCGTGCTGACAAGCCGGGGCGCGCCTTCACCGTCGATCGCGCTCGAATCTGCGATTCCGCTGGACCCAGCCAGCTTCGGTCGCCGCATCCGCTCAAGACTGCCAAGCAGCTCAGCAACCACGGCATGACTCAAGTTTCGGCACCCGCGTCACCGTAGATGACTCTACCGATGAGCTTACCGCCCTGTTCCACGATCTCGAGGCGCGACATGCAGGGCATACAGTACACCCGGTCTCCCACGCGCAATTCTTTGGTCGAGCGGATAACAACCTTACACACCGGGCACAGAATCTCGTTGGGAGCGAGGACGTCGCCCGCACCACGCCACCGGCGGTAAAACCGGCGAAAGCGCTTGGGCACCTCGATGAAGTCTGTTTCTTGGAGCACAAAGCTCTGCCGCGGTCGCACGTCCCCGGGCGCGGCCGCAGCTTCGAGCGCGTCTTTCATGGCCGAAATCCCAAACGTGCGACTGCCGCAAGATAGTGCCCGGCCAAGTCCGGCTGGTTTTCGGGATCGATTTCGATTTGTCGCATCGCTTCCGCAAAAGCGCTAATCACGAGCGTATCGAGTTCCCGCTTGATCCTGGCAAGGCGATCATGCGTGTGCGGTGCGGCCAAAAGGCGCCGGCCCAGATCGTTTTCCCCGAAGCCCATGTGACGCCGCTCATCGGAAACGATGCCGCGAAGCATCTGCGCCGTAATCGCATCCGCCACAGTCGCGTGGTGCTGGAAAACCGTGAACTCGAGACATTCCAGAATCACGTTCTGTGCGAAGACGGCCGCCTCCCAGTCGCGCAAGTCGACGAACTCAAGCAATCGATCCTTGAATTGCACCAAGCTTCTATTGGCGCGGCTCTTGATCTCCGCCTCTTGATCGACGACGCCCAACATCGCCATACGGTGCATCAGCACCTCGAGATGACGCCCTTCATCCACGACTTGCGTTGAGAGGAAGATCTTAGCATTCAGGTCGGGCGCGAATGCGATCATGCCGCTGGACGCTTCCAGCGCCGCGGTTTCCCCAACGCAGTAGTTGCAAAGCGTCGTGATCAATGCGTCACGTTGGTGATCGCTGAAGTCTGCTTCCACACTATGCGGCGTGACACCATAAGGCCGACCGTGGAGATAGCCCTCCACGGCCTCGAACCAGAATTCGAACGAGTGAACCGTGCTGCGAAAATCTTGCACGGTAAGGTCATGAGGGTCTTTCAAATCCCTCATGGCCGCGCTCAGTGTGCTGGCGGCCGATACTCAAGCCCAACTCGCGCAAGCCGCGTCTTGAACTCCCCAAGCACGGTGTTAGCCAACACGCCCTCCATTTGTTCGGTTGATGCTTCAGCCAGATTCAATCCCTGATACATCGCCTTCGGCCGTCCTCCATCAGGAGCGCGCAGTTCGCGCGCCGCATCATTGGCACGAGCGCTGGCCGTGAACATGTCGTGGAAGGTCGCAAGCATGTGCTTGGCCATTTCTTGTTGCATCTTCTGAATTTCCGGTTTCTTGGCCGGATGCCGCTTTATTAACTCGCCAATTCTGTTTTCGCCGAAGCCAACGTGGCGGCGCTCGTCGGCGATGGTTCCCGACAGAGTTTGTGCAAACTTGGGATTAGCATCGGCGGTACTGGCGTGGAGCATTTCAAAGACCGAAAACGCCATCCCCTCGAGGACGATGTTCTGACCCACGACACCAGCGGCGAAGTCTTTCTTGTCGACTTTTTCGAGCAGCACCTCGGCAAACTTCACCAAGTTGGGGTTCGCGTAAGTCTTGATCGTCGTTTCGAGATCTTCGGGCTTGACCCCGAGGTCGTAGAGACGCTGGATAAAGATCTCGACGTGGCGCGCCTCGTCGAGTGTCTGCGTCGCCAGGAAAATCTTGCTTGCCCGATCAGGTGCCGCATTGACCAATCCAGAGGATGCGGCAAGAGCGCACTGTTCGCCAGCGACAAGCTGCACTGTCGTACGAATCTGCTGTTCGCGGAGAACTTCATTCTGAAATATCTGCTCTGCTTCGCGTGCCCCCGGCTTGTGTCCGTAGACAGTGGACTCCAGGTAGCCCTGTGGGCAGGTCTCAAGCCACTTCTGAATAGAGTAATTCGCGAGGAAACTTGCATTTGTCATGTTGATGGTTCCTTCAGCGGACATTCGCCGGACCCAAGTGAGTTGGCGGCATATTCATTCGGCTAATAATTCGCCAACGTGAAAATTTGTCAGTTTTTGACAGCAAGCATTGACCTGAATCAAACAACGGAAAAAGTGATTGCCTTCAAGCGTGACACGGGACACGCCGTGCTCCACGGCGCGCGCTATGACCTTGTTGGTGCATCCTGAACGCGCAATGTCCGGCGAGTTTGCCAGATCGAGGCCAGCATGGCTGTGAACGTTGCCAGCCAGACGACGAACGCCACCCAGACCAGCGCCAGTCCCAGGTTCTGTAATGGCGGAAACTGTGTCGCGAGTGAAAGGCGAAACGTCGACAACGAGTACATCCCAAGCGGAAACACCATGCTCCAAAGTGCAGGCGTGTAAACGAGCGGCAACCTGCGGACTCCATGCGCCCAGATGCCGAACACGATCAGAAGCGGTATCCACCAGGTGCCCCAGGCCCAAATGATCAGGGTGACGCCGTCGACAAAGGGCTGCATAGCCTGCAGGAACGGCAGGTGAGACTCACTGAGGATCAGCGTGGTGCCCGCATTGGCGCTGATCGCCGCGGCACCCATTACGACCCAATGCAAAGGCGTAACGTCCTTCGGCTCGACCTCGAAAAAGAAGATGCGATAGCTGAACAACGTAACGAACATCCCATAGAGTGCGATTCCTATGCCCCACAGCATGTGGATCAGGATAAAGATCCACCCCGTCAGGTCCGACGCATGCCCGGCCACGCGCGCGCCCAGCAACACCAACGACTGCGTGCCCACGATGGCTATAAGCCAGCCCCCGTGAACAACGTTTGCGTTATGAACCGTGTTGAGAAAAGTCAGCACACTGAAGCTGAAATAGAGCAGCACAAACCATACGAGCAGCGCAAACAACCAAAGTGCCACAGCTGCTGTCGCCATACCTCGAAGATCGCACTGCACGCCAAACACGTCTGACGCAGCGACGATCGTGAAGAACGAAAACACGAGCTTCGGATCCGTTAAGTCTCGCCAGAGCGCGTCTCTGTGCGCGAGGGCGCGAGCGAGCGTCATCACGAGCAGCGCAGGATAAGCAAGGACATTGATGACGAAGAGCCCGCTTGAGAGTGCGATCCAGCCCATGAAGAAGAGCGCGTTTGAAATGATTCCCGTCGCCATGACCAGTGCGAAATACCCAGGATAGAGACCAGCCACGCCGCGATCGAGCCACGTCATCAAAGGCTGTGGCTGGCGGGCCCGCACTTCGTGTTCCATACCCATCTCCTTTGCATGCTCATGCGAGCGCTCTCATGACAGGGTTACGTCGCATTGACATGAATCAATGCACTAAAGAAGCGCAAGCCGGATAGTTCGAACGGAGGAGTTGTTGAGCGACAGTCTTACCTGGGCTCGTTCGTTTGGGCCGTATGCTGCGGCGCATAGCCTTTGCGTCGCGCTATGGGTGCTTCCCGCCGTCGTCGGTGTCCGCTTGGCTCGCGAGTTCGAATTGCACGAAGTCGCGTTTGGCGTCTTCGCCGCCTATTCTCGTTGGCTCGCTTCTGCGACTGCCGATCGGGACGATGGCCAATCGCTACCAAAGCCGAACGGCGATGGCCGTGGTGATGGTGACCAGCGCCCTTGCCGCCGTCGGACTATCGTTCGTTCAGTTGTATTGGCAGGCGCTTGCAGCCGCAGCCGCTATCGGCGTCGCAGGCGGATCTTTTGCGGTCGGTGTTGGCTTCATCGCCAATCGGTTTGTCGGTCTTCGAGCACGGCGCGTGCTCGACTGGCTGGGGTTAGGCGTTGCAGGCGCCGCGCTATCATTCATCGTGAATGACGTGGTCGACGACTGGCGCCTCGCGGCCCAACTTGAAGCTCTGGCCTTGCTCGTTAGCGCCTTGTTGTTCCTCATTTGCGTGCGTTCGGATTCGTCGGAAAGGGCAACCCGCACACAGCCGCCTGTCGTGCGGCTTGCCCCACTGCTGAAGATTCAAGTGCTTAGATTTTCGCTCTATTACGTCTTCGTGTTCGGCGGCTTTGTGGCCCTCATTGTCTGGTTGCCGCCTACGTAATGCAAGCGTACGGCGCGACTCCAGAAATCGCCGCTCTCATTGCGAGTGCTGTTGCGCTCTCGGGTGGCATCGGTCGCGTTTACGGAGGCAGACTGGTCGAAGACTATGGTGCGCGCCGCGTGCTTTATTGGACGTTCCTCGTCGCGGTGACTGCTACCTTCGTTCTATCCTACCCGCCTACCAGCTACTCGATTTCGACCACGAGCGGCGATGTTGTGGTTCGAGCCGCCATCGGCATCGTCCCGTTCGGCGTGCTCATCACGCTGCTGGCCGTCTTTCTGTCGTTCGGCCAAGCGGCGGTTTATGCGCATATTCCTGTGTACTACCCCAAGGACGCGGCTGCGGTTGGCGGGATTGTGTGCATGGTCGGAGGGCTCGGAGGTGCTGCGCTTATCGTCATGTTCGCGGTTCTCGCCTATTTCACCCACATCAATCAAAGCGCGTTCATGCTGTTGTTCGCGTTGGTATCCGTTGCATTGCTTTGGATGCACTTTGCGATCCGAAGGATGGAAAAGCAGGCAGCCGCACAGCGGCTGAAGGGTTTGCCCGCGTTCCCGGAACTGAACAATACTTGACCTCGGTCGCTGCGGCCAGAACCGAACACAGCCATCGCTTTGCGCTGCCGTTCGTGAACTGCGTGATCTGCCCATGTGACCTGCACATCGAGTTCTCACGCGCAGCGGCTGCGGTTGGCACCCTAGCCTTGCAACGCCCTCATGTACGTCGCCATATCGAAATAGTCGCGCCAGACCTTGATCTTGCCGTTCTCCATTTCGAACACGCCGCAGCACGGCAGGTTGACGTTCTTACCCATCGCGACCGTGCGGTCGAGCCGTTCGGCGATCACGACGTTGCCCTTGGACACGATGTTGAGGATGTCCCAATCGGTCTTCGACCACATTTTGAGAAACGCAGCGATGAACTGGCGCAACGCCGCGTGCCCCTTCACCGGCTGGGTCGGCATGTTGTGATAGACACCGTCCTCGGCGAAGTAGGAGACGATCTCATCCACATTGAGCCGCGACCAGGCGGCGATGAAGTCGAGGATGGTCTTTTCGCTGTCGGCCATTTCCAATTCCTCCCGTTGTCACTGAGCGTCAGGGCCGGTAGCTCGCGACGCTGCCTCGAAGACCATTTCGTGCTGCAATTCCTCGCCGGCGCGATAATAGCGCTGCGCCGCACATCCAGCTTGTAGCCCTGCGCGCCAGCACGTGAAGCGCGCGTCCGGCGATCCAGGTAACGCCTTCGGAGGCTACCAACTTGGCGAGCGATGCGTCGATGTCGAATGGGCGGCTCGCGTCCATCGCGCGGTGCACCGCGTTGATTCAAATCAACGCCAAGGCGTGACTTATTTGTTAGTCAGCCAACAATTCCAGCATTTCCATTCGAAAGAGCGAATCCATGGCTGGCCCGAAATCGCTATACGACGTCATCATCATCGGCGGCGGCGTTAACGGACTTGCCGCTGGCGCCTATTTGCAGAAGGCCGGACTCAGCACCGCGATCTTCGAGAGGCGCGACGAGTCGGGAACCTTCTGCTCAACAGAAGAGGTGCTGCAGCCGGGCGTGAAGCTCAACGTTCACGCATCGCTCTTGATGCCGCACTACGGCCCAGCCTTCGTCGACTTGGAGCTGGAGCGCTTCGGACTCGAGCTTTTGGCACCACCGGACTCCAAGTACGGCTACTTCTATCCCTTCCTGGACGGCAATGCAGTTCTCTTCTCCCGCCGCAGCGCGCGTGAGACCTATGAGGCCTGGCTGCGGGTTTCACCAAAAGACGCCGAGACGTTTCGCAAGATCGCGAACTTCTTTGGCCCGACAGTGCCCCTCATGGCTCACCAGGGCTATGTGACGCCGCACACCGATGAGGGCTTCCTCGATTTCCTCGCGACCTTGGGGGATGTGCCCGTCCTGCCGAAGGATTGGCTTTGGATGACGGGCTTCCAGCTCGTCGATGCGTTGTTCGAGAGCGACCAGATCAAGCTCGCCGTCTTGAGTTACGCGGGCACTTCCGGCCTCGACGTTATCAGCAGCCGCCTCTCCGGCCCTCTTGTCGTGTTGAACTTCTTGACGATCTTTTCGGCCGACGGCGGCTATACCGCGCGCGGCGGCAGTCACGACCTGACGCATGCGCTTGTCCGGTGCTTTGTCCAACATGGCGGCAAGATTTTCTACAACTGCCCGGTCGAAAAGGTGATCGTCGAATCCGGCGAGGCGACAGGCGTTGTGCTCGACAGCCGTGCAACCTATCCCAACGCGGAGTTCAAGGCCTCTAAAGCTGTGATGAGCGACGTCAGCGCAAAGCCGACGTTCTTCAAGCTGATCGGCGAGGAGCACCTGCCCGTATCGGCTCGCGTGGCGCTGAAGCGGTTCGACTACCGCGGATCGAGTCTGTTTACAAATTACTATGTGATGAGTGAACGGCCGCAGTTTGCGTGCTCGAGGAAGTTCCCCGAGGTCAACAATACTTTCGTCTACAATTTCGGTGCCGAGACTATGGCCGACGCCGAACGCTTGGTCAGTTCGTGCATGGTGCGCGACGTCCCGCTCGATCCACCGATCGTGTGGGGAGCCGCGTTCAACTACTGCATCGCAGACCGCACGCAAGCGCCTCCAGGTCAATACACGGTCCTGACTTGGGCCAACGCGCCTTACGAGCTCAGGTCGCAAGGTGGCCCCGGCAAGTGGGATGAGCTGCGCGAGTCCTACGCAGACAAGGTCGAAGACGTTCTGGTTCAATACATGCCGAACCTGAGGTCGGCGAAGATCGCCCGATATGTGAACACGCCGCACGACTACGTGCGTCGCAATCCGCATTGCGGCGGAAATATGCATCCAAGCGGCTCCTTGACCGAAGCCCAAATGTGGAGCTGGAAGCCGTTCGCCGGCTGCAACGCACCGCGCACGCCGATCGAAAAGTTCTACATCTGTCAGTCCGGCGGCGCCGCCAATTACACCAACCTCGGCGCCGGCACGCTGGCGGCAAACGTGGTGATGGCCGACGTCAAGAAGGACAAGCCGGAGTGGTGGCGAGGCGTCGCTTTCCAGGGTGCCGCTGAACTGCTCCGCCGCGAAGGCGTGACCCAGCGTTTCACCGTCGACTGAGCAACGGCGAGAGGGCTTTGAGATGACTGAGCACAAAAAATACGACATCGTCGTAGTTGGCGCGGGTCACAACGGCCTGACTGCCGGCGCATATCTCGCGCGTGCCGGAGCGAAAGTACTTGTCGTCGAACGCCGCCACGAGACCGGCGGCGCTCTCGTGACGGAGGAATTCTCGGGCTACCGCTTCAACCTTCATGCCAACTATATGCTCATGCTGGATGTAGCGCCCCCCTATCGCGACCTCAGGCTTGAGGAGGACGGCTGCGTCTATATCCGCCCCGAGGCCGAGGCATCACTCCTAAAGAAGAACGGCGACGCACTGACCCTCTATGCCGACTTAGAGCGGTCGGTCGCGTCAATCGCCCGCTTCTCAGAGAAGGACGCCGAACGATATCGCGACATTTATCTCGCGTATAAGGAAATCGCCGACGAGTATCTGATCCCCTCGACCTACGGCCGTCCCGTTGGTTCCGCGCAGCTCGCGGCCACCTACATGGAGAGCAAGCTTGGGCAGAGGATCCTGAAGGTGTCGGAGATGACGCCGGCGGAGATTTGCGAGAGCTGGGGCTTCGAAACGCCGGAGTTGAGCGCTCTCCTGCTCTATCTAATCTGCATGTGGGGCATCGATCCGAAGGAATCGAATTCGAGCTATCTGGTCCCGCTCTATTTCAACCGAATGCTGAACGCGACCCTGGTCAAGGGCGGATCGCATCGGTTGTCCTCCACACTGCAGAAGGCGGGGATCGTCGCCGGCATGGAGGTGTGCGAGAATTACGAGGTCAAACGCTTCATCGTCGAAAACGGCGTCGCCGAAGCTGTCGAGATCGCACCAACCGGCACCGACGGACCGATTACCCGCATCGATGCGCGCGCGATCGTCACTTCGACCGATCCGGTCACGACCTTCGGGACGTTCATCCCCGAGGAAGAAGTCGCGAAGCGCTCGAAGCTCTGCCTGAATACCGCGCGCAATTGGGAATGGGAGCAGAGCTCACTCTTCCTTTGTCATCTTGCCCTGCGCAAGCGGCCGCACTTCAAGGCAGAAGCCGGCGATCCGGGCGTTGCAAAGGCCTTTATCCGCGTCTTCGGCGTCGAGACGCCCGAGGATGTCGTCCGTCATATCAGCGAGGTCATGGACAAGCGCCTCCTGCATGACGTCGGCCACGTTACTTTCACCACCGACGTGGATCCGGGTCTTGCGCCGTGGGAGACAGACCCAGACGGCGCGGTCTGCCGTATTGAGGCGTGCGTGCCTTACGCACCGGCGTCCGGAGACTGGAGCACACTCGCGACAGAATACGGTGACAGGTTGATCGCCACGCTGGCGAGCTACATGACGGACTTCGACCCCGGGAGTATCGTGCGTCGCTATGACTACACGCCTGTGCACATCGAAATGAAGATCCCGCAGATGAAGCGAGGATCTTTCAAGCACGGCGCATACATCATGACTCAGATGGGCTACTCGCGCCCGAATGTGCAGTGCTCGTCCTACAAGACACCGATCGACAATCTCTATGTCTGCGGTGCGAGCACTTTCCCCGGTGGCATGATCACGTTCGGCGGCGGCTACAACGCCGCAAAGGTCGTTGCACAAGATCTTGGGCTGAAGATCTGGTGGAAAGAGCCACCGTCCGTGACAGCCGCCCGCGAGAAAGGATTCCTCCTATGATCGTCTGGTCCCGCGGCCTTGGCAAACTGAGGCTCCCGCTCGTACTTCCGGATGCGACTCTACACGTTAAGCAGGACCTGCTGACGATGGAAGGCGAGATCGAGCCCGTTTGCTGGCGCTACACCATCCGGCTTGGGCCCAGCGACCTTGCCGACTTCCTCAACATTCTCGCCCGGCCAGCGACCGCGAGCTTCTTGGCCGAGCGCGGCGGACTGCTGCTTCCATTCGTTGGACGGCTTCTCCTGCGCGCGCCTGGCATTCTCATCTCACTGCTGTTCGCAAGACGGCGGCCTCAGAAAGGGACCTAACATGCGTTTCTGGTCAGAAGGACTCGGCGAGCGGCAACTCGTCATGAACCTGAGCAAAGCGCGTATCAGGCGCCAGGACGAGATCATGCTGTTGAGCGGCGTGGTCGACTCGCCAGCCCCGTGGGAGTACGAGGTGAAAATCCAGCGCGACGACTGGGCGAAGATTCTGGAGACTGCAGCGACAAAAGAGGCCTGCGACTTCATCGTTACGCATACGACGTTCGCGCAGCTTCTTAGCATGGCGTGGTCGATCGTCGTGTTCATTGCGCTCTTGGCTTGGTTTAGAGCGAAGAACCAGCTTGGGGTCCACGGCTCGCACAAGACCTCAGTCCCCGCCGTCCAGCCCGTTTCCTCGACCGCCAGCTTGCTTGAGAACAAATGACCAGCGCGCAAGATCAGTCAACCTCGTCCGCCACGCTCTCGCGCCGACGCCGATCGCAAGCCGAGCGCCGCGACGAGTCAGAGCGGCTCCTGGTCGAAGCCACGCTCAAAGTCGTTGCGGAGCGCGGCGTGAGCGCCGCGACGTTCGAAGAAATCGGCAAGGAAGCTGGGCTGAGCCGAGGTCTGGTTACGCAGCGCTTCGGCTCCAAGCATGGCCTGATTGAAGCCGTGATCGCCTATCTGCACAACAAGCGCGAAGCAATCATGCAGGCCGAGCGCATCGATCAGATGCCCGTGTTTGACGCCGTCGCACGCTACATCGACGCCCACTTGCGTGCACAGGCAGAGGAGCAGGATGGTCCAGCTTACTTCATGCTTCTCGCCGCTACCGTGGCAGACGCGACGGCGCTGCGCGAGCTCTTCGCCGCGTCGCACGAGCGCGTGCGCGTTCGCCTTCGCGCGCTGCTCAAGCATGGTCAAACGCGGGGCGAAATCCGTCGCGATATCAACCCTGACGCCTGCGCACTAACGATCGGCAGCCTGTTACTCGGCGCCAGCATTCAGCTTCTCGTCAATCCGTCGACGAACCTCAAGCCCATTCGCGCGGAGGCGATTTCAATTCTAAGGCGTGCGCTCGTTGCACCGTGACAGCGACATCTCCTGCGCACAGTCACACCCGTGTGATCGTGCGATTGATGGCTTGCACTATCCGCGACCTATGGTCCCGCGCGCTCCACCTCCAGAAGTGTGTTGAGCGCGTTCGCCAGCTCGTCAATATCCGCGTAGCCCATGTAGGAATCAGGCGAAGTGTGCGCGGAACAAGCCGATGATGCGGGCTCTGATATGACTTACTCATGCGCCTTCTCATCTCGCTACCTGACCGATAGTTCCGTGCGCGTGCCTGGGCAGGAGAACTATACCCGCCGCTATCAGGTGGACGCCCCGCGGCGCGATACTCACGCCTTAGGCTTGCAGCGCCTTCATGTAGGTTCCCATGTCAAAATAGTCGCGCCAGACCTTGATCTTGCCGTTCTCCATCTCGAACACGCCGCAGCACGGCAGGTTGACGTTCTTGCCCATCGCGACCGTGCGGTCGAGCCGTTCGGCGATCACGACGTTGCCCTTGGACACGATGTTGAGGATGTCCCAATCGGTCTTCGACCACATTTTGAGAAA
>JAEUML010000283.1 GCA_016792785.1 Alphaproteobacteria bacterium
CGCGTTTGAAGTCGGCGATGCCCTTGGCCGACTGCGCCATGGCAAAGCGCGTCTGCCCCTCGCTGCCGTAACGCGCGACGAACGTCTGCTTCGCGGACGGCCGCGTCAGGATGACGACGCGCTGGCGCAACGCCGCTACTCGCCCGTCTTGGCGATGCGGTTTGCGATCCGCTCGAGCGCATCGCCGCCGAGCGACAGCGAGGTGAGCGTCGTCTCGCGGTTCGCCCAATCCTTGAACGCGAGTGCCGCGATCTGTTCGGGCTTGAGCTCGCTCCACGGCGCCAAGCGCAGACGCTGCGCCTCTGCATCCGCCGCAGCCTCGGCCTTCTGCGTTTCGGCGCGCGCTTCGGCGACCTTGCGCCGCTCGGCCTCGAGCGCCTGCTCGTTCGCGAGCGCGTTCTCCGCCAGCTCGCGCTTGTTCTTCTCATCCCGCAGTTTCAGATCGTGCTCGTCCGCGGTCGCAGCTCGCCTGCGCTCGAACATCGCCGCATCCGCCTGACGCAACAGCTGCTCGCGCAGATTGGCCTCCAGCGCCTTGCGGATCTCGGGCGTCGGTTTCAGCGCGAGCACCAGCACGCGGTCGACGCCGATCCCGTCACCGGCCAGCCGCTTGTCCTCCGCGATCCCGCGCATGATCACCTGCGAGAGCTCGTCGGATTTGTTCAACGCCGCATCCAGCGTCGAACGCACCAGCGCATCGCGGCACGCCGTCTGCGCGATGGCGCGCAGGCGCTCGACGATCTGCTTCATCGGCTCGCCCGTGTGCGCGCCCGAAATCAGGTTGATCGAAAAATCCTGCCGCTGTGCCGCGACGCTCGCGTCCTTGATCCGGAATGAGATCAGCCCTTGGATCGTGATCGTCTGATAGTCGGCGGTCATCGCCTCGACCGCGAAGATCTCGTCGCGCGCATCGGTCGGCACGGCCGCCGCCGTCGCGAACGGCGCGAACACGAAGCCCGAAAGCCCCATCCCCTGCCGGCGCACCCGCCCGCCGGAATAGAGGATGACGTGGTCGGTGGGCTTCGACTTCAGATAGCGATAACCGAACATGGGAACCTGTCGTGGGAGAGTGAGTGAGAGAGGCGGCTCAGCGCGCCGGCACGGCGATCATCAAGCGAAGCTCAAGTTCCTCCGCGGCATCGCGCGCGCGATAGAGATTGTCGTCGACCCGGCGAAAGAGCAGCACCTCCGCCCCATCCGCATCGGCCAGGCTGATCGCATCGTCCGTCCGGCGCCACGCCCGCACGCGCGCAAGAGCCTCGCCGATCGCGCACCGGTCAAGACCGATCACCGCGCCGTGGGGTGCGAGAAGTGCCCCGCAAGTCTGGCCGCTCGACACGCCGATAATCCACGCCCGCACGGTGCCCTGCGGCGGTGTCATTCCCTTATCGTCGGCAGCTGCCATCCGCGATCCGAAGCCAGAACCTGCAAAGACCAGCCAGATCGCCACCATCATCGCCAACAGTCGAAGCAAAGTCCTGTCTCCGGCGGCGATCCTGCGCCCGTCATCTGACCTACCACGATCCCCTCGAACCTCACGAGCCGTCCGAGCTGACACCACATACCAACCTGTCTGATATGGTTAACCACTAGATGTTGAGTGTCAGGGCGGACACAGCTGTGTGCCAAAAACGTCAGGGGGTCGATAGTTTCAGTGCGAGCCGTTGCAAAAAGCCAGTACTCTTGGTTGCATAATCGTTAAGACGGTATCAGGGGTAAGTCATCGGGGGAGCGTTGGGGAATGCTCTCTCGCTGAGTTTTGGGGGGACTCAAGCAATGTCAAAGACGAATGTCGGCCGGGCCATGCGCGCGGCACTGTTTTCCGGCGTATCCGCTGTTGCGTTGAGCACGATGTTGGCCGGTGATGCTTTGGCCATCGTCGCCCGCGACGACGTCGGCAACATCGCGCCGCGCGACACGGCGAACACCTATCCCTGGGTCGGTCAGATGATCGACTGGTCGTCGGCCCCGACGCTCTCGTTCGGCCTTTGCACAGGCACCGTGATCGCACCCCGCGTGGTGCTCTTCGCGGCACACTGCGTAGGCGGTTTCAACGGCGGCGGCGAGACGTTCGGCGCAACGGGCGAGAACATGGTGTTCGGCTTCAACCCGAACAATCTGCCGGGCTTGCGCCGCTATGTCGGTCTCGACCCGTCGACGTCGCCGGTCGGCCAGACGAACGTCGCCGACCGCTTCTACCGCGTCATCGACGTCATCGTTCATCCCCGCAACGCGGACAACACGTTCATCGCCGGCACCGCGGATATCGCACTCGCCATCCTCGACACGCCGATCGAAGGGTTCGACGGCATGGGGATGTTGTTCGATCAGTTGACGGCGCTCGAAACGGTCGAACTCGCGGGCTTCGGCCGCAGCGGCACGGGATCGACCGGTCAAAGCGTTGCGGTCGATTGGTGGCGCCGCGTCGGCGCGAACGCGCTCAGCGCGCTGATGTCCGACAATCAATTGTTCAACGCGCCCCTATTGGGCGGCTTCCCGCCGGCGCCCGGTGGATGGGACGGTGCGAACTACTGGACGGACTGTGACTCTTCGACCGTTCCCCGCCCGGCGGGCGACTTCAACATCTTCGGCGGCGCTGCGCTTCCCAACGAAGTCTGCATCGCGCAAGGCGACTCCGGCGGCTCGATGTTCATCACGCGCGGCGGCCAGAAGATTTCCGTCGGCGTCGCATCCTATGGTTATTCGACCGGGCCGTCGTTCGGCCACGGCGCATTCTCGGCGCACACGGCGCTGTTCCCGTACTGGGACTTCATCGTTGCGAACAACGCCTATGTCTACGCCTCGGCAAAGGCCGGCGGCGGCGATTGGGACAACGCGGCCACGTGGACGCAGACGCTGAACCCGAACTACTTCGTCAGCGGCCCCGGCGGCACGCTCGTCAACGCACTGCCGACGACCGATCCGGCAAGCAACACCGGCACGTTCACACAAGTGGGGGCAGTGCGCCCGCCGCCGGCATCGCCCGTGCCCAACGCGGACGAAGGCGGACCAGTGTCGACAACAATGCGCGTCGACATCGAAGGCAACATCGTCGAAGGCGACACGGCGCCGTGGGATGGCACCGTCATCAGTCCCGAGAACGTCCGCGAGCAAGGCGCGACGGCGGCGGTGCTCGGCGTCGGCTCAGGTTTCTGGCCGGTCGGCACGACGCCGCTCTCGGGCGCGGGCTCGACGAACTTCATTCCGTCGAACACGAACGGCACGATCGGCACGCCCTTCGTCGGCGCCGCGCGCTTCTTCGACATCAACCTGTCGAACGCAGGCACGGTAACGCTGTCGTCGGCCAAAACGATCGATCGCCTGCGCGTCTCTGGCGCAACGTCGGGCCTCACGATCAATGCCGGCGGCTCGCTGACCTCGATCATGACGTCGACGATTTCGGCCGGCAACTTGACCGTCAACGGCACGTACAACACGCGCGGCCTGAACATCACGGGCGGCAAGGTGCAGGGCACGGGGTCGATCGCGATCAACTCGACGCTGTTCCCGACCGTCAACAACATCAACAACTCTGGCGGCACCGTCGCGCCCGGCAACTCGATCGGCACGATGACGTTCGTCGGCAACTACGTCCAAGGCGCCGGCGGTCTTCTCGAGATCGAACTGTCGAACACGGCGAGCGACGTGCTTGCGATCACCGGCAACGCGCTTCTGAACGGCACGGTGCAGTTCAAGGTGTTCGGCACAAGCCCGACGCTCGGTCAGAGCTACACGTTCCTGACCACGACCGGCACGGTTTCCGGCCGCTTCTCGAGCGTGCAGGACCTGATCCCCGGCGCACTGTTTCCGGTCGTCGAGTACGGTTCGAACTTCGTGCGCGTGAGCCTGCGCGACCTTTGCACAACCGCGTCCGGCCTGATCCAGACGCCGGTTTGCGGCGCGCTCAGCGACCCGGCGGTGCAGTCCGACGCCGACATGGCGGCGGCGATCGCGGGTCTGCAAGCGATCGCGGTCGAAGCGCCTGGCGCGCTCGGCTTGGCGCTCGAAGCGGCGAACCCGACGCGCGCCCACGCGCAGGCGATGGTCGGTCTCTCGGCCGGCGACCTGCTCCGCAACCAGTTCGGCCGCCGCACGCATGATCTGCTCGGCGGCGGCGCAGGCGGCACGAACCTTGCCGATCGCGACATCGCCCGCACGCAACTCGCCGCGTCGATCCCGACGGCCGAGATGCTGGCCTCGGCCGCAGCCGCAGCACTCGACGAAAGCGCGGGCGGCGGCGGCGGCAGCTCGAACATCGAGCTTGCGAACGGCTATGCGCTCTACTTCGCAGCCGATGTGGCGCTCAGCGAAACGGATCAGGCGGCGTCCCTCGGCACCGACGAAGCCGATGTCGCAGCGCTGACCGCGGGCCTCGACCACAGCGACGGACGCGGCCTCGCGCTCGGCGCGGCGCTCAGCTACCTGCAAGCGAACGTCACGCAGGACTACGGCCTCGGCGGCTTGACGTCGAGCGACGGCCTCGCGCTCTCGGGCTACGGCACGTGGAAGCGCAACCTGTTCTACGCCGACGCGTTCGTCTCGGCGGCGTGGCACTCGTTCGAGACCGAGCGCACGCTGCTCGTCGCGCCGTCGATCACGGCGGTGGCGGCAGGTTCGACCGACGCGTCGGCGACGCAAGCGGGCGTCACGATCGGCTACGGCCTGAACAAGCAAGCGGCCGCCTCGTTCGGCGCCGTCGGCGGGCTCTACTACGTCAACCTCGACATCGACGGTTACACGGAGACCGGCGCCGGTGGATTGTCGGCAGTGCTGCCCAGCCGCACGGTCGACTCGCTGCGCACGCAGCTCGGCGGCGAAGTGTCGTTCCGCCTCGATCCGGAGAACGACAGCCTGGTGCCGATCATGCGCCTCGTGTGGAACCACGAGTTCGAGGACGACGCGCTGGTCACGAAGGCGGCCTTCGCGGGCGCGCCGTCGGTGACGTTCGCCTCGCCGGGCCCGGACCTGGGCAGCGACTGGGCGACGGTGGGCTTAGGGCTCTCGGGCCGCGTCAACGACTCGACCAGCTTCTACTTCCGCTACCAGCACGACTTCGGCCGCGAAGGCCAAGAAAACCAAGAAGTCTCCGCCGCCGCCCGCTTCGCATTCTAAGCGGCCGAAGGCACAGAGGAGAGACCAAAGGGCCGGCGCCGCAACGCCGGCCCTTTTTCTATTGCAGTCCTCCGGCGCCCGTAGCGCCGGCGATTCAGATTCGTTTCACACAAAGACACAAAGCTGCAAAAAAGACCCATCTTGGCGCACATGCATTGCATGGCGCCTGCGGCGCCGAAGATAGCAGAGCCTCTTGGCGCCTTTGCGTGCGAGGCAAAGCACCACCACAGAACGCAGAACGTCAGGCAATCCGTCTGGCGCGCCGAGCCCGGGGAAGAGATACTGGCCGCTCAACCAGCCACGGCAATTCCGGTGACACTGACCCAAACCGAAGCGATGGGCCTCACCCTGATGATCGAGGCCGCAACGGCGGCCGCCCTCGCACCCGCCTTGGCCCGCGCAAGCTTGGTTGCCGCCGCCGCCGCGGTCGCAGCCTCCTGCCTCACGCACCCGATCCTTTGGGCGATCTATTGGGACGCGACGCACCTCTTCGGCGCGCTCACCACGCCGGCACTCGAGGCCGCGATCATCGCAACCGAAACGCTTGCCTACCGCGCCGTCGCCACACCACGCTGGGACGAAGCCGCGCTGCTCTCCCTCCTCGTCAACGCCGCCTCCTGGGGCGCCGGCGAAGCGCTTTACGCTCTCGGCTAACCGCCTGAAGCGCCGCACCAAGAAGAAGATTCACGCCAAGCCGCAAAGAAACAAAGACGCCAAGGCGCTGGCGCCGTATCGGCGCGAAGCGCCAGTTTGGCAGCTATGTTGCACCTTCGGCGCAAGGCGTTGGCTCTCTTTGCGTCTTTGTTTCTTTGCGGCTTCGCGTGAATCTTCCGAAAGGCGCTGACCAAAAGAAGTTGAAACACGAAGAACACGCGCCTGGCAGAGCCTCTTGGTGATCTTCGTGAACTTCGTGTTTCAATCTCTGCGGCGCCAACCACACGCGCCCTGTCTTCAGGAAGATTCACGCCAAGCAGCAAAGCGGAAAAAGAAACAAAGACTGCGCGCCGAAGGCGCACAACCCATTCTCGCACCGCGCCCGCCACGCCACCGACGCCTTTGCGTCTTTGTTTCTTTGCGGCTTCGCGTGAATCTTCCGAAAGGCGCTGACCAAAAGAAGTTGAACCACGAAGAACACGCGCCTGGCAGAGCCTCTTGGCGATCTTCGTGAACTTCGTGTTTCAATCTCTGCGGCGCCATCCACATACGCCGAGCGACGAGAAAGGCTCACGCGTCAGAACGCGCAGCCCCAAACCCCTGCCCCAGCGCGAGCAGCAGCACCGGCAGCTCGATCCACGCATGTATCGCCGCCGCGACCGCATAGCCCGCGCGCGCGTCGGAATAGCTGACCGCATAGATCCCGAACGCGACGACCGCAATACCGGCGACCGCAAACGCGAACACGCGCCAGCTCGGCCACGGCACGACGGTCGCCACCGGCGCACCGCCGCTCGCGCTTTGCGCACGTTTCAGCAGCATCGGCATCATCACGATCACGGCGACATAGTGCATCGCCTGC
>JAEUML010000285.1 GCA_016792785.1 Alphaproteobacteria bacterium
GATGACCTTGCGAAACCCGTCCATCTGAAACTCGCCGCGCTTGTAGAGCACGGTGCCCTGGCTCAACACCAAAACGTCGAGTGTGCGAAAGTTCGGCCGCCACGTGTCGACGGTCGCCGAATCCGATACGTCGACCTGCGCGTAGTGCAGACCGTTCAGGTCCGACCCTTCGTCCAGACTATAGTCGGACACCTTCGCCCGCGTGCCCCAAACATGCACGGTCGCGCCTTGCTTGCGGAAGCCTTGCGCGATCCCGTTGCCGATGCCGCTCGACCCGCCGACGACGAGAACCGTCTTGCCCGTGAAGTCGAGCGCATCGGCCATGGGCGTCAGTCCTTCGCCCGCTCGACGTAGGAACCGTCCTCGGTGTTCACGACGACGCGCGTGCCGACATTGATATGCGGCGGCACCATCGTACGCGCGCCGTTCGAAAGCTTCGCGGGCTTGAACGAGGACGAGGCCGTCTGCCCCTTCACGACCGGCTCGGTCTCAACGATCTCCAGCGTCACGCGCGAGGGCAGTTCGATCGCGATCGGCACACCGTTGTGCGTGCTCAGCGTCACTTCCATGTTTTCCTGAAGGTAATTCGCCTGGTCGCCCAAAATTTCGGCCGAAACATGCACCTGGTCGAAGTTCTCGGGATCCATGAAGACGTAGGCGTCGCCGTCCTGGTAGAGGTAGTTGCTCTTGCGCATATCGACGAATGCCTTTTCGAGCGGATCGGTCGTCTTGTAGCGCTCGTTTACCTTCACCCCGTCGCTGATCCGGCGCATTTCGATCTGCGTCGTCGGCGTGCCCTTGCCAGGATGGAAGTTTTCGGCTGTTAGAACGACGTAGAGCTTACCCTCTTTCTCGATGATGTTGCCCTTGCGCACGTTGCTGGCAATGACGGATACCACGCGAAACTCCTTCGGAAATAGCAATGCCCGGCTTGCCCGCCGGAACCACGGCAAAGGCGGGCGCACCAGGCTCGGATTTGCGCGGGGTGATAGCAGCGATGCGCCCGCCCGCCAAGGTGGCACAAACGTGCGGTTTTGCCCGTGGTGACGCCCTCGCCCTGGTGGTCGCGCGCCCGGCACGCCGACCGCCGCCCGTTTCTGCTTGCCCGCAACCGTATCAAGGCGGCGATCCGCCGCTGGTTCGAGGGCGAAGGCTTCACCGAGGTCGAATGCGCCGCGTTGCAGGTCTCGCCCGGCAATGAAACGCACCTCCACGCGTTCGCCGTCGAAACGATCGGTCGCGAAGGCCGCAGGCGCCACTATCTTCACACCTCGCCCGAGTTCGCCGCGAAGAAGCTGCTCGCCGCCGGCGAACGGCGCATCTTCGATTTCGCACGCGTCTTCCGGGGCCGCGAGCACGCAGCCCTCAACGTCCCCGAATTCACGATGCTCGAGTGGTACCGCGCGGAGGAGCCGTATGAGGCGGTGATCAACGATACGCTGACCCTGCTCGCCATCGCGGCAGACGCAGCGGGCGCCGAAATGCTCTCATACCGCAGCCGAACAGTCGGCCCGCGCGCGACACCCGAACGCATCACCGTCGCCGAAGCATTCGCGCGCCACGCTGGCATCGATTTGCTCGCGACGTTGACACCCGATACCGGCAATCGCGACGCCCTGGCCGCTCAAGCAACCAAAGCGGGCATCGCCTTCGCAAGCGACGACACCTGGTCCGACATCTTCAGCCGCATCCTGTCGGAACGCGTCGAGCCGAAGCTGGGCGCCGAACGCCCCACAATCCTCAACGAGTATCCGCGCGTCGAGGCGGCCCTCGCCCGCGCCTGCGCGCACGACCCGCGCGTCGCCGAACGCTTCGAGCTCTACGTGCTCGGCGTCGAACTCGCGAATGGCTTCGGCGAACTCACCGATCCGGTCGAACAGCGCAAACGCTTCGAACACGAAATGGCGGAGAAGGAGCGCATCTACGGCGAACGCTATCCGATCGACGAAGACTTCCTCGCAGCGCTCGCCCACATGCCCAACGCCAGCGGCGTCGCCCTTGGCTTCGACCGCCTAGCCATGCTCGCAACCGGCGCCCCACGTATTGACGATGTTCTCTGGACGCCGTCGGCAGGACGCGACGCATGAAGACGTTGCGCACCATCGCCGATCTCGCCGAGGCGCAATTGCTCGCACCTGGCGAAGCTGTTGCACGCGTCGCTGAACGATATGCCGTCGCAATCACACCGGCGATGGCGGAACTCATTCGCGACCCCGATGACCCCATTGCCCGCCAATTCCTGCCCGATCCGCGCGAACTCGACGCGACGCCCGGCGAGAACGCGGATCCTATCGGCGACAAGCGCCATTCGCCGGTCGCAGGTGTCGTGCACCGTTACAAGGACCGCGTGCTGCTCAAGGTCGTGCACGTCTGCCCGGTCTATTGCCGCTTCTGCTTCCGCCGAGAGATGGTCGGTCCAGACCGCGAACCGTCGCTGACACCAGCCGAACTCGACACGGCGATCGCCTACATCGCCGCGCACAGCGAGATTTCGGAAGTCATCCTCACCGGCGGCGACCCGTTCGTGCTCACACCCCGCCGCGCGACAGACCTGACGGCCCGCCTCGCCGACATCGCACATGTCAAAGTCATGCGCTGGCACACCCGCGTTCCTGTCGTCGACCCCGAGCGCGTGACAGCCGACTTCGTCGCCGCGCTGAAGACACCGCACGCCGCGACTTACGTCGCGCTCCACGCCAACCACCCGCGCGAGTTCACAGCCTCCGCGCGCGCGGCCTGCGCCCGCCTCGTCGACGCCGGCATTCCGATGCTGAGCCAAACCGTACTACTGAAAGGCGTCAACGACGACACCGACACGCTCGCCGCCCTCATGCGGACCTTCGTCGAAAACCGCATCAAGCCCTACTATTTGCATCACGCCGACCTCGCCCCCGGCACGGCGCACTTCCGCACCACAATCGAACACGGCCAAGCCTTGATGCGTGAACTGCGCCGCCGCGTGTCGGGAATCGCGCTCCCCGCCTACGTGCTCGACATCCCCGCCGGCCACGCGAAGGCGAACCTAGAGACCAGCGCCGTCGAGCGCACGACCGGCGGCACCCACCGCGTGCGTGACGACGAAGGCGCCTGGCACGACTATCCCGAGTGACGCAGCCCTATTTCGGCAGCACGCGAATGTCGATCCGCCGCTTGTCGTCCAGGAACGTTTGCGCCGCCGCGACGACCTCTTCCGCGGTGATCGTGCTGTAGTCGCTCATCGTCGAGCGCACGCGCGCGAGGTTCCTCGGGTCCGATTGGATGTCGCTCAAGGCCTCGATCCAATAAGCGTTCGTCGACGCCGCCGCGTTGTGCTGATAGAGCACAGGCCGGCGCGCACGCTCCAACAGATCGGGCGAAAGCTGCCCGTCGCGAAGCTCCTTCGTGATCTGCGCCAGCGTCGCGAAGAACCGGTCGGCCTCCTCCGGTTTCGGTTCGACGCCCGCGAACATGTAGCCGAAGCCCTTCACCGTTTTCGATGCGAAGTACGAGCCGAACGGCGTATAGGCGCTGCCCTGTGCCTCGCGCACCTCGTCGATCAGCCGGAGCTGGATGACCTCGTTCAAGATCGCAACCGCGCGATCACGCCGCGTGTCGGCGAAGAGATCGGGCCCCGGCCAGGCCGCAGCGACCGCCGCCTGATCCGCGCGCCCCTCATGCGCGAACCCTGAGCGCATCGCCTTCACCGGAAACCGCACGTCACGCGCGCCCTCGGGATACTTGAAGGCGCCCTGCCGCGGCGCGAACGCACCGAACGTCTTGGCGGCGGCTTCGATCACGTCGTCGACTTTGACGTGACCCACGACGGTGATCTCAATAGGCGCTTGCGCCAGCGACGGCGCGATCGCCGCCTTCACGTCGTCCATCGTCAAGGCGCGGATGTCGGCGACCGCAGGTGAAGCCCAACGCGGATCATTGCCGTGAACCAGCCCCGGCAACTCGCGCGTCAGCACGCCGGCGGCGGACGTCAGCTGTTCGCGCAGCTGCCCCTCGCCTGCCGCCTGGATGCGCTTCAATCCGTCGGGCCGGTAGGCCGGGTCGGTGAAATACGCGGCAAGAACCTGCAATTGCAGCAGCACGTCGCGCTCGACCGTATCGCCGGCGAGCTGAAACACGTCCTCATCAATGTCGAGGAAGATGCCGGCGTAGTGCCCAGGCTCCGTCTGCTCGAGTTCGCCGATCGTCAACCGGCCGAGCCCGCCCTCAACGAACGCGAACGGCAGCGCCCACGCCAGCCCCCGCTTCTTCGGCAGCGCAAGATATCCGCCCGCAAAGCGCACGACGACGCTGACCTTGTCCTTTTCGAAGTCGGTCGGCTTCACGTTCAATTTCACGCCGTTTGCGAACTGCACCAGCGTCGCGCCGATATCGGGAACTTGCTTGCGTTGCGCGACCGCGCCCTTGGTGCCGAACTCGCGATAGGAGAACTCTTTGATCGTGCTCGGCGGCGGCGCCGCAACCGCCACCTTCTGGCTCGCGAGATAGGCTTGCCGGATCGCATCGTCGCCGCCGGGAATCGGCTCGGACGTCGACAGGAAGATCACCGGGCCACTGCCGCCGAATGTCGCCTTCATTGCGGCCGTCACGTCGCGCGCCTTCAGCCCCGTGATAGATTGCGAATAGAGCGCGAGGTCAGTCTGCGCATCCGTCGGCACGCGCTTGGCGTCAAGCGTCCGAAGCAACCAGTCGGCCATCTCGATATTCGACCGGGTCTTGGCGTTCGCCGCCAGGATCAAGAAGGGCGACTTCTGTTCCAGTGCCTCGCGGTCGACCTCGATCTGCTGCAGTCCATGGGTGAGCGCGCGGCGCAATTCCTGTTCCGCCGCCTGCAGCCCCTTCGCCCATTCGCCGGCCTTCGTCCGAACGTTGAGTGCGGTCACAATGCCCGCACCTTGCACGACCTCACGCGCGACGCGCGCGTCCAGATAGGGCGCGTCCGCCTGCCGCGCGACCTTGCTCAGCCGCCGGTTCAGGATCGTGAAGCCCACGATGCGCCGATGGATTTCGTTGCGCCGCGCTTGTTTGTCGGGGCGCGCGTCCTCGGGCTGAATCCAGTTTAGCGTCACGTTCTCTTCGAGACCCGGTTGGATCGAGTGCGCCGCGACCAAGCCACGGCGCGCCGGAACGCCGAGATCCTCGGCCGGCGCCGCAGGCCCGGGCTGCGACCAGTCGCCGAACACCGCGGCGATTCGCGCCTCCATCCGTGCCGGATCGACATCGCCCGCGACCACCAGAAGTGCCCGCTCCGGGCGATAGTGGCGCTCATAGAAGCTGCGCAACTCGGCAGGTCCGGCGCGCTTGATGAACTCAAGCTTCCCAATAGGGAAACGCAGCGGATATTTCTGCCCTGCAAAGAGCGCATGAAGCTGAACCAAATTCGCCCGCGTCGCCGGCGTGTCGCGCGCACGCTCCTCAGCCAGAATGACCCCGCGCTCGCGCTCGATCGCTTCGGCCGAAAGCGTCAGCCGGCCCACGATCTCGCGCAAAACATTGAGCCCCGTCGTCATCGTGTCGAGCCTCACGCTCGGCAGCGACAGCGCGAACGTGGTGTTGTCGAAATCCGTTGAAGCGTTCGCGCTCGATCCGATCTGGATGCCAAGCCGTTGCAACGCTTTGAACATCTCGCCTTCGGGGTAGTTCTCCGACCCATTGAAGGCCATGTGTTCCAGGAAGTGCGCAACACCCTGTTCGTTGTCGTTTTCGTGCAACGACCCGGCAGCGATCCGCAGCCTAAACGACACAGTGCCCGCAGGGTTCGCGTTCGGCTTGATCGCGTAGCGCAGTCCGTTGGGCAACTGCCCAAAGCGAACCGTGGGATCGACCTGCAAGTCGCTGGTTTCATGGGGCCAAACCTCCCGCGTCTGAGCGGGAACGGACAGCGCCGCGCCAAGCGCCAGAACCCAAACCAAGGCCCACACACGCGACCAGATCACAAAACGCTGACCCACAATCTCACCTCGAATCGAACCCGCGCCCCGGCACCCCGGCCACCAAAGCGCAGCTTTCAGAGCTATTATCAATCCCGTTTTTCCACAGGGCACGGCCGGTGCCGCAGCTTACCGCGGAGCGCTGCTTACCCCTGAACTGTCGAAGATCAGAGGAAGGCCGTTTTTGGAGTTCCCGATGACGACGACCTTGGCATTGGGGCTCTTGGAGATTTCGAGGGTCGCCTCAATGCCCTTCCAGGCCAAGAGCTTGTCGCTGATGCCTTCAGTGACGATTTTCTGGAAGTCGGCAATGCCCCGCGCCTCGATCCGCTTGCGCTCAGCCTCCTGCGTTTCCTTCTGGAGCACAAACTGCATCGCAAGCGCCTGCTGCTCAGCGGCAAGCTTCTTTTCGATGGCGTCGCGCACCTGATCAGGAATACCGATGTTGCGCAGCAGAACCTGCTGAACGACGACGGCTTGGCCGGTAAACTTGTAGTCATCGAGCAACGCGCCGACATGCCGGCGCAAAAAATCTTGCATCAGCAATGCGAGTTGGTCGCGCTTCGTGCTGTATGCTTCTTGCGCCGTGAACCGGGCGAGCGCTTCCCGCACTGCAGTGCGCGTTGCCGGCACGACGATCTTATCGGCAAAGTCCTCGCCCAGATTCTGATAAACCCACGGCGCATCGGCAGGCAACAGCCGATAGTAGACCGTCACATCGAGCGGCATGCGCATGCCGTCGGACGAGATCGAGTCCACGGTATCGCCAGCGGGTCGTCCGCCAGGTCCGGCGTGAACGCTAATCGCCTCGGTCCTGATCGACATCTGCGTCACGCTTTTGAGCGGATTGATGAGATGCAGCCCTTGCGTCAGCGGCTCAGAATCGACAGCGCCGAACAGGCTTGAGACACCGACGCGACCGGCTGCGATTTGCGCGAACCCGCTCGCGATCAATGCCAGAACGCCGAGCACAAGCGCTGTGAAGGATACGGCGCGGGGCACAAAGGACCGGCCCGAGCCCGACCAAGCCGTGAGCCCGATGACGACCGACGCCACCAAGAGCGTGAATGCGACCATGAGCATACGGACACCTCAAGTGTTTGACCCATCTTAGGAAATTTCGAGGCGCCCGCGCGAATCAGCGCCTTTTGCGCCGATCGCCAAGACTCGCTTTTCCACAGACCCGCGAATCGGTGCATCTTGTTTCGGTCAGTCTGCATTCGCATGCTCCGTCATCGAGCGCGCGCCAGTGCTTTGTCACCAGCGCGAACTTCGGGTCGTTGGTCGGCGAATGACCCCATCGCGGTTACGGCAACGCGCTCGCCACTTTCCACAGAACATCAGAACCGCGACCCACAAACTCTAGTATTTGCTACCGCCGATTAACACAAAATCTATTGCGACGATCAAAATCTAGGTACTAGATGTCTGTCCCTGTCCGCCACCGAAATTGAGGCGCGGTCCGGGACCTGAGCGCGGGGGATTTGGTGAAGCGCGCTCATCGTCTCAGGACAGTCCCGAAGGTCGCCGGTGTGAGGTCAGGGAAGTTGGTCACCGGGCTACCAAGAGGGGCTTCCCAAACATGCGCATCGACCGCGTCTTCACCACCGAAGGGCAATCCGCATACGAAGGCATCGCGTTCCGCGCGACGTCGAGCGAGATCCGCAATCCGGACGGCTCCGTCGTCTTCCGCCAAGACAGCATCGAAGTTCCCGAACGCTGGTCGCAAGTCGCCTCCGACGTCCTCGCGCAGAAGTACTTCCGCAAGGCCGGCATCGCCGCGCGCCTGAAACCCGTCGCGGAAGAGAACGTTCCCGAATGGCTGTGGCGCAAGGCGCCCGACGACAGCGCGCTCGCGCGTCTTGATGGCGAGGCGAAGTCCGTGGGCGAAACCAGCGCACGCCAAGTCTTCGACCGCCTGGCCGGCACCTGGACCTATTGGGGTTGGAAGGGTGGCTACTTCGACGGCGAGCGCGACGCGCGCGCGTTCTTCGACGAAATGCGCTTCATGCTGGCCGCCCAGATGGCCGCCCCCAACAGCCCGCAATGGTTCAACACCGGTCTGCATTGGGCCTATGGCATCGACGGTCCGGCCCAAGGCCACCACTACGTCGACCACTGGACCGGCGAACTGGTCGCCTCGGCCAGCGCCTATGAGCACCCGCAACCGCATGCCTGCTTCATCCAGGGCATCAAGGACGACCTCGTCAACGAGGGCGGCATCATGGATCTCTGGGTCCGCGAGGCGCGCCTGTTCAAGTACGGCTCCGGCACGGGCTCGAACTTCTCCGCCCTGCGTGGCGTGAGCGAGAAGCTGTCCGGCGGCGGCAAGTCGTCGGGCTTGATGAGCTTCCTGAAGATCGGCGACCGCGCGGCCGGCGCGATCAAGTCCGGCGGTACGACGCGCCGTGCAGCCAAGATGGTAATCGTCGACGCCGACCACCCCGACATCGAAAGCTTCGTCAACTGGAAGGTGATCGAAGAGCAAAAGGTGGCGGCGCTCGTCGCCGGCTCGAAGCTGCTGAATAAGCACCTGAACTTGATCATCAAGGCATGCGTGAATTGCAGCGCCGACGGTGAAGCCTGCTTCGATCCGCAGCAGAACCCGGCGTTGAAGCGCGAGATCAAAGCCGCCCGCAAAGCCCAGGTCGCGGACAATGCGATCCAGCGCGCCGTGCAATTCGCCCGCCAGGGATACCAGGCGATCGAGGTGCCTGTTTACGACACCGACTGGGACGGTGAGGCCTACTACACGGTCTCCGGCCAGAACTCGAACAACTCCGTTCGCGTGACGGACGACTTCCTGCGCGCCGTCGAAGGCGACAGCGAATGGAAACTGATCCGCCGCACGGACGGCAAGACCCACAAGACGCTGAAGGCGCGTGACCTCTGGGGCCAGATCGCCGAGGCCGCTTGGCAGTGCGCCGATCCCGGCATCCAGTTCCACACCACCGTCAACGACTGGCACACCTGCCCGGCGTCGGGCCCGATCCGCGGCTCGAACCCGTGCTCGGAGTATATGTTCCTCGACGACACGGCGTGCAACCTCGCGTCGTTGAACCTGCTCGCATTCCGCAAGGAGCTGAGCGACGGCACGAAGTACTTCGACGTCGCCGCCTACGAGCACGCCGTTCGCTTGTGGACGATCGTCCTCGAAGTGTCGGTGATGATGGCGCAGTTCCCGTCGAAGGAAATCGCGCAACTCTCCTACGAGTACCGCACGCTGGGCCTCGGCTACGCGAACATCGGCGGCCTCTTGATGTCGTCGGGCATCCCCTACGACTCGAAGCAGGGTCGCGCGGTCGCCGCCGCCATGGCCGCGCTCATGACGGGCGCGTCCTATGCCACCTCCGCCGCCATGGCGCGCGAACTCGGCGCCTTCAAAGGCTACGCGAAGAACTCCGACCACATGCTGCGCGTCGTGCGCAACCATCGCCGCGCCGCGTTCGGCGCGATCGACGGTTACGAAAAGCTGTCGACGAAGCCCGTGCCGCTGAACGCCGTCGACATGCCGGCCAAGGGGTTCGAAGGCCTGGTCGACCGCGCGCGTGCTTCGTGGGATGAGGCGCTCGCCCAAGGCGCGCTCTACGGCTATCGCAACGCGCAATCGACGGTCATCGCACCGACCGGCACGATCGGCCTCGTTATGGACTGCGACACGACGGGCATCGAACCCGACTTCGCGCTCGTGAAATTCAAAAAGCTCGCTGGCGGCGGTTACTTCAAGATCATCAACCAATCGGTGCCCGAGGCGTTGAAGGCGCTCGGCTATCGCCCCGAGCAATCGGAAGCGATCATCAACTACGCGGTCGGCCGCGGCACGTTGAAGGGCGCGCCGGGCGTGAACCAAGAATGGCTGAAGCTGAAGGGCTTCACCGACAAGGAACTCGACGCCGTCGAGGCGTCGCTCGCGACGGCGTTCGACATCTCGTTCGTCTTCAACCGTTGGACGCTGGGCGACGAGTTCTGCACGAAGACGCTGGGCCTTGCTGTTGATCGCCTCGATGCGCCGGACTTCAATCTGTTGACCGAAATCGGCTTCACGAAGGCCGAGATCGACGCCGCCAACATCTATTGCTGCGGTGCCATGACCCTCGAAGGCGCCCCGCACCTGAAGGAAGAACACCTGCCCGTGTTCGACTGCGCGAACCCCTGCGGCAAGCTCGGCAAGCGCTCGCTCTCCGTTGACAGCCACATCCTGATGCTGGCTGCAGCACAGCCCTTCATCTCGGGCGCGATCTCGAAGACGATCAACATGCCGAACAACGCGACGGTTCAGGACTGCGCCGACGCGTACATGAAGTCCTGGAAGCTGGCGCTGAAGGCGAACGCACTCTACCGCGACGGCTCGAAGCTCTCGCAACCGCTCGCCTCGTCGATCCTGGTGAGCGAGGACGAGGACGACGATCTGGCCGAACAGCTGCCCGAAATGGCGCAAGGCGCACGCGCGCAAGCGATGGCCGAGCGCATTGTCGAGCGCGTCATCGAAATCACGAAGCGCGACCGCGAAAAGCTGCCGCACCGCCGCAAGGGCTACACGCAGAAGGCGACGGTCGGCGGTCATAAGGTCTATCTCCGCACCGGCGAATACGACGACGGCCGCATCGGCGAAATCTTCATCGACATGCACAAGGAAGGTGCGGCCTTCCGCAGCTTGATGAACAATTTCGCGATCGCGATCTCGATCGGCCTGCAATACGGCGTGCCCCTGGACGAATTCGTCGAAGCGTTCACGTTCACGCGCTTCGAACCGGCGGGCATGGTCACCGGCAACGACTCGATCAAGAACGCGACGTCGATCCTCGACTACGTGTTCCGCGAACTCGCGGTGTCGTATCTCGGCCGCAACGACTTGGCGCACGTTATCCCGGGCGACAGCGAAATCGGCGGCGGTGACGGCGAAGGCAAGCGTCCGCCGCAGCCCGCACAGAACCCGGCGCGCATCGTCTCGTCCGGCCTCGTCCGCGGTCAGGTCCCGCAGCAGCTCGTCGTCGTAGAAGGCGGCCAGCTGGCGCGCACCGAAACGACGATGCTTGCGGCGACGCTTCGCACGACGACCAGCGAGATCGCGCTCGATACGCAGGCGCGTCGCGTCGCCGGCAACCCGGTCGCGCAAGCGATCGAGATCGTCGAACGCGAGGTCGCCGTCTCGTCGCAAGCCTCACGCGCCCGCAAAGTCGCCGAAGCCCGCATCAAGGGCTACGAGGGCGATGCGTGCGGCAACTGTGGGAACTTCACGCTGGTCAGAAACGGCACCTGCCTGAAATGCGACAGCTGCGGGACGACGACCGGCTGCAGCTAACGACGCGCTTGATGCCGCGGGCTGGTTGGGGAACCGGCCCGCGAGAACCTCGGATGAAACAGGGCGGCACGCGGCCAAAAAGAAACGCGGCCGCCCGACATGGGACAAGGGAAGACGAAAATGATCATCTGCTCGAAGCAGGAAGGTAACGGCACGTTCCGCGAGTTCATGCTCGACGACACGGCCTCAGGCGACGAGGTGCCCGTCAAGACGCACCTCGCCCACCGCAGCGACGGCCAAATCGTGTCGGGCGGCGATTGGACCGAAGCGGGGATCATCACGCGCGCACCCGGCGGCCTGAAGGCCGCTGTCGCGAAACCCGCAAGGCGTGGGAAACCAGGCTTCATGAATCTGGATGCGACGTACACGAACGAGATCGCCGCCCTCCAAGCGATCGCCGTCGCCTACAAGTCGACCCAGCTCAAGAACTGATCAATACCGCCACGTGAAGTTGGCGTTCGTCAGCCGCAGCAGCCTTTGCCACTCAGGCAGGGGCTGCGGTTGCAGCGGGTCGAAGCGCCGCCCGCCAGGCCAACGCGCCAGAGTGGCGACCGCGAACGCCGGTGTCGCCGAACGCGCGTAGCGCGCCAGGCTGAGCCGCCACAATTCCCGCTCGATCTTCGCTTTCATCCGGCCGAACACCGGGCCCGATACCGCCGCGCCTTCCCCAACGGCGAAAACATCCTCGGCATTAAGCTGCGCCTCCGTGAGCCAAGCCGCTGGCAACCGGCACCGCCTGAGCTTCGCGAAGGCGCCAAGATCGTGCAAATGCCCGCCAACCGCGATCGCACGTCCCGCAAACGCTGCGGCTGCGTCGGCGCCGTCCCCTGCCCCCAACACGCGCGCGGCAAGACACAGCAACCCGCCCTCGACAGCATCGGCGTGTCGGTCCATCGCCGCCTCGTCGACAAAGGGCAACTCCTCGAGGTCGAGGGCCCGAGCGTCGAGATAGGCGTCGAACAGGTCCCGGGGCAAAGCATGCCCTCGCGCCACCTCTGCCAGCGCACGCGGCACCGGCGCCTGAAGAGTGCCGCCGGTATAGACCGCCGCTATCTGCTCCCGCCACCAAGCCAAGCGGATGTGGCCCGCCATCGGCTCACGCACGGTGAGCGCGACGCGGCCGACCTCGTGGTGGAACGCGTAGAGCGCGATCAGCGCCTGCCTCTTGGACGCCGGCGCAAAGAATGCCGACACATAACGGTCGGGATCGCCGGTTGCGACGATCTCGTCCAACTGTGCGGCAGTTGCCTCGTCCAAAGGGCTCACCAACAAAGAAGGGGCCGCGCTCGCGCACGGCCCCACAACGTCAACGCAAGCGTCAGGCTCAACCCAGGTGCTGCGCGCCGACCATCGCGAACAGCATCGGAATCGAAAGCATGAAGTTCGTCCGCGAGAACAGCATCGCCGTCCGTCCGGCGGCCGCCTTCTGTTCCTTGGTCAGGTCCGGAAACTTGTTGTCGATGTTTAGCGCCTTTTGCTGGTTCGGCCAGATTACGAACCAGACGTTGAACCACATGATCGAACCCAGCCACATGCCGATGCCGATCAACGTCGAGTACGGCCCCGCCGCATCGCCTGCCAACCCGATCGTCAGCGCGCTCAGGAAGTAGCCGTTGAGGTACGCCAGCACGAGCCCCGTTGCGATCGTTCCCATCGCGGCCCAACGGAAATACCAAAGCGCCTCGGGTGCGATGAACTTCGACACCGCCGGCTTCTGCTCGTCGGGGATCTTCGGCATCATCGGAATCTGCACGAAGTTGAAATAGTAGAGCAGGCCGATCCACAAGATACCGAGCAGCACATGGAACCAGCGGAACACGAATTGCCAGAACACCGGGCCCGTTAGCGTCGCGGTCACATCGGACGATCCGCCGACAGCCACGAAGATCACGAACACCAGCAGCGCCAGCACGAAGCCCGCGATCACCGCGTTCCGTACGTTGGTCAAAATGGTCACCATGGACCCGTCTCCCCTCGAAGCACCGACTCAATTGCCGGTTCAATGAAGATTACATTTCACGCGACGGTCAATCGACCGCCGCGCGAAAAACCCAAGCCATCTGAGGGATTTAACCCCTAGACGGGCAGCTCCGTGCGCCTTTTGCCGCCGCGCAGCCACCACACGACCTGAAGTCTTGTGACATAGACCGCGGTGAACACGGACGTCAGGATCCCGAGCGACAGCGCAACCGCAAAGCCGCGCACCGGCCCGCTGCCCAGCATCAGAAGGATCAAACCGGCCAGAAGCGTCGTCAGGTTCGAATCGATGATCGTCGTCATCGCGCGTGAGAAGCCGGAATCGACGGCCGCCAGGATCGACTTGCCGTTGCGCTGCTCTTCCCGGATGCGCTCATAGATCAACACGTTCGCGTCGACGGCCATACCCATCGTCAGCACGAACGCCGCGATACCCGGCAGCGTCAGCGTCGCGCCGATGGCAGTCATCAGACCAAGCAGCAGGATCAAGTTGGCGAGCAGCGCTACGTCGGCGAAGAGCCCGAACAACCGGTATTGCAGCACCATGAAGCCGACGACGAGCAGCAAGCCGACCAGCGCCGCGTATTGCCCAGCCTCGATCGAGTCCTGACCCAGCTCCGCGCCCACGGTGCGCTGCTCCTCCTCCTTCAGCGGCACGAACAACGCGCCCGAATTCAGCAGCACCGCCGTCTCGGTCGCCTCTTCGATCGAAAAGTCGCCCTCGATCTGCCCCGAGCCGCCCAGGATCGGCGTCCGGATATAGGGCGCGGTGATCACCTTCTCGTCGAGCACGGCCGCAAACCGCCGCCCGACGCTCGCCTTTGTGATTTCGGCAAAGCGCCGCGCGCCGACCGCGTTGAACTCGAACTGGATGATGGGCAATTGCGTCTGTTGGTCGAACGCGCCCATCGCCTTCTTGAGCATGTCGCCGGTGATGATCGCCCGGTCGCGGATCACGATCGGAACCTCGACCGCGTTCTGTCCGCGGCCTTGCGTTTCTTTGAGCAACCGCGTGCCCGGCGGCAACCTGTTGGCTTCAATGTCTTCGCGCGAAACCGTGTCGTCCACCATGTGGAACGTCAGCTTCGCGGCAGTGCTGCCCAACTTGATGATCTTCTGGGGATCGTTCTCGCCGGGCACCTGGACGATAATGCGCCGCTCGCCCTGCGGTTGGATCGTGACTTCCTTCGTGCCCTCGGGATCGATGCGCTTGCGCAGGATTTCGACCGACTGCGACATTGCATTGGCGCGGATTTGCTCGCGCCCCGCCGCCGTAATTGTTAACCTCGCATCGCCCGCATCGCTCACCACGACGTCGTAATCCGAGGCGCCCACACCCGTGAACGATGCCCCCGCCGGCTGCGCGAGGCCGCGCAGGAACGTCCGCGCCTCTTCAAGCTGCACCGGCTTCTCAATTTTCACCGTCACATAATCGGGCCCCGCCGACAGGCCCGTAAACGTGATACGCGCCTTGCGCAGTCCGCTGCGCACGTCGTCGACAAGCGTCGCAAGCCGGTCTTTGACCGCGACCTCGATCTGCGCCTCGAACAGCACGTAGGACCCGCCCTGCAGGTCGAGGCCGAGCGTGACGGGCTTGTGCGGCACGAAGCTGAGATTGCTGGTGAGCCACGCCCTCGCGTCCGTCGGCATGATGTTCGGCGCGGCCGTGATCAGCCCGAACAGGCATACGCCCAGAATGAGAATGACCTTCCAAGGCTGAAACTGGAGCATCGTGTCCGATCCGGATTACTTCTTGTCTTCGTCGCCGTTTTTCGACTTCGCGTCCGACGCAACCGGTTCGGACTTGGACCGCACGTCCGCGATCGTCGTCTTGACCACGCGGATGCGAACCTCGTCGGCGATCTCGACCATGACTTCGTCGTTCTCGAGGACTTTGACGACCTTGCCGATGATTCCGCCGCCCGTCACGACGACATCGCCGCGCTTGACCGCGGAGACCATCTGCTGGTGCGCCTTCACGCGCTGCTGCTGTGGGCGCAACACGAGGAAGTACATGATCGCGATGATCAGGAACAAAGGAACGAGCTGAATGAAGAAATCGCCAGCGCCACCGGCAGGTGCCGCGGATTGGGCGAAGGCAGGCGAAATGAACATGAGCCGTTCCGTTAACTTTCTTGGGGGCAGGGGCGCCTTGAGCGCGGCGGACTATACCGGCGCCCCCTCCCAATGCAACCAATGGCTGGACCGCCGTCTGGCTCCCGCCGCGCCGTTCTTGTAGTGAAAGCCGATGAGCGACGAATTGGCGCTTTTGGAGCGAATAGCGCGCGCCCTCGAGCGCCTGACACCGGGCCCTGCGAAACCGCCCAATTGGCAGGCCGCGGAGGGATTCGCTTGGGTCGCCGCGGAACACGCGCTGCAACCCTTGAACAGCATTGCACGTGTCCCCCTGGCCCTGCTCAAGGGTATCGATCGCCAGCGTGACCAGCTTCTGACCAACACGCGCCGCTTCGCGAACGGCCAACCGGCGAACAACGCGCTTCTGTGGGGCGCACGTGGCACGGGCAAAAGCGCGCTCGTCAAGGCGGTGCACGCCGCGGTCGCGGCCGACGCGCGCACACCCTTGAAGATCGTCGAAATCCATCGCGAAGACATCGCGACGCTGGGCCAGTTGCTGACCGTGCTCGCCACAGCCCCCGTACGCACGATCCTGTTCTGTGACGACCTGTCCTTCGACGCGAACGACGCGGCCTACCGTCCGCTCAAGACAGTCCTTGAGGGCGGGATCGCGGGTCGCCCGGAGAACGTCGTGTTCTACGCCACCTCGAACCGGCGCCACCTCATGCCGCGTGAGATGATCGAGAATGAACGCTCGACCGCAATCCATCCCGACGAGGCGATCGAAGAGAAGATCTCGCTCTCCGACCGCTTCGGCCTATGGCTCGGCTTTCACAATGTAGGACAGACCGACTATCTCGCCATCGTTCGCGGCTACGCGGCGCATTTCGGATTGAAGATCGCCGAGACCGACCTCGAACGCCGTGCGCTCGAATGGTCGGTCACCCGCGGCAGCCGTTCCGGCCGCGTCGCCTGGCAGTTCATCGAGGATCTGGCGGGCGAGTTGGGCCTGCCCGCCGAAGCCTTGGCGAGCGCGGATCAGCGGCTTGCCGTGGCGCGCGACAAATAGCGGTTCGGATCGACAGCACGGTCGCCTTTGCGGATTTCGAAGTGCAGCTGCGGCCGGTCGACATCGCCCGTCGAACCGACGAGCGCGATCGTCTGACCCTGCTTCACCGCATCGCCCCGCTTCACGAGCAGACGGCGATTGTGCGCATAGGCCGTGACGTAACCGCTGGAGTGGCGGATCAAAAGCAGATTGCCATAAGCCGTAAGCTCGTTGCCTCCGTAGACGACGACGCCGGCGTCGGCGGCCTTCACCGGCGAGCCGGGATCGGCCGCGATGTTGATGCCGTCGTTATGCACGCCGGTGTTGCGTCGTCCGAATCTGGAAATCACCTTGCCGTCGACCGGCCAAATGAACTTGCCCGTCGCCCTCTCGCCGTCGCCAGGCTCGATGTCCTTCTTCGGCGCAATCGGATCCCGGACGGTTTCGTCCGCCGTGGGCGGCTCGAACATCTCAGGCCCGCCCTGACCGTCGAGTTCCGGCTTCGCGCGCGGTCTGCCGAGCGCATAGTAGCGCGCACCGGCGACCCGCGGATCGACGCCCTCGACTGTCTTCGGCGATGCGGCTTGCGCGACGCTTCGCGGCCTTGGGCCCACGAACGGAATGGCAATTCGCTGACCCGGCTGCAAAACGTCCGGTGCGTTGAGGTCGTTCGCGTCCACGATCGCTTGACGCGATACGCCGTACGCGCGTGAGATCGAACTCACTGTCTCGCCCGGTGACACGATGTGAACAGCAGACGGCGGCAGCACCAGCCGCTGGCCTTGCGTCAGCTGATAGGGCGCTCTGAGCGCGTTTGCCTCGATGATGGCTTGGCTCGAAAGACCGTAGCGGCGTGCGACGCCGGCAACCGTGTCCCCGCGCTGAACCAGCACGACCGTGACGGGTCGCGCCGCCGGCCGCGCGTTCGTCAACGGCGCGTACGACGGCTCCATGTCGACGGTCGCACAACCGCTTGCCGTGCCAAGCAACAACGCCGCAATGAGAGTTTGCACCGTCTGCTCGGCACGATTGCGGTTTGAGCGACGACTTCGCGGTTCACCCGTCCGCTCCATCACTCTTCGCCACGCCTTCCAACAAGGGCACGAACTTCACGGGCAGCAGATCCGTGCTCTGAAAACCCTGTGCTGTCCGTCTTATGCGGACTAGCACCTGCCCATCGACACCTCGATCAATCGGAATAACAATGAGTCCCTTAATATTCAGTTGATTTAAGAGTTCTTCCGGCGCTTTTTCGCGCGCGGCGGCGGTGACGATGATGCGGTCGAACGGCGCCTGTCCCGGCCAGCCGCGCACGCCGTCCGAGACGCGAACGTCGATGTTGAAGAGCTTAAGCTGCCGGAAACGCTGCTGCGCCTGCTCGGCCAGCACAGCGTGCCGCTCGATCGTGTAGACCCGCTTGACGAGCTTGGCCAGGATCGCTGCCTGATAGCCCGACCCCGTCCCGACCTCGAGCACGCGGTGCGAAGGCTTCAGCTCCAAAGCCGCCGTCATGTAGGCGACGATGTAAGGCTGGCTGATCGTCTGTCCGGCATCGATCGGCAGGGCCACATTGTCGTACGCGCGGTCCTGAAAGACCTCCGGCACGAACATTTCCCGCGGCGTGGTCTCCAAGGCCGATAGCACGTCCGTGTCGGTGACGCCTTGCCGGCGCAGCTCCATCAAGAGCCGGATCATCCGAACGTCTGGTGTCATCGTCATCTCTAATCGAGCTTCGGCGGCGCGCCCATGATGTGCTGCGCCAACGTCTTGCGCGCGCGCTCTTCGGTCAGATTCAAATGCAAAGGCGTTACCGAAATGCGGCCGTCATAGATCGCGCGAAGGTCCGTTCCCTCCGGCGGATTGCTCAACACGCGCTTGAACCCGAGCCAGTAATAGGGATTCCCGCGCACATCCATGCGCTCGATGATGTTGGCGAGAGACTGGTCGCGCTTGCCCTGCGAGGTCACCTCGACGCGCTCGACCGATTGCGGGAGGACGTCAGGGAAGTTGATATTGATCAGCACGTCCGCCGGCCACTTGAGCTCCAGCAGCTTGCGGATCAGCCACGGCCCGTGATGCTCGGCGCACGACCATTTGACGTGCTTGCCTTCCTCGAACCCGTAGGCTTGACTGAGCGCAATTGACGGCACGCCGAGCGCGGTGCCCTCCATCGCGGCCGCGATCGTCCCTGAATAAGTCACGTCGTCGGCGATGTTCGACCCGCGGTTCACGCCCGACAGCACGAGATCTGGACGCCGGTCCTTCAGCACATGCGAAATGCCCATCAGCACGCAGTCGGTCGGCGTGCCCTGTACGGCGAAGCGGTGCTTGCTGATCTCGCGCAGCCGCAGAGGCTGGGTCAGCGTCAGCTTGCGCGACGCGCCGCTCTCTTCCGACTCGGGTGCCACGACCCACACGTCATCCGAAAGCTCGGCCGCGATCTTCTCCAGCGATTTCAGCCCCGGCGCATTGATGCCGTCGTCGTTCGACAACAGGATGCGAAGGGGAAGTTTTTCGTCGCCGCTCTTACGAACCATGGGGCGCGATCACTTCGAGGCCGCCCATGTAAGGCCGCAACACCTCTGGCACCGCGACCGTCCCGTCCGCCTGCTGATAATTCTCGAGCACCGCAACCAACGTCCGGCCGACCGCGAGACCCGATCCGTTCAGCGTGTGAACGAAACGTGTGCCCTTTGCGTCACCAGCCGGACGATAGCGCGCCTCCATGCGCCGCGCTTGGAAGTCGCCGCAGTTCGAACAGCTCGAAATCTCGCGATATGTGTTCTGACCCGGCAGCCAGACTTCGATGTCGTAGGTCTTGCGCGCCGCAAAGCCCATATCCCCGGTCGACAGCACCATGGTGCGATAGGCGAGCCCCAACCGCTTCAGCACTTCCTCCGCGCAGGACGTCATGCGCTCGTGCTCGGCTTCCGATTGCTCCGGCGTCGTAATCGACACGAGTTCCACTTTCGAGAACTGATGCACGCGGATCATGCCGCGCGTGTCCTTGCCCGCAGCGCCCGCCTCCGACCGAAAGCAGGGCGTCCAAGCCGTAAACCGCATCGGCAGTTGCGTTTCATCCAGGATCGACTCGCGCACTTGGTTGGTGAGCGACACTTCCGCCGTAGGGATCAGCCAATAGCCGTTCGTCGTCCCGAATTGCTCGTCGCGGAACTTCGGCAACTGCGCCGTGCCGAACATCGCCTGATCGCGCACCAGGTACGGCGGCACGATCTCTTGATAGCCGAACGCGCCCGTGTGCAGGTCGAGCATGAAGTTCGCGATCGCCCGCTCCAACCGCGCAAGCTGCCCACGCAGGAGCACGAAGCGCGCGCCCGACATCTTCGCCGCCGCTTCAAAGTCCATGAGCTTCAGCGCTTCGCCGATGTCGAAGTGCTGCTTCGCCGCGAAGTTCGTCGTCCGCGGCGTACCGGCGCGCCGCACCTCTTTGTTCGCGCTCTCGTCCGGCCCCTCCGGCACATCGGCCGCAGGCAAGTTCGGGATCATGCTGAGAAGCTCGTTCAGCGCCTCTTCCGACTCGCGTACGCGAAGCTCGGTCGCCGGAACCTCGTCCTTGAGCCGCGCAACTTCGCCCATCAGGCGCTGCGCCTCGGCCTCGTTCTTCTGCGCCTTCGCTTGCCCGATCTTCTTCGACGCGTCATTGCGCAGCGTCTGCATCTCTTGCAGCCGCGTGGTCGCGTCGCGCCACGTCTGGTCGAGCGCCAGAATATCTTTCGACTGCGGCGACAGCCCGCGGCGGCTCAAACCGGCGTCGAAAGCGGCGGGATTCTCGCGGATGAAGCGTATGTCGTGCATGGGCGAAGCGGCCGAATGTGGAGCGCGCTTCTTAACGACTGCCGCCCGCCGCCACAACAGGGCTAAACGGCGCTTTCCGCCCTTTTCGCGTCTTCCGCGCGCTGTTTCTCGATCAGCCGCACGCTCCAGATCGACGCTTCGTAGAGCAGAAGCAACGGAATCGCGAGCGCGAATTGGCTGATCACGTCGGGCGGCGTCAAAACCGCGGCGACCACGAACACGCCAACGATCGCATAGCGCCGGCTTTGCTTGAGCATATCGGACGTGATGATGCCGACCCGGCCTAGCAGCGTGAGCAGCACTGGCAACTGAAAACTGAGCCCGAACGCGAAAATGAACGTCATCACCAGGTCGAGGTACTCGGTGACGCGCGCTTCAAGCTGGATCGGCAAAGAACCCTGCCCGCCCGACGTCTCGAACCCGAGGAAGAAGTGGATCATCACCGGCATCAAACCGTAGTAGACGAGCGCCGCGCCCAGCACGAACAGCACCGGTGTTGCGATCAGGAACGGCAGGAACGCCTGCCGTTCGTTGCGATAAAGTCCCGGCGCAACGAACATGTAGATCTGCGACGCGACGATGGGAAACGAGATGCAAAGCGCGCTGAACGCCGCGACCTTGATGTACGTGAAGAACACGTCGTAGAGCGCGGTGTAGATCATGCGCCGCCCCGGCCCCAAAGCCACGGCCAAGGGATGGGTCAAAAACTCATAGATGTACGCCGCGACGAAATAGCTGCCGATGAACGCCACGACGAAAGCCAGCAATGACCAGATCAGGCGCTGCCTAAGCTCGATCAAATGATCGATCAGCGGCGCGCGCGAGGCTTCGATGTGCTGTTCGTCGTCGTCCGGACGCGTCATGGCGCAGGTGGTTGGGCGAGTGGCTTGTCAGTGTCGGCGGGCACGACCGGATCGGTGTTCTTCGGCTTCGGCGTTTGGCCGGCCATCAACTCGTCTTCAAGGCCGTCGAGTTCCGGCGGCCGCGCCATCTCTTTGAACTCGCGTTTCATGTCTTCGACCTGGCTCTCGCGCATCAGTTCGTCGACATGTCCCTGGAATTCCCGCGCCAACGCGCGCGCCTTCGAAACCCACTGCCCCAGCGTACGAAACGCCTGCGGAAGGTCTTTCGGTCCGATCACCAGCAACGCCACGATGCCGATGACCAGAAGCTCGCTCCAGCCGATATCGAACATGAAGGACGGGACCGCCCTAGTTCTTGACGCGCTCTTTTTCGGCGTCCTTCTGAGCCGGCTCCAGCGGCTTCTCGTCGTCCGCCAAGCCCTTGCGGAAGCTCTTGATGCCGCGCGCCACGTCGCCCATCAGCTCCGAAATCTTGCCCCGGCCGCCGAACAGGATGAGCACAATCACCCCGACGACGAGCCAGTGCCAAATCGACATGCTGCCCATGTGTCAGTCCTCAATCGCCTGTCCGTCATCCGCCGTCGGATGCAACGCCCGGGCCGTTAGTCATGATTGTCCCAAATGGGGCGCTGAGGCGCAATCGGCCAGCCGAACTGAGACAAATTCACCGCCAGCTGCGGTGAACCCTAAGATTCGTCCCCTTTGGGGTCGGGAAGCTCCGGCTCGAACGTCTCGCCAGCGTCGTCGATATCCAGCGGATCCTCGTCCATGGCAAGCGAGTCGCTGGGCGACGGCACCCCAAATCCAGGCGGAATACGGCCCTCGAGCACGCCGGCCGCGCGCAATTCGTCGAGACCCGGCAAATCCGACACCTTGTCCAGACCGAAATGCATCAGGAAGTCGTCGGTCGTGCCATAGGTCACCGGCCGCCCGGGGACGCGCCGGCGTCCGCGCATCTTGACCCAGCCGAGCTCCAGCAAGATGTCCAGCGTTCCCTTGTTTATCGTGACCCCACGGATTTCCTCGATTTCGGCCCGTGTCACAGGTTGGTGATAGGCGACGATCGCAAGCGTCTCCATCGCGGCGCGCGACAGGCGCTTTTGCTCGACGGCATTGCGTCGGAGCACATGCGCCAGATCGGGCGCCGTGCGAAACGCCCAGCGTCCGGCGATCCGCACCAGATTGACCCCGCGCTTCGCATAGATTTGTGCCAATTCCTCAAGCAGCGCAGGCACATCCGCGTCGGGCGGCAACCGCTCAATGATCGTCGCCTCGTCGAGCGGCTCGGCGGCAGCAAACAGAACGGCTTCCAGCATGCGCAGATGCGCAGCACTTTGCGGAATCGCGTCGCCCGGGAACAACCGCGTCACCACGCCTTGCTGTTCGGGCTGCACTGCACCGTCTTTGGAGCTTTCATCGAGTTTCATGGCATGCACCTTCATGGGCGTCATGTCGCGACCTCTTCTTCGGGTGTTTGAGTGGGACGGCGGCGCACGTAGAGCGGCGCGAACGGCGCCATCTGGCGCAGTTCGACGAGGCCATCGCGCGCCATTTCCAGACTGGCAGACAGCGTGCTGGCGATGCCGGTGCGCCGCGGACGTCCGGTCGAGAACTCCGTCGGCACCAGCATATCGATCGTCGACCAATCGATGATCACGCCCAGCATCTTCTCAAGCCGGTGGCGCGCCTCTTCGATGGCAAAGATCGGCAAGCGCTGAAGTTCGTAGTTCGAGTGCGCGATCTTCTTCACGCGTTGCGTCGAATAGGCCTTCAGCAGATCGAGCAACGTGTCGGAGTACTGCGGTGTCTTGATCACGCGGATGCCTTCCGGCGCGCCGCGCAGGAACACGTCGCTGCCCAAGCGCTCGCGCGACATCAGACGCGTGGCGGCAAGGCGGATCGACTCCAGCCGCTGCAGCTGCAACGTCAAACGTTCGGCAAGTTCCTCGGCCGACGGCTCGCCCTCGGTCTCCGGCTCCGGCAACAGCAGCTTTGACTTCAAATACGCGAGCCACGACGCCATCACGAGATAGTCGGCCGCAAGATCGAGCTGCTTCTTGCGCGCCTCGGCAATGAACACGAGATACTGCTCGGCCAGCGCCAGGATCGAGATTTTGCGCAGATCGACCTTCTGCGCCCGCGCCAAGGCGAGCAATACGTCCAGCGGACCTTCATAGCCGTCGACATCGATGATCAAGGCCTCGTCGGGTTTGACGTCCATGATCGGCAGTGCAGCGCTTTCCATCGACATTGTTCTAAGCAACCCTCGCCAAGCCGGCGTCAAGACGCGCCTGCGCCTCGGCAACCGCAAACGGCGCCGGACGGCGCAAAGACGAAAGTGCGGCCCGCGTCCGTTCGAACGCCTTGTCGCTCAACGCCGGCACCGCGGCCGCAACTTCGCGCATCTCGTCCATGTCCCCGTTGCAATGCAAAACCAAATCGCAGCCCGCCGCGATCGCGGATCGCGCGCGGTCGCCGAACGACCCGCCGAGTGCACGCATGCTCAAATCGTCCGTCATCAACGCGCCGTCGAAACCGATGAACCCGCGCACGATTTCGTCGATCACTCGCTTGCTGGTCGTCGCTGGCGCTTGAGGGTCAATGTCGGTGTAGACGACGTGGGCCGTCATCGCGAGTGGCGCGTGCGCCAGGGCGCGAAACGGCAGGAAATCGCTGCGCTCAAGCTCTGCGCGCGGTGCGTCGACCACGGGCAAGGCAAAGTGGCTGTCCGCCCGCGCCCGCCCGTGCCCCGGAATGTGCTTGATCACCGGAAGCACACCACCGTCGAGCATGCCGTCGATCACGGACTGCCCAAGGTTGGCGACGACCTTCGGATCGCGCGCGAACGCCCGGTCGCCGATGACGTCGTGCGAGCCCTCGACCGGCACGTCCAAACACGGAACGCAGTCGACATTGATGCCGAGGTCGACCAGCTCCACGGCCATCACCCGCGCGTTGTCATAGGCAAGATCGCGCGCGGTTTGGGCGTCGCTGCAGCAGAGCACACCAAACGCCGCCGCCGCAGGCCGCGAGCGCCAATGCTCGCCGCGAAGCCGCTGCACACGTCCGCCTTCCTGGTCGATCAGGATCGGCGCGTCGGCGCGGCCAACGCTTTCGCGCAGGCTCTCCGTCAACGCACGAACTTGGGCAGGCGAGGCGCAATTGCGCGCGAACAGGATGAAGCCCCACGGCTGCTCCGCTCGGAAAAAAGCCTGCTCGGCCGCCGTCAGCTCATGGCCGGCGCAGCCGAAGATAACCGCCTTTGCGGTCATGGGATGCCCACTCCCTCACGGTGCAAGGCGACGCTGCCCTGCACCCTAGCGCCCCCGCGCTTAGATCACTTCGAGGCGATGATGCAAGCCTGGCCGGTGGCCTTGAGTTGCTCGCAAACATTCGCCGCCGCCGCCTTGTCGGCAAAGCCGCCGACGCGCAGCCGATACCACGTTCCCTTACCTTCGATCTCCGCAGGCTTGATCGTCGGCCGATAGTCGCCGAGCAAAGCTTGGTTGGAGGACTTGATTTTCGCCCACGCCGACGCTGCCAAGCTGTCGTTCGGGAACGAGCCCAATTGGATCATGACGCCGCTGCTCGCCGCAGCCGGAGCTTCCGGCGCGGGCGGCAACGCCGACACCGCCTCCTCCTCGACAGGCGCCGGTGCAGAGACCGGCGGCGTCTTCACAACCGCCGCCGGCGGCTGCACGATCGGCATTGCAACCGTCGGTGCCGCCGTAGCGGGCTTCGCAGGTGCAGGCGCAACAGCCTTCGGCGCGGCCGGCTTCACCGCCGCTGGCGGAGGTGTCGTCATCTCAACGGGCGGCAACGACTCGGTGATGTCTTCGCTGCCTGCCGACGACGGCGCAGACGTAATCGACTTCGGCGAACCGCTCGACAAGGACGACGGTCCCGAAATCCCGGTCGCGGAGTCCATCCGAGGATCGGCAGATGGTGGCGGAATGTCCGTCGCCAGTTTCGCTTGCGGACCGCCTTGGGCACCCGGAGCGTCTGTCGGCTGTTCGGCCGGCAGCGCATCCTCGGCGGCGGCCATGGCGCGCGGTTGCTCCGCCGGCGGCAGCACGGTCTCTGCCTGCTCTGGCGAATCGCCGAACAAACGCTCGTAACTCTTGTCGGGTGCGGGATCGGCGGTCGCCGCCGCATCGCCCGGAATACGTGTCGGACCGGAGTCGGCGGTCAGGATCGGCGTTCCGCCCTGTCCGTGCTTCACACCTTGATTGTACGCGACCCACACGACGCCCGCGAATGCCGCGAGCACGACGATGCCGAGAAGCACGACCAGAGGACGCGACCGCGGACGCTCCGGCTCGAGATCGCTTTCATACAGCAGCGCATCATCGTACGGCGGCTCGTACAGATTGCGATCCGGATTGACCATGGCGTTTATCCCCTCAGCACGATTTCAACGTCATCACGAATCGTGGTGTGCCCGCGCCAGAGTACACCGACGATCCGGAGAATTTCGAACGCTTTTCGCATGCTAGACGTCCACCTCGACGGCGAACAACCTGCGATGCTCTTGCAATGCGAACCGGTCCGTCATGCCAGCTATATAGTCCGACACAACGCGAGCTGTACGCGTACTTCCCGGCACATCGCACAGTTGCGCCCAGCGCGGCGGTAATACACCAGGCTCGGCGAGCAGCAAGCCGAACAAATCGGCAATCACCCGCTTGGCCTTGGACAACATGCGGTTCACCTTGAAATGCCGATACATATTCTTGAACAGGAACGCTTTCACCGCACGGTCGTTCGCGCGCATCTCTTCGCTGAACGCGACGATCGCCTGACCGCAGATCCGGACCTCTTCGGCGCTGCGCACCTTCAAGGCATTAACGCGACGCAGCGTCTCGCGCAGTGCGTCGTCGACCATGACCGTGATCAAACGTCGCACGCACTCGTTGACGAGCCGCGAGTGTTCGAGTCCCGGGTGTCGTTCCATCACGTCACCGAAAATACGCCCGACAAGCGGAAGCTCGCGCAACTGATCGATCGTGAAGAGCCCGGCCCTAAGGCCGTCGTCGATGTCGTGGTTGTTGTAGGCAATGTCGTCGGCCAGCGCCGCGACCTGCGCCTCCGCGCTTGCAAACGTGTCGAGCCGAAGGTCGAACGCCGCGTTGAACTCGGCCATCGCCTGCGGCAATGCCTCGCCTTTCGACAACGGCCCAATGAGCGGACCGTTGTGCTTGACGATGCCTTCAAGCGTCTCCCACGTCAGGTTCAATCCGTCGAAAGCCGCGTAGCGCTCCTCGAGCTTTGTCACGAGGCGCAACGAATGCGCATTGTGATCGAACCCGCCGAAGGGCTGCATCGCCGCCGCCAGCGCGTCTTCGCCCGCATGCCCGAACGGTGCGTGACCAAGGTCGTGCGCGAGCGCCAACGCCTCAGCCAAATCCTCATCGAGCCGAAGCACCCGGCTGATCGACCGCGCAATCTGCGCCACCTCTAGAGAATGCGTCAGCCGCGTCCGGTAGTAGTCCCCCTCGTGGTACACGAAGACCTGCGTCTTATGCTTCATGCGCCGGAACGCGCCGCAATGGATGATACGGTCGCGGTCGCGCATATAGGGGCTGCGCGTTGCGCTCTCTGGCTCCGGCCACTGCCGCCCACGGCTCGTCTCCGGCCGGGCGGCATAGGGGGCAAGGTCGGAAAAGGGCCGGAACTCGCTCAAATCAAGCACCTCTGGGCCGCAAAGGACGATGGGGCCGATTGACGGCAACGCCCAAGCGCTTACATGAGTAGTGCTGTGCTATCGTTGTGTAAGCGCTTGAAGGTTACCCGAAAGTTAACATGGAAACAGCCACCGCCATCGCCGTCAGCGTGACCGCCAGTGCGGCCAAACGCATCGCCGCCCTGACGAAGGCCGAGGGCGACGGCGTAATGTTCCGCATCGCCGTCAACGGTGGCGGCTGCTCGGGCTTTCAATACGATTTCAGCTTCGACGACACGAAGACGGACGAAGACGTCCTGATCGAACGGGACGGCGCACGCGTGCTCGTCGACCAAGTCTCGCTCGAATTCCTCGGCGGCGCCGAAGTCGACTTCATCGAAGGCCTGATGGGTTCGCACTTCGAAATCAAAAACCCGAAGGCGAAATCGTCCTGCGGCTGCGGAACGAGTTTCTCGGTTTAGCCTCCCCTGTCATCCCGGAAGTTAGGCGAGCCCGATTGCGCAGCAATCGGTTGCGAGCCTTACTGTCCGGGACCCAGGGCCAACGCACCAACGCTTCGACGATGTCCCTGGGTCCCGGCTCTCGGCTACGCCTCGGCCGGGATGACAGCGATGGGACGGTCACAGACCTGTTTCCTCGCCGTCCCAATAACCGCGCGTCGCCGCGCGATCGTAGATCTCGCGCCGCCCGAGCGAACGCACCAGCACCTTGTTCGAGTCCGTGTAGACGACGACCTCGTTCGGATTGCGCTCACCCACAATGATGTAGCGGCAGACCTTGTCGCTCTCGTTGATCAAGCAGTGCCCCGCGCGCTGACCCGCGGGGAAGCATGCGTAGTCGCCCGCCTTCATCGCATGCCGCTCCTCGCCC
>JAEUML010000321.1 GCA_016792785.1 Alphaproteobacteria bacterium
GTCTTTGCCGCACATCTGTCGTTGCCCTACCCGCTCGACCCACGCGCCCGTCAACCGGGCGAGATCGAAGCGATCTCGACCGCAATCGCAAGCATCCAAGGACCGCGCGTGATGAGTGGCGACTTCAACGCCGCGACCTGGGGCGCGACGATGAGCGCTCTGCGCGAACGCACGGGTATGGAGATTCTGACGGGCGTCGGCGGCACATGGCCGACCTTCTTGCCGCGCCATCTGGGCATCCCGATCGATCATGTGATGGCGAGCGACGATCTTGTCATGCGCACGCGCGAAGTCATCAACGTGCCCGGATCGGATCACCGGGCCGTCGTCACCGAAATTGCCTTCAAGAAGTAGGATCAGCCGGGAAAGAGCTGCAGCCCGATCTTCGAAATGCCGCCGTCCTTGGCGAGCGCAAGGCACGCCATGCTCTCCATCCCCTGCACGAAGCAGAAGACAGGCGACTTCTCGCCGCGCATTTCTTCGTAGGCGTCGCGGTCCATGCCTTCATCCGGATAGAACGGAAACTCGCCGCTCATGGGCGCGTCGGCGCCCTCTTTCCATTCGGGAAGATCGGACGTCGTCTTGTAGTCGTGCTCTTGAGACAGCCACTCGCGCAGCGCTCGCTGCATCGCGCTACGCGTGCCGACGCCGGCGAACGTCATTACGTCGGACGCGGGCCGCGCATCGACCCACAGCGCCTTTCCGCCCGGCGCGCGCAGGACGAGCGTCACGGCCGCATCCTCGCATTTGCCGGGTCCGTTCGCGTGGGCTTCGGCGCGATAGGGCGCGCCTTTGACGGGCGCCCAATCGATCGCATCGGAAACGGTGCAGCCCGCGACCGGTTGTCCCTTCGCCGGTCCGCCCGCCGCGTCGGCCCCGGGAGCGAACCCTGCTGCGGCCACAAACGCCATGCACGCGGCGAGACGGACGGTCATTCGAACAACCTCAGTAGCGATAGTGATCCGACTTGAACGGACCTTCGCGGTCGATTCCCAGATACTCCGCCTGCTGCGGCGAAAGCTTCGTCAGCTTCGCACCGAGCTTGGCCAGATGCAACCGCGCGACCTTCTCGTCGAGCTTCTTGGGCAGCGTGTAGACCTTGCGATCGTACTTCGCGTGGTTCGCCCAAAGCTCGATCTGCGCCAGCGTCTGGTTGGTGAACGACGACGACATGACAAAGCTCGGGTGCCCCGTCGCGTTGCCCAGATTCACGAGCCGCCCTTCGGAGAGAAGAATGATCCGCTTGCCGTCCGGGAATTCGATCTCGTCGACCTGCGGCTTCACGTTGTGCCATTTCAGATTGCGCAACGCCGCCACCTGAATCTCGCTGTCGAAGTGCCCAATGTTGCAGACGATCGCGCGGTCCTTCATCTGCCGCATGTGATCCAGCGTAATCACGTCCAGGTTGCCCGTCGCCGTGACGAAGATGTCGGCCTTCGGCGCCGCATCGTCCATCGTCAGCACTTCATATCCTTCCATCGAGGCCTGCAGCGCGCAGATCGGATCGATTTCGGAAACGACCACGCGGCAGCCCGCATTGCGCAAAGACGCGGCCGAACCCTTGCCCACGTCGCCGAAGCCCGCAACCATCGCGACCTTACCCGCCATCATCACGTCCGTGCCGCGCTTGATGCCGTCGACGAGGCTCTCGCGGCAGCCGTAGAGATTGTCGAACTTCGACTTCGTCACGCTGTCGTTGACGTTGATCGCGGGGAAAGGAAGCTCCTTGCGCTCGGCCATCTGATAGAGCCGGTGCACGCCGGTCGTGGTCTCTTCGGTCACGCCTTTGATCGCAGCCGAAATCTTCGAATACCAGCCCGGCTTCTTCTCGATCGTCTTCTTCATCACCGCGAAGAGCGCTTCTTCCTCTTCGTTCTTCGGCTTCGAGATCAGCCCGATGTCCTTCTCGGCCTTCGGCCCCAACACGCACAGCAGCGTCGCATCTCCGCCGTCGTCGAGAATCATGTTCGGCACGCCCCCGTCCGCCCATTCGAAGATGCGGTGCACGTATTCCCAATACTCGATCAGGTTCTCGCCCTTCTTCGCGAACACCGGCGTGCCCGAGGCTGCGATCGCGGCCGCCGCGTGATCCTGCGTCGAGAAGATGTTGCACGACGCCCAACGCACATCGGCGCCGAGATGCTTCAACGTCTCGATCAACACCGCGGTCTGGATCGTCATGTGCAGACAGCCGGCGATCCGCGCACCCTTCAGCGGCTTCGACGCGCCGTACTCCTCGCGCGTCGCCATCAAGCCCGGCATTTCGGTTTCGGCGATCGCGATCTCGCGCCGCCCCCAATCCGCAAGCTTGATGTCGGTGACGACGTAATCGTGTGCCATTTGAAACGCTCCGTGCATGAGACGCCGCCCCGGCGCCATTTCGCGGCTCTATACCACCCGCAAACCGGCCTCACAAGCGGCATATAAAGAAATGTTTATATCTTTAAGTCCGCCAATCGCTTAGCGACGTGCGGCGGGGCAAAGAGGGCCCTGGCGCGCTATAGTTGCAGCACAAATGACCGCGCTCATGAACGTGCTCGCTTTGGCCCTGCTGATCGCTGTGATCGGCGGAGCCGTTGCGGTGATCTCGATGCTGTCCGTCGCACGGACTGTCGCGATACATAAACACAGCGAATGGCCGTTCGATGCGACATTCAACTTTGTCTATGCCCGCGGGATGTTGGGCTTAGCAGTCACCGTACTATTGATCGCCGGGATCTGGCTCACCCCGCTCATCGTGCCGGACATTCTCCCTCACAACGAACTCAGGATGACCCAGGCAATCGCAACGTTGGCCATCATTGTGATGACCAACATCCACTACTACGCCGTCGTGATCGAGAAGATTCGCCGCCCACCGAAATAGCGCCGCTACTCCATCGCACACGCCGGAACGTCGTCGTCCTTCTTGGGTTTGGGCGCAACGGCACAGACCTCGTTCCACCAAGTCATGACGAAATCGCCGACCCGGTCGTTGCGCACGGCAAGCGCCTGAATTTCGGGTTCGACCGGCGTGCGAAGTTCGTCCGGCATCTTGGCTTGCTCGCAAGCGAGCGTGCGCACCTTCTTCGGCACGCGCTTGCGTTTGCAGGCGCGCGCGACGTCGGCGACGAACTCAGCTGCGACGGAGGCTTGATACTGCGCGAGCGCTTCACGTTGCTTGGCGACGTCGACGTCGCCGGTCGGAAAACCCTCGCCGACAGCCTTGGGCTCCGGAAGATTCAGAATCTCGCGCGCTTGGCCGAGCATCACGCCATAGCGTCCCGCCATAAGCGTCATTTCCCAAAGACTGGCGGCCTCGGCTTGCACCAACTCTTGCTCGCGCGCGGGATCGCGCCCGAACGACATCAAGTCGGCGAACTCCGCACACGATGCGAGTGTGAGCGCCGTCAGCAGCACGAACGCCGCCCGTGCACGAAAGCCGAAAACGCGCATGCGGGACGATCCTGTCTTGGTGCGAGTCATAGGCAGCGCAAAGCCAAGTCCAATCGCGCTCCAAATGCAAGGACTTGGTGCTGTCTCGTGGCCCCAAAAGAAAAGGGGCGGCCCCATCAGGACCGCCCCCAAACTCTCCACCAGAAACGCGGTAGGTTAGGCCGCTTTCAGGTTGATCGCCTTCGGCCCGCGGGCGTCGGCTTCGGTGTCGAAGCTGACGCGCTGACCTTCATTGAGCGTACGCCAACCCGCACGTTCGACAGCGGAGATGTGCACGAACACATCCTTGCCGCCGCCTTCCGGCGAGATGAATCCAAAGCCCTTTGTGGCGTTGAAGAATTTGACCGTTCCGGTCTTCTGCGACATGCGACTCAAGTCCTTATGTGCATGCGGTTGCGCGCGTGCGACATGCCCGCGCGTCGTGAAAGGCAATGCGAACTGAATGGTGGGAACCGTCTTGCACGAAGGCTGAAAGCCGACGTCAATCTTGCCCGCACTTCACCTAGGTGCAGCCGTCACAGGCGCTAAGATATGGCCGAGAGCGGCGGATTACAAGCCGCCGAGCCGGTCTCAAGGCCCGGTAACTTTGTATCCTTTCGCACGCAACATCGCGATCAAACTGTCGCGTCCGACCAGGTGCCCGACACCAACCGTTACGAAGTGGGTCTTGTCGGAAGCGATCATGCGCCGAACCTGCGGCAGCCATTTGCGATTCCGCGCGACAAGCAACTGTCCGCGCAGCTGCGGAACGTCCTTGAACCCCTCGTCGATCAAGCGCGACAGTTGAGCGGTGTCGCCCTTGGCCCAGGCATTCAAAAGTTCGAACGGCAGTTCCGGTTCTTCCAGGACGCCTTTGACCGTCGCCTTGAGATAAGCAATCTCGGTCTTGCGATCGAGCCTCGCGAAATAGCTCAGTTGCTCGGCCATGCTTTCGAAGTAGGCGAACTCTGCGCCGCGTTCTTTCGCCTCCTGCTCGATCACATGATCGATGCCGTAGTAGGACGAAAATCCGGCTTTCAGATAGGCGTAAAGCTCCAGATACACGGCCGCGAGCCACGGCCGCACCGTGGCAAGCAGCTTGGGTGGATATTGAACCTTCCACGCCGCCGCCTCCATGTCCTCGTGAAGCTGCGACGGCAATATGTCCTTCAACGTCTCGCCGTTCTTGAGCTTGCCGCCCTCGTCCACGAACCGCATCATCGCGGAGCCGCCTTCGTCCAGCGGCGCCTCGAACACGAACACTTGCGCGGCCTCGCGCGCCCGGTCGATCTCCTCGCGCTTCCACTTGGTTTGCGGCGGCAGCAGATGGATGGAACCGAACAGATAGAGCGTCTTGCCCCCGCGCTCGACCGTCCACAGGAGAGGCGTCGCGGTTTCCGGCGCCTCCGCGTCGGCGGCAACGGCAATCGGGGCAGAGATGAGGAACAGCGCCGCAAGCCAGGCAATCCAACGCATCACGAATCCTCACCGAACTTGTTTGCGATCAGAGCCTCGAGCGCGTCGAGCGCCGCCTCGGCCTGACGGCCGCTCGCCGCCAGCGAAACCTCGCTGCCGATTCCCGCGCCCAGCATCATAAGCCCCATGATCGACGAACCGGAAACGGCGTTGCCGTCCTTGGTCACGGTCACGCGCGCGTCGAACTTGACGGCGCATTGCACGAACTTCGCAGACGCGCGGGCGTGCAGTCCTTTGGTGTTGACGATTGTGACGACGCGGGGTTCCACCGCGCGTTCGTCAGCCACCAGCCAGTTCCTTCGAGGCGACGCGAATATACTTGCGTCCCGCCTCCTGTGCCTTGTCGACCGCGTCGGCCAAACGCGCCGTCGGCCTCACCGACGCAAGCTTGATCAGCATCGGCAAGTTGACGCCCGCGATGACCTCAACCTTGCCCGTGCCCATCGCGGAAATGGCAAGGTTCGACGGCGTGCCGCCGAACATGTCGGTCAAGAGGATGACCCCGTCGCCCACATCCACGGCCTTGATCGCATCCAGGATGTCGTCGCGCCGCTGCTCCATGTCGTCCTGCGGACCGATGCAAACGGTGCGGAACAGAGTTTGCGGACCGACGACATGCTCGGTGGCCGCCTTGAATTCATCGGCAAGCCGGCCGTGGGTAACCAGAACAACGCCAATCATGGGCAGCCAAGAACTCCAGAACCCGGATCGGCGGCGCGAGGGCGCACGCGGCAGGGGCGGCGCATTACATAGTCCTGTTCGCGGCGCGCCTCAACGCGTGACAACGCCAGGGAAGGGGATTGACCGTTACGCGTCGGGCACAGCGGCCAGCGCCATCAGGGCCTTTTCCGCCGCGGACGCCTCGAACGCTTCAAGTTCGATCAAAGGAACGCGGGGATTCTCGTGTCCGGGCAAAGACCACGTCTTGGGCTCCGGCATTCGTTCCACCGCGCGCTGGACCAGTTCCACCGCCAGCCGCAAGCGGGTCGCACGCTTGGTCGGCGCGCGAACGATTCCAAGACCGCGCGCCTCGATCAGACCCGAAATCGGCGCCGGTGCCTGCGCGCGCAAATCGCCGGAGACCGCCGCCACGTCCGTCTGATCGTCCGCAATCAACAACGCCCCACGCGCGATCAAACGCAAAGCAAGATCGCTTTTGCCGGCGCCCGACGGTCCCAGAATCAGAAGACCGAGACCTGCAATGTCGACCGTCGTCGCATGCACGAGCATGACGCTTAAGCCCTCTGCGGCAACTCGATCGTGAACCGCGCGCCCGTCACAGTGCCGGTCTCGTCGCGCAGATTGGAAGCCCAGATGCGTCCGTGATGCACCTCGACGATCTGCCGCGAGATCGAAAGCCCGAGGCCGGAGTTCTTGCCGAACCGCGCCGCCGGGCGCTGCGTATAGAAGCGGCGGAAGATGACTTCGAGATTGTCCTCCGGGATTCCAGGACCCTGATCGTCGATCGTGATCACCGCGCGCGGCCCCTGAAGGCGCGCCGTCACCGTGATGGTGCTGCCCTTCGGGCTGAACGACACCGCATTCTCGATCACGTTGCGGAAAACCTGCGCGAGCGGCCCTTCGAGTCCCCGCACGATCAGGTCGGGCGCGAGGTCGGTCGCCACGCGCGGCGCCTGCGGGTCGTCGGGATTCTCGAACATCTGCGCCATCGCGGTAATGATCGGCGCCAGATCGATATCCTGCGTCCGTTCGCGCGAGAGCTCCGCGTCGAGCCGCGAGGCGTCCGAAATGTCGGTGATTAAGCGGTCCAGCCGGCGCACGTCGTCACGGATCACGCCGAGCAGTTTCTGGCGCTTCTCCTCATCCGTCGTGCGATTCAGCGTTTCGACCGCGCTGCCGACGGACGTCAGCGGATTCTTGATCTCATGCGCGACGTCGGCTGCGAACTGCTCGATCGCATCCATCCGCGCATAGAGCGCCGACGTCATCGCGCGCAGGGAAACCGAAAGATCGCCGATCTCGTCGCGCCGCGCGCTCAGATTCGGGATGGCATCGATGCGCCGCCCGCCGCGCCTGACCGCATCCGCCCCTTGCGAGAGGCGCCTTAGCGGCTCGGTGATCCGCGTCAACAGGAACCACGACGCCCCGGCCAGCACCAGCATCGCGATCAACCCGCCGAGCAGCAGCTGAGTCCACTCTTGCCTGAGCGCATCGTCAATGTCGCCCGCTTCGGTCGAAAGCATCAGCACGCCCATCACGAACTTGAGCCGCTTGATCGGCACCGCGACCGAAACGATCAGGTTGCCCTCGGCGTTTATGCGCCGCCCGGATCCCGGTTCGCCGGTGTCGAGCACGCGTTTGACTTCCGCGAACACCTTGCCGTTGGGGCGGGGTTCGTCGTCCACGAACGGCGGCGGCTCGTCGCCCGGCATGATCGAATAGACTTGCCGGTTGAACCAGCGCTCGGCCTCGTCCGTCCAATCGGTCTGCCCCGGCGGCGGCAGGTCTTTCACTTGCACTTGGTTGCGCGCGAGCACGAAGCGCGTGTCCTGCACGGTCGCGCCGTCACGGCCGAAGATGCGCGCACGCATGCCGGTGGGCCCGACGAGCAAATTCAAAAGCTCCGTCGACTTCCGCTCATCAACGTCGGTTGCCGCGTCCTCCGCCTCGCCCTCGCCGAGCGGCGCATAGCGCGCAAGCGCCGCCGAAATGATCTGCGCTTGCGCCATCAGCGAGGCGATGCGCTCCGACACCAGACTGTCGCGCGCCGATTGCACCCACCACACGCCGCCCGACAGCGCCAGGAACGCGATCAGGTTCAGAAGGATGATCTGTCCCGCAAGCGCCGAGATGCGCCGGCGCGGCATGCGCGCGCTCAAGCCGCGCTCGCGCGACCGCGAAGACCAGAACGCGGCGAGGAACGGCATCAGTCCCCGGCCGCGGTCCGTCCGTTTTGAGGATTCGTCGTTGGCGGTGTCGCTTGCACTCAAGCTTCGACGTACTTGTAGCCGACGCCGTACAGCGTCTGGATCGAATCGAAGACGTTATCGATTTCCTTGAACTTCTTGCGCAGCCGCTTGATGTGGCTGTCGATCGTGCGGTCGTCGACATAAACCTGATCGTCGTAGGCCGCGTCCATCAGGTTGTCGCGGCTTTTGACGAAGCCCGGCCTTTGCGCCAGCGCCTGAAGGATCAAGAACTCCGTCACGGTCAATTGCACGTCCTTACCGTCCCAGGTGCACGAGTGGCGCTGCGAGTCGAGCACGAGCTTGCCGCGCACCATGACCTCTTTCGCGCCGGCGGCGGCCGCCGGTTGGCCGCGCGCCTCCGCCCGGCGCAAGACCGCACGCACGCGCTGAAGCAGCAGACGCTGCGAAAATGGCTTTTTGATGTAGTCGTCCGCGCCGAGGCTCAAGCCCACCATCTCGTCGACCTCGTCGTCCTTCGAGGTCAAGAAGATGACGGGCAAGTCGCTCGACTGGCGCAGCCGTTTCAAAACCTCGTGCCCGTCCATCCGCGGCATCTTGATGTCGAGAATGGCGAGCGCCGGCGGCGTCGCTTGCAGCGCCGTGAGGGCCGCCACGCCGTCCGAGTAGGTGCGCACGCTGAAGCCCTCCTGCTCCAGCGCCATCGACAGCGAGGAGAGGATGTTGCGGTCGTCGTCGACGAGAGCGATCGTTGTCATGGGCCTCGAACCGAAGAGTGAGTCTACCAACCTTGAAATATAGGCCTCGCCGCGTGCCGCCGCTATGCGCGTGCGACGGCGCGCGCAGCCACGATGCGGAAGCGCACACCCAGCAATACCAGAGAGAGCAACATCGCGAGGCTTATCCCCAAGATTAACCCTACAGGCCCGGTTCCGGCCGGAAACGCGAGCCAATACGCCGCCGGCACGCCCACGACCCAGAACGCGATGCCGTGCATGAAGGCCGGCCACCTGACGTCGCCCATGCCGCGGAGTGCCCCCATCGTGACGGTCATCACCCCGTCGATGACGACCATGACCGCAACCGCGGTCAGCGTCTGGCGCGCGATCGCCTGCACCGCCGCGTCGTCGACATAGGCCGACGCGATCGCCGACGGAAACAACCCGACACCAAGGCCGAACACCAACATGATGAGAAGCGCGAGCGTGATCCCGGAGAGCCCCGCGCGCGCCACCCGATCGTGATTGCCGGCGCCCACCGCATGACCCACCCGCACCGCGGTCGCCGCCGACATCCCGACCGCAACCATGATCATCAGCCCGTTGAAGTTGAACGTCAGCTGATGCGCCGCAGCAGCCTCTGGCCCCAAGTGTCCCGACATGAACGCAAGCGAGCTCATGGCCGCCGTCTCGAGGCCGAGCGCCGCCGAGATCGGCGCGCCGATCGCCACGATCCGCCACATCCGCGTGCTCAAACCGGCAAGCGGCTTAAACACGCCGTACTCCTCCGCCTCCGGCATCGTGGCGATGTAGGCGATAGCGGCGCCCAAACACGCCCAGCGCAGCGCCGACGTCGTCATCACGGCACCGGCCGCGCCCATCGGCTCAACCCATCCGAACCAGCCGAGCACAACGACACCGTCGGCCAACACGTTGAGCACGTTCGCGCCAAGCATGATTGCCATGCCGACCATCGGCCGCTTGATGCTCTCCAGGAAATAGCCGCAGGCGATGTAGAGCAGCATCGGCGGCATGCCCCACGCGAACTGCAGAGATACGCGGCCAGAACCCTCCGCCAGCGCCGGATCGAGCCCACTCCAGCGCAGTGCGGGTTCGACCAGCAGGCAGAGCACGGCGAAGAAGAGCCCGAGTATCGCACCGACCGCGAGTGCGGCCTTCCACACCTGACCGCAGGCTTCGCGCTCGCCCGCGCCGAACGCCTGCGCGATCAGCACCATCGAGCCCTGCAACAGCCCGATCGAAATCAGCATCATGACCGATTGCGCCGCGAGCCCTTGGCCCAAGAACGCAAGCTCATGCGCCCCGCCGCGCCCGGTCATCATCGAGTCCACGAAGAACATAAAGACGATGCCGGCGCGCGCCACCATCACCGGCGCGGCGAGCCGTAGCGTCGGCCATCCGTCCTCGGCCCAGAGATGCGACAGCCGGCCCAAGGCCCGGTCGGTTAAGCCCGGCCTTCGCTGCATTGCGACAACATGTGAGAATGCCAATTGAGGTTGACGTCAGATATTCCACGTTTCCCAAGGCCCCGCCAGGGCGAGTGCGGCGGGGGCCATTGCCACCCTGAGGCGTCAGCCCATATGGTGCGGCAAGAGGAAAAACCCGGGATGAAACCGCCCGTCCAAAAGGCCTGGGCGCGTTGGAGATTTGACGAAAATGCAGACGATGGGGCAGCAGGTGAGCGCGCACGGACTTGATCGTATCGGCCTGAAAAATCTGGGCCGTGTCCATTGGAACCTGCCGATGGCCTCGCTCGTGCAAGAGGCTGTCGAACGCCGCGAAGGCCTGCTCGCCAAAGAAGGCCCGCTCGTCGTCAAGACCGGCATCCACACCGGCCGTTCCGCCGGCGACAAGTTCGTCGTGCGCGAAGCCTCCGTCGACCGCCACATTTGGTGGGACAACAACAAGTCGATGACGCCGGCGCATTTCGATGCGCTGCTGAATTCGTTCCGCGCCTATGCGCAAGGCCGCGAGTTGTTCGTGCAAGACCTGTTCGGCGGCGCCGATACGACGCATCGCCTGCCCGTGCGCGTCGTGACGGAATTCGCATGGCACTCGCTGTTCATCCAGCATCTGTTGATCGAACCGACGCAGGGCGAGCGCCAAGCGTTCAACCCCGACTTCACGATCATCGACTTCCCGGGCTTCCAGGCCGACCCTGCGCTGCATGGATCGGCGTCCGGCACCGTGATCGCGGTTTCGTTCGAGAAGAAGCTCGTGCTCATCGGCGGCACGTCCTACGCGGGCGAAATGAAAAAGTCGGTGTTCACGATCTTGAACTACCTGCTGCCGCCGAAGGGCGTCATGCCGATGCACTGCTCGGTCAATGTCGGCAAGGCGAAGGAAAGCGCGATCTTTTTCGGCCTCTCAGGCACCGGCAAGACGACGCTCTCGGCCGATCCGAACCGCACGCTGATCGGCGACGACGAGCACGGCTGGTCCGACACCGGCGTCTTCAACTTCGAAGGCGGCTGCTACGCGAAGATGATCCGCCTCTCGCCCGAAGCCGAGCCCGAAATTTTCGCGACGACGAAGCGCTTCGGCACCGTGCTCGAGAACGTCATGATCGACGAAGCGACGCGCGAACTGGACCTGAACGACGCGACGCTGGCCGAGAACTCCCGCGGCGCCTACCCGATTTCCTACATCCCGAATGCCAGTACGACCGGCACGGCGGGCCAACCCTCCAACATCGTCATGCTCACGGCCGACGCCTTCGGCATCTTGCCGCCGATCGCGAAACTGACGCCAAGCCAGGCCATGTATCACTTCCTCTCGGGCTTCACCGCAAAAGTCGCGGGCACCGAAAAGGGCCTCGGCAAAGAACCCCAACCGACATTCTCGACCTGCTTCGGCGCGCCGTTCATGCCGCGCCACCCGACCGAATACGGCAACCTGCTT
>JAEUML010000361.1 GCA_016792785.1 Alphaproteobacteria bacterium
AGGCCTTGAAGCACACCCCGCACCCTCGGTCGAAGACGCAATCCTGCAAATCGAAGCCCGCGCTGCCCTCACCGACACCAAGACCGCGCCCCGCATCCTGATATGCGGCTCGCTGCACCTCGCCGGCGCCGTCCTGCGCGAAAACGGCTGACTTCAAACGCGTCAAGCCAACAAACTACCGCCCCCACTGTGGGGCGGTCGATCGTTCGAGCCCGATAGGGCGAGAAGGATCGGGTGGGGGGCGCTGACTCGCCGCCAACCCCCACCCGAACTTTCTCCGCTACGCTACGAAAGTTCGACCGCCCCACAGCGGGGGCGGTCGGGAGGATACCCGACCACGCCGTTGCTCAGACAGCGCTACTCAAACGCTCTGCTCGATCCACTCGCGCAGTTTCTGCTTCGGCATGGCGCCGCTGCGCGAGGCGAGGACTTGGCCGTCCTTGAAGATTAGCATCGTGGGAAAGCCGCGCACGCCGTATTTGTTGGTGACGGAGGGGCTCGTCTCCGCGTTCACCTTGGCGATCGTGATCTTCGGCGCGAGCTCCGCCGACAACTCGTCGAGCGCGGCGGCGAGTGGTTTGCAGGGCGCACACCACTCGGTGAAGAAGTCGACCAGCACGGGCTTTGCCGAAGACAGAACGTCACGTTGAAACGTCGCATCGGTGACGATGACGCTCATGGCAGTCTCCGCGATCTTTGGAACTTATGGAATCGGAACGAGGTTCGAGAATGACTCAAACCGTCGAGTCGATCCACTCCTTGATCTTCTGCTTCGGCATCGCGCCGATCTTCGTGGCCGCGACCTGACCGTTCTTGAAGATCATGAGCGTCGGGATGCCCTTCACGCCGTATTTCAGCGGCACGTTCGGGTTCTCGTCGACGTTCATCTTGGCGACCGTGATCTTGGTGCCGAGTTCGCTCGCAAGCTCTTCGAGCGCGGGACCGATCTGGCGGCACGGCCCGCACCACTCGGCCCAGAAATCGACGAGCACGGGCTTTGAAGAGCCCAGCACGTCTTTGTCGAAATTCGCGTCCGTGACTTTGGCGGCCATTGGAAAATCCTGTTTCTACACCGCCTGGCGAGGAACCCGCCCGCGGGAGTCGATAGCGTTAGGTATGAAATCTAGGAACCCCCTCAAGGGGGGTCAAGCCGCCCGTCCCGCCAGTTCTAGGCTCTGTGAGGAAAGCACAGTCAGACGCGGCTCCACGGTCCACAGAATCGCGCAGTTAACCGCCCTTCCGCCGAACAACCGGGCAACAGCCTCGCGATAAAGTGCAAGCTGCGTGACGTAAGACGGCGGGATTGACGACTCGGCTTTCGGCACGACGCGGTCGGTCTTGTACTCGACGATCGTGACGTCGTGTTCGCCCACGACCACGCGGTCGATCCGCGCCGCGAGTTCGACGTTCGCTCCCTGCCACGCGATGACGCCGCCGAGCGGCACCTCGCCATACGTTCGCGGACCGAAGAGATGCGCGAGCAGAAGATCGCGCCGCACACGCAACGCTTCCGCAGCCGCCGCTTGCGCCGCCGCCTGATCGTTGAGAATGGACGACGCGGCCCTCAGCGCCACCTCGCTCCAACGCTCTGCGGGCGCCGAGCCCAACTGCTCGAGCGCGCGATGAATGGCCCGTCCGCGATCGAGCGCGCCGCTCTCACCGGCTACGCCCTTGCGCGCCCGCCATGGCACGGCGAGCGACGGCGCGACATGGCGCATGTCTTTCTCGACGGCCGCGGCCGTGCGTACCCATGCCGGCAGTGCTGCGTGCGCCAACGCGCCCGCACCAGGCGCGACGCCACCACGCGCCGGCGTCTCGCCGAAGCGAAGCACGGCGTCGTCGCCGGCGCCGATCTTGTCCGCGTTCAAACGCCCCATCGCTCGCGCAACGAGCGCGTACCAGCAATCCTCTTCGCGCTCCCGCCGCTCCTTGCTGTCGTAGCCGCACACATAGAGCCGGTCGCGCGCCCGCGTCAGCGCCACATAGAGCAGACGCTTGTACTCGCGCAGCCGCTCGACCTTCCCCTCCTCGCGCGCCGCCTTGCGTACCGGCTCGTCGAATGTGCTCTCGATCTTCCAGAGCGGCGTCTTGTCCGCCTGCAGCAATTCCTTGTCGAAACGGCCGTGGCGCGGCGTCGTGCACGTGTCCGGTAGGATGACGACCGGCGCTTCGAGCCCCTTGGCCGCGTGCACCGTCATCACGCGAACCGCGCCCTCGCCGCGATCCTGGTCGCGTTTGATCTCGATCTGCGTCTGCTCGATCGAATGCAGGAACGCTTCGAGCGACGGCGTGCGCCCGCGCTCGAAATCGAGCGCCGCATTCAAGAACTCCTCGATCGGATCGGCCGCATCGAGCCCGAGCCGCGCAAGCATCCGCGTCCACCCGCCGAGTTCGCCGAGCACGCTCGAGTAAAATTCGTAAGGCGGCATGTGGTCGGCCCGGTCCCACACCCGCTCTAAGAAATCGACAGCCGCCGTGAAGCGAGGCTCGCTGCGCCGGTCGAGCAGCGCGTACCACAGCGGCTTCGTCCGCCCATGCGCGACGTCGAACAGCGCCTCCTCGTCGAGGCCGCAGAGCGGCCCCTTCATCACCGCGGCGACCGTCAGGTCGTCGCGCGGCATCAGCGCGAACCGCCCGAGAGCGATCAGATCCATGACCGCGATGTGATCGGCGAGCTTCAACCGGTCGGCGCCCGCGACCGGAATGCCGCGCCGTTTCAATTGCCGAATCACCTCATCGGCGAGCAGGTTTCGCCGCCGCACCAAAATCATGATGTCGCCGGCCGTCATCGGCCTCAGCACACGCGCGCCCTTGTCGAACACCGCTTCGCCCGTAGCCAACCATTCCTGAATGCGCTCGGCGATGGTCTGCGCCAGCTTCACCGCCGGATGCTCAGCCCCGACGCGGTCCTTCGGTGCGTCCCAGGCTTCCGGTTCAGGCACATCGGGCGGCTTCACCGCGGGCCACAATTCGACGAGGCCCAAGATGTCCTTGCGAACGGCGTCGTGACGAATATCCACGCTGTCGAACGCGACGCCTTCACGCCCCAGCGGATCGCGAAACACCTCGTCGACGAGGGAGAGAATGCGCGGCGCGGTACGGAACGAGCGCGTGAGCTCCACGGGCTCAAACCGCGCGCCCGCATCGCGCGCCCGCTCGGCCACCCGCGCGCGCGTCTCTTCGAACGATTCCGGTCGCGCGCCCTGGAACGACATGATGGACTGCTTCAGATCACCGACCGCGAACACCGTGCGCAACTGGGCCGCCCCACGGCGCTCGGCGCCGAGCCCCGCAAAGAACTCGGCGGCGATCGCCTTGATGACAGTCCATTGCGCCGGACTCGTGTCCTGCGCTTCATCGACCAGGATGTGATCGATGCCGCCGTCAAGCTTGTAGAGAATCCAACTGGCGCCGGGGCTTTCAAACAACGCCACCGCGCGCCCGATCAAGTCGTCGTAGTCGAGCATCGCGCGGCGGTTCTTGATCTCGCGGCAGACGGCCAGCACCGCGCCCGACACATGCAGAAGGTTCGCCGAATGCCGCGCCACGAACAGTGCATTGAACTGCCGTCGTACATCGAGCGCGACCGCGGTGAGCGCGTCGATGACGTTGCCCAGCGCCGGCTCGGCCCGTAGCACCGCCGCCGTTGCCACCCGCGCCCGAGCCTTGCCCTCGGCCGTCAGGAACTGACTGCACAACGCATCGAGGCCGCCAAGATCCGGTTTCGCCGCAAAACGCAGAAACACCCGCGCCCGCAGCCTGTCCTTGTCCGACCCGCCGTTCAGCGCCGCCGCCGCACGCTGCAGCCGCGCCGGATCGAACGCTTGGGCAGCGCCCGCGACGATCGTCTGCTCGTCGGTCTTAGGTCTAAGGTCGACCTTGCGCCACAAATGATCGCGCAACGCTTCGGGAGAATGGCGTTCGAGGAACGGCTCCACCCAACTGCGCTCCGCGAAGATGCTGCGCATCAAAATGTCGAACCGCTCTTCGCCCGCGAACTCCGTCAAAGCGGCGATCGCATCCGCAAGCGCCGGATCGGACAGCGCCGCACGCGTGAGAACAACGTCCTTCGCCTCGTCGATCAGTTGCTCCGTCGCCCGCTCGTCCAACACTTCGAACTGCGGCACGACCTTCGCTTCAAGCGGAAAACGCTTCAACAGACGCTCGCAGAACGCGTGGATTGTCTGAATGCGCAGGCCCCCCGGCGACTCCAGAGCTTGCGCAAACAGCCGCCGCGCCCGCGCCGTCAACTCAGGCGTCGGCCGCTCGCCGGTGATCTCCAACAGGTCCGCCGCCAGCTTCTCGTCCGGCAGCAGCGTCCATTCACCGAGCCGCTTGAAAAGCCGCGTCGACATCTCTGCCGCCGCCGCGCGCGTGAACGTCAGACACATCAGCCGATCCGGCGAACTGCCGCTGAGCAGCAATCGCGCGATCCGGTCGACGAGCACGTGCGTCTTGCCGGAACCAGCATTTGCCGCCACCCAGGCCGAATGGCCGGGGTCGGTCGCGACTTTCTGGTCGTGGGCTTCCGCGCTCACTCTTCTTCTCCCGACGACCATTCCTTGACGCGCGCCAAGTGGTCGTAGTCGCCGGCGAAGCGCTCGAGCAGCACCCGCGGTTTCGAGAGATACGCCTGATCCGGCGTGTCGAACGCGGCGACGAAGCGGGCAAGGCCCGCCAGCGCAGCCGCAGCTTCCTGATCCGCCGTCGCGTCCTCGAAGTCGACGCGCTTGATCTCGCCCGCGACCGCGCCCCCCTTCAGCGCCACATAGACGACCTCCTCGATCGTCCGCGCGGCGACGCCTGGAAACCCGCCGCCAAGCGCAATCGCAGCTTCGAGCGTCAGCTGCGGGCTTAAACCCGACTTCACTTGCTTGGCCGTCGGCACGCCGCCGGTCTTGTAGTCGACGACGGCGACCGCGCCACCCGCCAGAAGCTCGAGCCGGTCGGCTTTCGCCGTCACCGTGAACGGCCCGGCGGGCGCGTCGAACGTCAGCCGCCCCTGCTGCTCCGCATGCACACTGGTCGCGGCCTGCCGCCGCTCGCGCTCGAACGCGATGAACCAGTGCGCGATGCGCATGAAGCGCGGCCACCAGAACCCTTGCACGCCCGGCCGCTCCAGCATGTCGCCGAACGCCGCCTTGCCGCAGGCGACAAGAACACCCAACGCTTCTTCGTCGGAGGGCAACGCGCCCGGATACATCTTCACAAACTTGTCGAGCGCGTCGTGGATCGCCGAGCCGCGGTCCGCCGCCCCCGGCGACTCGTCGAGCGCGTCGAGTTTTTTCAAACCCAGAATCTTCTTCGCATAAAGCGCATATGGATCGCGCACCCAAAGCTCGACTTGCGTGACCGCCAACTCGCGCGGCCGCGCAGCAACCGGCGGACGCGGCGCGGGCGGCTCGACAGGCTGTGGCGGACCTTCGGGACGATCGAGCGCGCGCGCGATCGCAAGGGGGCGCTCGTCGAGCAGCCGCGACGAGAGCCGCGCCCCCTCGACCAGCATCGAAAGCCGCGTCAGCCAGCGCGACGGCGTCGTCGGTGCGCCCGCGTCCTTCTCCGCGCGCGTGAGCAGAACCTCGCCCGCCGC
>JAEUML010000003.1 GCA_016792785.1 Alphaproteobacteria bacterium
AGGTCAACGTCCGCCAGCGCGTTGCGCCCGCGGGCGCGATAGGCATTTGGCCGAACCTCATTTGAGGACAGGCACGCGTGTTTGACGCTTTGACCAATCGCTTGACGTCGGTGTTCGACGGCCTTCGTGGCCGCGGCGCGCTGACGGAATCCGACGTCGACGCGGCGCTGCGCGAAGTGCGCCTCGCGCTGATCGAGGCCGACGTCTCGCTGCCGGTGATCAAGGACTTCCTCGCCAAGGTACGCGAGAAGGCGGTTGGCGCCGACGTGCTGCGCTCCGTCACGCCGGGCCAACAGATCGTCAAGATCGTGCACGACGTTCTCGTCGACACGCTGGGCGAAGAGGCGGAGGGCTTATCGCTCGACGTGACACCGCCCGCCGTCATCATGACGATCGGCTTGCAAGGCTCGGGCAAGACGACGACGACGGCGAAGGTCGGCTTGCGCCTGACGAACCGCGAGAAGAAGAAGGTCTTGATGGCCTCGCTCGACACGCGCCGTCCCGCCGCGCAAGAGCAGCTGAAGATTCTGGGCGAGCAGACGGGCGTCGCCACGCTGCCGATCATGGCCGGCCAATCGCCCGCCGACATCGCGCGGCGCGCTCTGCAGGCGGCGAAGCTCTCCGGCTACGACGTGTTGATGCTCGACACCGCGGGCCGCCTCCACATCGACGAAGCATTGATGGCCGAGATCGCCGAGATCCGCGATCTCTCCTCGCCCGCCGAAATCCTGCTCGTCGCCGACAGTCTTTCGGGTCAAGACGCGATCAACGTCGCCAAGCAGTTCAAAGAACGCATCGGCATCACGGGCATCGTCTTGACCCGCATCGACGGCGACGGCCGCGGCGGCGCGGCGCTCTCGATGCGCGCGATCACGGGCGCGCCGATCAAGCTGCTCGGCACCGGCGAAAAGATCGACGCGCTCGAAGACTTCCACCCCCGCCGCATCGCGGGCCGCATCTTGGGCCAAGGCGACGTCGTCAGCCTCGTCGAAAAAGCGGCAGAGACGGTCGACCAGGAAAAGGCCGAAGCGCTCGCCAAGAAGATGCAGAAGGGTCAGTTCGACCTGGACGATCTGGCCGAGCAGCTGCGCCAGATGCGCCGCATGGGCGGCATGCAGGGCATTCTCGCCATGCTGCCCGGCATCGCCAAAGCCAAGGATCAGCTCGCGACCGCGGGCTTCGACGACAAGATGCTGAAGCGCCAAGAGGCGATCATCCTCTCGATGACGAAGGAAGAGCGCTCAAAGCCCGACGTGCTGAACGGCTCGCGCAGGAAACGCATCGCGATGGGGTCGGGCGTCGAAGTCTCCGAAGTGAACAAGCTTTTGAAGATGCACCGCCAGATGGCGGACGTGATGAAGAAGATGGGCAAAGGCAAAGGGTTGATGAGCGCACTGTTCGGCGGCGCCGCCCCGAAGCTGCCGCCCGGCGCCGCATTGCCGGGCCTTGGCGGCGGCCAGATGCAATTGCCTCCGGGCATGAAGTTACCGCCGGGGTTCGGCGGAAAGCGTTGATCGGTTCCGATTTGAAGGAAGGAAGAAAGTCAGCATGCTGAAGATCAGAATGTCGCGCGGCGGCACGAAGAAGCGTCCGTTCTACAAGATCGTCATCGCGGACGCGCGCTCCCCGCGCGATGGCCGCTTCATCGAGCGCATCGGCCACTACAACCCGCTGCTCACGAAGGACCACGCCGACCGCGTGAAGATCGACATCGATCGCGTGAAGTACTGGCTCGGCCAAGGCGCCCAGCCGTCCGACCGCATCGAGCGCTTCCTCGCCGACATGGGCCTTGCTGAGAAGAAGACGAAGTTCAACGACCCGTCGAAGTCCGCACCCCGCAAGAAGGCGCAAGAGCGTCTGGCCGCGGAGAAGAAGGGCGAAGAAGCGGCGGCTTAACGCTCCAACGGTGTCATGGTCCGCGAAGGCGGACCACCCACGACTTCGGGCGTCTGTTCGAGACGACACCAAGAGTGAAGCAGCACAACCACGACCATGACCGACAAGCACATCCTTCTGGGCCGCATTCTGGGGCCCCACGGATTGAAGGGCGAGGTGAAGATCAAAAGCTTCACCGCCGACCCGCTTGACGTCGCGTCCTATGGCGCGGTGACGCTGAAGGACGGCCGCCGCTTCACGTTCCAGAAGCCGCGCCTGCAGGGCGACCTCGTCGTCGCGGCGATCAAGGGCGTCACCGACCGCAACGTCGCCGAAACGCTGAAAGGCATCGACTTCGGCGTCGACCGCGACGACCTGCCGGAAACCGACGACGGCGAATTCTACCAGGCCGACCTCATCGGCCTCGCCGTCGTGGACACGCAGGGCGAAAAAGTCGGCGAGGTCTTGGGCTTCCAGCACTTCGGCGCGGGCGACCTGCTCGAGATCAAGCGCGCAACCGGCGCGACCGCGTTCGTCCCCTTCGCCGACAGCATGGTGCCCAAGGTCGACGTGGACGAAGGCCGCATCGTCCTCTCCGAAACCGGCCTCGCCGTTCTGACCGCCGACGATCAGGGGGCCGCGCCATGACCTGGGCCGCGACCGTCCTCACCGTCTTGCCGGAAATGTT
>JAEUML010000076.1 GCA_016792785.1 Alphaproteobacteria bacterium
CGACATCCAGACTTTGCCGATCTATGTCAACGCCGTGGTGCGCCCCCGCATCGGCGAGTTCATGCCCTATGTCGGCGGAGGCGTCGGCGGACTTTGGTACGAGGCGAGCGTCGACAGTGTCGCCGGCATCCCGGTCAACGAGAGCACATCCGATTTCGTCTTCTCTGCCCACGCCGATGCGGGCATCGAATTCGATGTGGGCTCGAACATCCTCGTCGGCGCACGCTACCGCTACACCTGGGTCGACAGCGCGGATTGGATCTTCGACGACGCCTCGTTCCATTCCGCGTCGATTACGTTTCGCATGCCCTACTAAGGGGGAGCGCTCGCCCCTCGAAACGCCGCCCGCGCCCTGCTACCCATGAGCAGCCGCCGACTCGGGGGGCACAACGCGGGGGTTTGAGGCCATGAACCGTTTCGTGCGGATCATCGCACTGGCGACGCTGGGCGCCACCCTTTCGCCGGTCGCCCTCGCGGCCACGAAGATCGTCGAAACGAAGCAGGGCATCGCCTTCACCCTGCCGGACGCGTGGACGCTGGAGAGTTTCAGCCAAGAGAACGGCGCCGCGCGCCTGCAACACATGACGCTGGGCACGATCCTGGTCGTCGCCCGCGCGAACCCGGAGGACTTAGAAGGCATCGCGTTCTCGGAGAAAGAGAACCTGCCCTCCGGACGCGTCCTCGAGTGGCGCTACACGAACGTCCGCAACAAGATCACCTATTTCGACGGCTGCGTGCGCATGGACGATGCGACGCAACTGGCCCTCCGCGCCACTGTGTTCAAGGAGGGCCTCAGCCTGACCGACAAGAACGCCACCCTCGCCGCCATCCGAGCCATCGCCAACACCGCCCGAACGACAGGGCCCAACACGTGCGCACAAGGTGACTGCGGCGACGGTACGATGAAGGACGCGCCCTAGCGGCGGCACACGCAAACACCGGAAACGAGCGCCGGCCGTTACACCGCGTCCCCATGCAACCGCCGCCACGTGTCCCGATCGAGAACGACGTGGTGCACTTCAACGAGCCCCGCGCCGGTCGCCGAGGGCACGTGGCTCGTGCGTTCGTGGACCCAGCCTCGCCGCGTCGCGACCGCCAACATGTGCTTGTTTTCGGCCAAGATCGTGCCGCGGGCGCGCACCAGATCGCGGGTCTCGAAGAAGTAGCGCCACACCGCGCTCGACGATTCATGGCGCGCTTGCTTGCCGCGCGCCTCCAAGGGACCGATCAACACGTTGTCGAGAAATTCGCGCCGGCCCGTGTCGACGTAAATCGAACGTAGCCCAACAAGTGCACTCGTCTGCTTATCGAATATGCCGAACAGAAACCTGGTCTTCGAATCGAAGCTCGCCACATAGGCGCGCAGTTCGTCCAGGCTGAAGGCGCGCGGCTTGGCATTCAAAAGCCGCGCCGTCTCAGCATCCGCCAGCCAATGAGTCCACATCTCGCTCACGTCGCGCTCGGACAGCGTGCGCAACACATAGTTGGGCGTATCGAGCGTGATCGGGCCCGCGGTCATGCGATCGCACGTTGCGCCCCCGCCCTCGCCGACGCAAGCGGCGTCAACTCCCCTTGATCACATGCCGTGCCTTGATCCAACGCACCGTCCGCGTCTTGGAGCGCATGACGATCGTGTGGCTCGTCATGAAATTGCCGACCTTGTGAATGCCTTCGAGCATCGAGCCGTCGGTGACGCCTGTGGCCGCGAACATCACGTCGCCGGAGGCGAGGTCCATCGTCTTGTACTTGCGATTGAGGTCCGTGATGCCGATGCGGTGCGCGCGCGTGCGTTCGTCGTCGTTGCGGAAGACGAGCCGCGTTTGGATCTGCCCCCCGACGCAGCGCAGCGCCGCCGCCGCCAACACGCCTTCCGGCGCGCCGCCTTGGCCGAGATAGATGTCAATGCCGGTGTCCGGGTCGCTGCAATGGATCACGCCCGCGATGTCGCCGTCGGAGATCAGGCGGATCGAAGCACCCGCCTCGCGCACCTTGGCGATCAAGTCCGCATGGCGCGGGCGGTCCAAAATACACGCGGTGATCTCGCGCACCGGCACGCCCTTGGCCTTGGCCAGCGCCTTGATGTTGTCGCGCGGATCGGCATCGAGATCGACGATGCCTTCGGGGTAACCGCCGCCGATGGCGATCTTGTCCATGTAGGTGTCGGGCGCATGCAGAAGGCTTCCGCCTTCCGCAATCGCGACCACGGCGAGCGCATTGGCCATCGCCTTCGCGGTCAGCGTGGTGCCTTCGAGCGGGTCGAGCGCGATGTCGACCTTGGGCCCCTTCCCCGTGCCGACCTTCTCGCCGATGAACAGCATCGGCGCCTCGTCGCGCTCGCCCTCGCCGATCACGACGGTCCCTTCGAAATTGCAGAGATTGAGCGCGGTCCGCATCGCATCGACCGCTGCCTGATCGGCGTCATGCTCGTTGCCGCGCCCAACCTGTTCGTAAGCGGCAATCGCCGCGGCCTCGGTAACGCGCGCGAGCTCCAGCGTCAGAATGCGCTCAAGGCCGGTGGCGTCGTGATGCGTGTCCTTCATGGTTCCCCTCTTAGTCTCTTACTCGCTGCCTTGCAGTTGCGCGCTCCAGGGTGAGCAACCTCAAAACCGCTCCATCCTAATCATCACGGGTTGTTCGGTCACGACGCCGGCGGCGACGATGGCGGCAAGCGCCTTCGTCATGGCCGCCTCGCGCGCCTCATGCGTGATCATGACGACCGGCACGGGCTCGCCTGGCGCGCGGCTGCGCTGCAGCATGCTTTCGATCGACACCGCCTGATCGGCGAGGCAGCGCGACAACACGGCGATCACGCCCGGCCGGTCGATCACCGTAAACCGCAAGTAACACGCACCCTGATGGTCGCCCATCGCCGCAAGCTTCGGCCGCGCGATCGTGGCGGCAGGCGCACCGAACGTCGGCAGACGGACTCCACGCGCAATGTCGAGCAGGTCCGACATCACCGCCGAGGCCGTTGGCCCCGCGCCCGCGCCGCGCCCTTCGTACACCGACTTACCGACGAGATCGCCGTCGGCGACGACCGCGTTGAAGACGCCGTCGACGTCGGCAAGCGGCGTGCCGAGCGGCACCATCGCCGGATGCACGCGCTGCTCAATACCGCTGTCCGCGCGGCTCGCCACGCCGAGCAACTTGATACGAAATCCGAACTCGCGCGCGAACATGATGTCCATCGGCGAGATGCGCTCGATCCCCTCGACGTGAATGCCGTCGAGCGCCGGCGCATTGCCGAACGCGACGGCGGCGAGCAGGCAGAGCTTGTGAGCCGTGTCCATCCCGCCGATGTCGAACGTCGGATCGGCTTCGGCGTAGCCAAGCCTCTGCGCTTCGCCCAGCACGTCGGCGAATGCGCGGCCCGACGCTTCCATCGTCGTCAGGATGTAATTGCAGGTCCCGTTCAGGATGCCGTAGACGCGCTCGACGCGGTTCGCGCCCAAGCCCTCGCGCAGCGCTTTGACGATCGGAATGCCGCCTGCGACCGCCGCTTCGTAGTTCAGCGCGACGCCCTTCGCCTCCGCGGCCTTGGCCAGCGCCACACCGTGATGCGCGAGCAGCGCCTTGTTGCCGGTTACGACCGGCACGCCGCGTGCGAGCGCCGCCTCGACGGAGGCCTTCGCCGGATCGCCCTCCCCGCCCATCAGCTCGATGAACACGTCGATCTGCGCGGATGTGGCCAGCTTCAGCGGATCAGAAAACCACTCGGCCTTCGTCAGCGACACACCGCGATCGCGCGCCTTGTCGCGCGCGCTGACCGCGGTCAGTTCCAGCGGCCGCCCGCAGCGCGAGGCCAGCGCCGTTCCCTGTTCGGCGACGATCTTGGCGACCGCGGCGCCGACGGTGCCGAGGCCCGCAAGGCCCACGCGTAGCGGTTTCATTGGGGGGGCTTCATTGGGCAGCGTTCCTGGCGGCTTGCGCTTCGATGATGGAGGGCCCTTGGGCCAGGAATTTGCGCACAGTGCGCGCGGCCTGACGGATGCGCTGCTCGTTCTCGACCAGCGCGATACGCACGTGCCCGTCGCCGTATTCGCCGAACCCGATGCCGGGCGCGACCGCGACCTTCGCATGTTCGAGCAGAAGCTTTGAGAACGCGAGCGAGCCCAACGGCCGGAACGCCTCAGGGATCGGCGCCCACGCGAACATCGACGCTTCCGGCGACGGAATGGCCCACCCGGCGCGCGCAAAACTGTCGATCAAGGCGTCGCGCCGCCCTTTGTAGATCGCGCGCATCTCCTCGACGCAATCCTGCGGTCCGTTCAACGCGGCCGCCGCCGCCACTTGGATCGGTGTGAACGCGCCATAGTCGAGATAGGACTTGATGCGGCCGAGTGCATGGATCAGTCGCTCATTCCCCGCCGCAAACCCCATGCGCCAGCCCGGCATCGCATAGGTCTTCGACAGCGAGTTGAACTCGACGACGATGTCCTTCGCGCCCTCGACCTGCAGCATCGACGGCGGCGCCTTGTCCCCGAAATAGATCTCGGCATAGGCG
>JAEUML010000086.1 GCA_016792785.1 Alphaproteobacteria bacterium
TCGCCCTTCGGGCCTTTTCCGGCGATGACCGGATAGTCGATGCCGTGGCCCAGCAGGTTCTCGATGCGGGCCAAGCGCGAGGTTTCGGGGAGGTTCGAGAGGATGATGATTTGGGCGTGTTTGCTCAAATCAGCGAGCGCCGCAGCCGCGCCCGGTACCGCTTCGAGCGTTCCCGTTTCGCTGGCGAAGAACGCCTTGAGAAGCCCCGTCACCGTTTCGTCCTCCACCGTGTCCCCGCTTGCGCGGTGCTTCACGTTGCCGTGGATGCGAAACGAGGCGAAGTCCATGTAGCAGGCGTGGCGGTCGAGGAAACGTTCGAGCCCCGCCATGAACTGTAGAAGAACCTCGTCGGCGTCGCTGATGATCAGCGGGCGGGCCGGGTCGATTCGGATGCCCTCTACCATGCGCTGGAACCGTGCGGGTCCAGCGTGGCGCACGCTTGCTGCAGCGCGCCGGGCTTCAACCCCTCCGCCTCCGAGAAGTCCTTGGCGAGCGATTCTTCGCCTGCGACGAATCCGAGCACGGCGCCGAGAATCGCCTTGTCGTCGGACCTATCAAGCAGATCGTTCGCGTCAAGACCGCTGGCGGTTAAGAAGCGCTGAAGGTCGGACGGGCGCTCCGCCAGGAATGTTAAGGCGCGTTCAGACATTTGCTCGGCCTGCGCTCGTTTCATGGGCGTTTCGCCTTAGACTTGCAGTTCCTGTAGGGTCGGCGCGTCTGCCGGTTTCTTGCGGCGTCCCGCAAAGCTTATTTAACATTATTCGGGTCAACTATGGCGCGAAAATCGGGCTACCCGTGCGCGTACGCGAACGGGAGGATTCGATGACAAGAAGCAGGCCCCCGAGGGTCCCGCGCCCGGAGAGAAACATGGACGCCAGAGCGAAGACCGTCCTCATCGTGGAAGACAACGAGCTCAACATGAAGCTCTTCCATGATCTGTTGGACGCGCACGGCTACAAGACCATTCAGACGCGCGACGGGCTCGAAGCGCTCGATCTCGCGCGCAAGCACGTGCCCGACCTGATCCTGATGGACATCCAGTTGCCGGAAGTCTCGGGCCTCGAAGTCACGAAGTGGCTCAAAGAGGACGACGGTCTCAAGCGCATTCCGGTCATCGCGGTCACGGCGTTCGCGATGAAGGGGGACGAAGAGAAGATCCGCCAGGGGGGCTGCGAGGCATACATCTCGAAGCCGATTTCGGTGATGCATTTTCTCGAGACCATTCGCCGCTTCTTGGCCTAGAGGGGGCTTGGTCTCATGACGGCGCGCGTTCTGGTCGTCGACGACATTCCCGCAAACGTGAAACTGCTCGAGGCGAAACTCGGGGCAGAGTATTTCGACGTCGTGACGGCGGGCTCGGGGCCCGAGGCGCTGGCCGCGATCGAAAAGGAAAGCCCCGACATCGTTCTGCTCGACGTAATGATGCCGGGCATGGACGGGTTTGAGGTCTGCAAGCGCATCAAGACCAATCCGCAGAGCGCGCATTTGCCGGTCGTGATGGTGACGGCGCTCGACCAAGTGTCCGATCGGGTGCAGGGGCTTGAAGCCGGCGCCGACGACTTTCTGACGAAACCGGTCAACGACGTGGCGCTGTTCGCGCGTGTGCGCAGTCTCGTGCGCTTGAAGACGATGGTCGACGAGCTTCGCCTGCGCCAGGCGACGGGCGAGAGCATGGGCCTTGTCGAAGGCAGCGAGAGCGTGCTGACCGAGCTTCCCGGGCGCGGGCGCATTCTCATCGTCGAAGACCGCGAACAGGGCGCGCAGCGAATCTCCGAGACGCTGGGGCGCGATCACGACGTGGAAGTCGTGCCGCAGACGACGGAAGCCGTCGTGCGGGCGCGGGGCGGCGACTACGACCTCGTGATCGTGAGTCTGTCTCTCGACCGGCAAGACGGCCTGCGCTTTTGCGCGACGCTGCGCAGCCTTGAGGCGACGCGCCAGACGCCGATCCTGACGATCGTGGACGAAGGCGATTTGAAGCGCCTCATCCGTGCGCTCGATATCGGGGTCAACGATTATCTGATGCGTCCGGTGGAACGGAACGAGCTCGTCGCGCGGGTGCGCACGCAGCTTCGCCGCAAGCGTTATTCCGACAAGCTGCGCCATTCTCTGCAGCTGTCGCTTGAAATGGCGATCACGGATCAGCTGACGGGTTTGTTCAACCGGCGCTACATGTCGCGCCATCTGGGCACGCTGATCGGCAACGCGAACGCGACGGGCAAGCCCGTGTCGTTCCTGATCCTCGACATCGACTTCTTCAAGCAGGTGAACGACACGCACGGCCACGACGTGGGCGACGAGGTGTTGCGCGAGTTTGCGAACCGCATTTCGGCGAACGTGCGCGGCATCGATTTGGCGTGCCGCTATGGCGGGGAAGAGTTCGTGGTCGTGATGCCGGACACGGATTTGAACTTCGCCTACATGGTCGCCGAGCGCTTGCGCCAGGCGGTCGCCGATGCGCCGTTCCGCATCTCGCCGGCCCCCGGGCAGCTGCCGGTCACGATCTCGATCGGCGTGACGGCCAGCGAAGGCACGAGCGACACGCCCGAGGGGCTGCTCAAGCGCGCCGACCAGGCGCTCTACCGCGCCAAGCGCGACGGCCGCAATCGCGTGGTCGCAGACGCGGCGTA
>JAEUML010000164.1 GCA_016792785.1 Alphaproteobacteria bacterium
GCGTTCTGCTACGCGGGTTCTATCATCAGCGTCGGCACGCCGAGCGTGTTGTTTCTCACGGTGAACACGCGGGTGCCGGGTTTGCGGCCGGGGCGGATTTCGCTGACGTCGAAGTTTGAGGACTTGAGGCGGGCGTTGGCGGCTTCGATGTTTTGGACGCGCCAGGAGAGGCCCCATAGTTTGTCGGGCGTGTCGGACGGTTCGTCGGCGAGATTGTGTACGACTTCGATAATGAGGTCGCCTGCGCGGAAGAACATCAGCCGCGCGCCCCACTTCGGTTCCGTGCGGTCGAGGCGCATGTCGAGGCCGAGACGCGCGCCGTAGAGCGCGGCGGCGCGGTTCGGGTGCGTCGTGCGGACGACGACGTGGTCGAGGCCGGTGACCGCCCCCTCGCCGATCGCGTTCGCGCGCGGGAACGGACGCCCGCATTTCGCGCGTTCGATCAAGCTGATCGGTACGCCGAACGTCGCTTCGCCGTCGAGGTCGATGTGGCGGCCTTCGTGCAGCACGCCGGTCTCGTCTGTTTCGGCGAAGGCAACGGGTGCGGCGGGTTTCAGCGCGCGGCGCTCGCAGGTACGGAACGCCGCGTCGGCGTTTTCGATCTCGAAGGCGAGGCCCGCGAGGCCTTCGCTGCCGTCCTCCGACGGCGCGAGTTCGAGCGTCATGTTGTCAAGGCGGACGGTCGCGTTCTCTTCGCCTGCGATCACCGTGCGACCGAGAAGGCGCTCGATCGACGTCGCGGCGGTTGCGATGTCGGCGACGTTGAGCTTGATGCAGTCGAGGGCGTTGATCATCTGGTCCTTTTCTGAGCGCGCGGGCGCCGCGCCCGGAAATTTACATCATCTCACTGGTCGGTAAGTTGGAGGTTGTCGATTTCTTACACTTGGCGCCGATCATGGCCACTCGCCACGCATCGCCATCAAAAAGGGACCGGGGTCACGCAATGCGAGTTCGATCGACCGCCGTTCTCCGTCCCTTTCGAAAGTGATTGCAAGTGCCGGACGTGAAAGCAGCCACCAGTTCGCTTTGGTAATCGAGACCACCGACGCAAGCGGAATGACGTGTTCAAGATCGAACAGTTCCGGCGCGAAGCTCAAAGTCGACGGGAACTGCGGGTGGACGACCAACGCTTCCTTCGTGACGGACACCCTCAGGCCGCGGCCAACACCCCAGCGCGTGAGCCAGTTCTTTGTGGAGCGACCCGCGACGTCTACCTCACCGAAAACCGCACCAGGTGGTTGGGCAGCGAATAACGCTTTCGATCCTTTGCGACGGTAGTAAATCGATGTGACTACGATGACGATGCTGATGACAAACGCGGCGATCAGACCCCACATGGCGCGAACTCGGCGTTAAAGCGCTTCCATCGCCGCGGCGATCATTGTGCGGATGGCGGTCGTGACCTTTGCCGCCTTGTCGGGACGGTAGGTGAAGGGCGGACCTTCGTCCATGTAGATGGTTTGCGCCATTTCGAGTTGGACCGCGTTCACGCCCTTCTTCGGGGCGCCGTAGTTGCGCGTGATGAAGCCGCCTTTGAAGCGCGCATTCAGGACGGCGTTGAAGCCGGTCGCTTGCGCGGCGGCGAACGTGGCGTCGGCGATGTCTTTGTCGCAGGACTTGTTGTCGAACGTGCCGAGATTGAGGTCGGGCAAGCGGCCTTCGAACAGCGACGGCAGGACGCTCTCGATCGAGTGCGCGTCCCACAGGATGACGCTGCCGTGGATCGCCTTCAGGCGCGAGAGTTCTTGGGCGAGCGCGTCGTGATAGGGCTGCCAGTACTTGCGGCGGGCGATCACTTCCTCGCCGGTTAGCGCTTCACCGTCGCCGTAGAGCGGTTCGCCTTTGAACGTGTCGGTGGGGACGAGGCCCGTTTTCTTTTGACCGGCGTAGAGTTCCTTGTCGTCAGGCGGGCGGTTGAGGTCCACCACGTAGCGCGAGTGCGTCGCTTCGATGCGGCTGGCCCCCAGCGCATCCAGGAACGAATAGAGCTTCGGCACGTGCCAATCGGTGTCGGGCGTGGTGAGCGCCACCGGCGTCATGCGGGCTGCGATCTCCGGCGGGATGTAGGTGCCGGAGTGCGGGAAGCTGACGAAGAGCGGCGCCTGGCCGCGCGTCAGGTGAAACAGCGGGGGCGCGCTCATGTGCCCGACGGCAAGTGGATGTGGCCGTCGACGGCGGCGCGGTACCGTCCGCTGTCGACCAGCGCGCGGGCGGCGGCGATGTCGGGGGCGAAGAAGCGGTCCTTGTCGTAGAAGGCGACCTTCTCGCGGATGGCGGCGAGTTCGGCTTCGAGCACCTTCGAGGATTTCAGCGGGCGGCGGAATTCGATTCCTTGCGCGGCGGCCAAGAGTTCGATGCCGATGATGCCGCTGGAGTTTGCGTGCATGTCGGAGAGGCGCCGCGCGGCGAACGTCGCCATCGAGACGTGGTCCTCTTGGTTTGCCGACGTTGGGAGCGAGTCGACGCTGGCGGGATGAGCGAGCGACTTGTTCTCGGAGGCGAGCGCGGCCGCCGTGACATGCGCGATCATGAAGCCCGAGTTCAGGCCACCGTCCTTTACCAGGAAGCCCGGCAGACCCGCGGTCAGGTTCTTGTCGATGAGGAGCGCGATGCGGCGTTCGGCGAGGGCGCCGATCTCGGCCAGCGCGAGGGCGAGATGGTCGGACGCGAGCGCCACCGGTTCGGCGTGGAAGTTGCCGCCGGAGAGGATGTCGCCTTTGTCGGCGAAGACGAGCGGGTTGTCGCTGACGGCGTTCGCTTCGATTTCGAGGATCGACGCGGCGTGGCGGAGCGCGTCGAGGCATGCGCCCATCACCTGCGGCTGGCAGCGGATCGAGTACGGGTCCTGCACACGATCGTCGCCGACCTCATGACTGTGGCGGATTTCGCTGCCCGCCATGAGCGACCTAAGCGCCGCTGCCGCGTCGGTTTGGCCTTTGTGGCCGCGCACGGCGTGGATGCGCGGGTCGAACGGCGTGTCCGAGCCCTTGATCGCGTCGGTCGTGAGTGCGCCCGAAACGAGGGCTGCGGAGAAGATGTTCTCGGCCGCGAATAAGCCTTGGAGTGCGAGCGCGGTCGAGACCTGCGTGCCGTTGATGAGCGCGAGACCTTCTTTCGCCTCCAACGTCAGAGGTTCGAGGCCGGCGCGCTGCAGTGCGTCGCTCGCGTTCGCTTCATAGCCGCGATATTTGACCTTACCGACGCCGATGAGTGCGCAGGCGAGATGCGCGAGCGGGGCGAGGTCGCCCGAGGCACCGACGGACCCCTTCACCGGGATTTGCGGCAGGAGGTCGTAGTCGAGGAATTTCTTCAACCGTTCGATCACGATCCAGCGGACGCCGGAATAGCCGCGGGCGAGGCCCAAGATTTTCAGCGTGAGGATCAGGCGCACGGTTTTGTCGCCGAGCATCTCGCCGGTGCCGGTCGCGTGGCTGAGCACGAGATTGCTCTGGAGTTCGGCGAGCTTGTCCTTTGGGATTCGCGTGCTCGCGAGTTGGCCGAAGCCGGTGTTGATGCCGTAGACGGGGTCGTCTTTGGTCAAGATGTTCTCGACGACCTTGCGCGAGGCGTCGACGCCCGCGCGGCAGGCGGGATCGAGATCGAACGGCAACTTCTCGCGCGCTATCTTGCGGAGCGTGGTGAGATTGGCGTGGCCGGGGGTGAGGGTGGTCATAGACCGCTCGCATTGATGGAAAGGCGCTTGCCCTGGGAGCGTAGGCGTCCCGCCTGCTCTTCGTGACTCGACGCGCTTTGGACGTTGGATGTGTTTGAAGAGCAGGCGGGACGCCTGCGCTCCCAGGGCAAGCGCCCACCTTCGGATGTCAGCGCGTACGATCGCTTCACCTGAACCCCAGCATCGGCAGATCCAACTTGTGTTCCTTCGCGCAGGCGATCGCTTCGTCGTAGCCGGCGTCGGCGTGACGCATGACGCCCGTGGCGGGGTCGTTCCAGAGGACACGTTCGATGCGCTTGGCCGCCTCTTTCGTGCCGTCGCAGACGATGACCATGCCGGCGTGTTGCGAGAAGCCCATGCCAACACCGCCGCCGTGGTGGAGCGAGACCCAGGTGGCGCCGCTGGCGCAGTTCAGAAGCGCGTTGAGGAGCGGCCAGTCGGAGACGGCGTCGGTGCCGTCCTTCATCGCTTCGGTCTCGCGGTTCGGGCTCGCGACCGAGCCGCTATCGAGGTGGTCGCGGCCGATGACGATCGGGGCTTTGAGTTCACCCGAGGCCACCATTTCGTTGAACGCTAGCCCTAAGCGGTGGCGGTCGCCCAAGCCCACCCAGCAGATGCGCGCAGGCAGGCCTTGGAACTTGATGCGTTGGGCCGCCATGTCGAGCCAATTGTGCAAATGTCGGTCGCGCGGGATCAGTTCGCGCACCTTGGCGTCGGTTTTGGCGATGTCTTCCGGGTCGCCCGAGAGTGCGGCCCATCTGAATGGGCCGACGCCGCGGCAGAACAGCGGGCGGATGTAGGCGGGGACGAAGCCCGGGAAGTCGAACGCGTTCGCGACGCCCTCTTCCTTTGCGACTTGGCGGATGTTGTTGCCGTAGTCGAACGTCGCGATGCCGCGCTTCGAAAACGCCAGCATCGCGTCGACGTGTTCCTTGATCGAGGCGCGGGCGGCGCGTTCGACGCCCTTCGGATCGGTGCGGATGCGGTCTTCCCACTCGGCGACGGTCCAGCCCTTCGGGCAGTAGCCGTTGAGGACGTCGTGGGCCGATGTCTGGTCCGTGACGAGATCGGGTTTGGCGCCCCGTTTGACGAGTTCGGGGTAGATCTCTGCGGCGTTGCCGAGCAAGCCGACGGAGAGCGGCTTTTTCTCGGCGCAAGATTTCTTGATGAGCGCGAGCGCTTCGTCGAGGGATGCGGTCCAGGTGTCGAGGTACTTCGTCTCCAGGCGTTTCTCGATGCGGCTTTGGCGAACTTCGACGGCGAGGATGCTGGCACCGGCCATCGTGCCAGCGAGCGCTTGTGCGCCGCCCATGCCGCCAAGGCCCGCCGTCAATATCCATTTGCCCGCGAGATCACCGCTGTGGTGCTTGCGGCCGGCCTCCACAAACGTTTCGTACGTGCCTTGAACTATTCCTTGGCTGCCGATGTAGATCCAACTGCCCGCCGTCATTTGGCCGTACATCATGAGGCCTTTTCGATCGAGCTCATTGAAGTGGGCCCAGGTCGCCCAATGCGGCACGAGGTTCGAGTTCGCTATGAGTACGCGCGGGGCGTCGGGGTGCGTGCGGAAGACGCCGACCGGTTTGCCGGATTGCACGAGCAGTGTTTGGTCGTTCTCGAGCTTGCGCAGCGCGCTCACGATCGCGTCGAACGACGCCCAGTCGCGCGCGGCGCGGCCGATGCCGCCGTAGACCACGAGTTCGTCCGGATTCTCCGCGACCTCGGGGTCGAGGTTGTTCATCAGCATGCGGAGCGGCGCTTCGGTGAGCCAGCTCTTGGCCGTGATGTCGGTTCCACGCGGGCTTCTCACGGTGCGGCTGTTCTTGCGGCGGTCAATCATGGGGCGCGGGTTTCCTTCACCATGCGGGAAGTCATAGCCGATGAGCGGGTGCGGATCAGCGGCCCCTGTTCAGGCGCTCGCGGAAGGCGGGCACAACTTAACCGGTAAATGGCAGGCCGGATCAACCAAAACGAACGGCACAATACTGCGGAATTGAGGAAACCTGGACTCACTTCCGGTGGCATGTCGCGCCCGAATCAAGGAAGCGCTGCAGGCTCTGCGTCTTGGCTGTCAAGGAAAACGCGAGCTGAAATCGGTCCGCCCTCGCAGCTTCCGTTTTCGCCTAACAGGAGAGGGTCTCGGCAACGCTCAGCAGCCCTTTCGGCTTGCGAGACGGCTTGAATCGTCACGGCTAGTAACCTGATTGGCCTCTCGTTTCTGATTGTAGAGCGCGGCGGATGCTTTGCGTCACCCAAGAGATCGCCAAGAAACGCGCCTTGATTGGCGGTGTCCCCGTGATTCAACTGGTGACTGTGTCTTTATGCCCTTGAACTGTTACTTCGACGGCACAGCGATAACCTAAACTCTGATTCGCGGGCGAATCGGCAGGGCCGACACAGCGATTCTTGTACCCAAAGAAAAAGCGGTCAGTATTGTTCGGGACGGTTGGGCTCAAGAACCAGTTGGGGGTTTTTGATGAGCACGCATTCGTCGCCTTCTCTCGATTCGCACATCGCAGACGCTCTGCGCTCCATTGCGGGGCCAGTGTTCGCGGCCGTGTGGTCAGAGACGAAGCAGAAAACAGAGTTGGTCGTACACGCGTCCGCATCGCGCGGGCAGCGCGACTTGCGGGCCAATGTGATCAGCGCGGTACGCGCCGCCGGGGTTTCGCACGTCAAGGTGCGGTTCCACGCGGTGTCGAGCCTGCTCTCGCCGAAGAGCCTTGAAAAGCTCGTCGCGAAGTTTGCGGGTTCGAAAATCGTCTACGATCCGACGAACGCGCTCGGCCGGGCGAAAGCTCTGGTCGCGGCAAGCCATTCGGTGCGCGCGTCGCTCGACGGCAAGGTCCGCGGGCTCTACTACGCGCCGCGGCTGCGCACATATTTCGTGACGCTGGACTCCGCGCGCGTCGTGGTTGGCGAAAAGGTCAAGGTGGCCGAGTTGGCCGCGATCGAACGGGCGGTGCTCGGCGCGGTGGCGGCGGCGTTTTCAGGCGAGACGGCGGAGTGTCCGGCCGTGCGCGTCGGCTTCGGGTTGCCGGCGGCGAGCCTCGTTCCGGTCGATCAGAAATCAGTCATGGGGTGGAATGCGCGTGTCGCCGGGGCGGTGAAGCGCTATTGGAAGCCGATCACGGTTGCGGCCTTGTTCGGGTTCGGCGCTTCAGCGGCACGCGCTGACGATCCTGCCGTGGCGGAGCCGAACCTCAAGGTTTCGGGCTCGTTCGGCAACATCATCGACGAGTATTCTTGGCAGGTGCAGGGCGCGTTCACGGCGCCCTTGGGCGAGAGTTTCGGTCTGCAGATCGAAGCCGGGGGCGGCGCGGTCGACGGGCACGACTACATGGGTGCGGCCGGCCATCTGTTCATGCGCGATCCGGACTCGTACCTGATCGGCGTGTTCGGCGGATACGCCGAGTCGCCCGACTTCGCGTTCGATGTGACGCGCGTGGGCGCGGAGGGCGAGTTCTATCTCTCGAGCCTGACGATCGCAGCGACCGCGGGTTATCAGTTCTCGAGCGGGCTCGGCGACGCCGCGTTCGGCTCGATCGATCTGCGTTGGTATGTGACCAACAATTTCTACATCTCCGGCGGCGGCATGCTCGAAGACGACCGCGTCTATGGACGCGTCGGCACCGAGTGGCAGCCGGGCTTTGCCGCGTTGCCCGGCCTCGCGTTCAACGCGCAGGGCGTATGGGGCGACGACGACTATCACAGCATCATGGGCGGGTTGACCTATTACTTCGGCGTGCCCGCAAGCCTGAAGGACCGCCACCGGAAGTATGATCCGGATACGGCCTTGTTCGGATTGTTCCAATCGGTGCAGCAAGAGCAGGCGCGCTTGTGCGCCGCTTATGGAGCGCCGACGAATTGTTGACGTGCCTAGCATGCCCCTCAAACTCAACAGGCGCGGGTGACCGCGCCTTTTTCTTTTGCCGCGGGCGCGGTCTAAGAATGGCGCACTCGTAGACTCAGGGGTCCCGGCTTGGCGCTCCATGGTAAGACAATCCTTCTGGCGTGGGAGCTCGGCGAAGGGCTTGGCCATCTGCCGGCGCTGAAAGCGATCGCGCTCGCGGCGAAGGCCGAAGGTGCGAAGCCGGTGTTTGCGCTGCGCGACACGATGCTCACGCGTGCGGCTCTCGCCGAGATCGAGGCGCCAGTTCTCGCGGCGCCGTTTTGGCCCACGCCTGCCCTGCCGAAGGACGCGAGCGGCAGCTATGCCGACATCCTGGCCGGCAACGGCTTCGGTTCGGCTGCCAACGCGCGCGCGATGATCACAGCGTGGGATCAGTTGTTCGACACGGTGAAGCCCGACCTCATCGTGTGCGAACATGCACCCGGCGCCGCGCTCGCGGCGTTCGGGCGCATTCCGGCCGCATTCGTGGGCAACGGATTCGTGGTGCCGCCCGCCGATGCCGACGTGTTCCCGCGGTATGACGAGGGGCGCGGTGAACCTCAGCCTCAGCAACCTTCAGTGCTGGCGGCCGTGCAAGAAGCGCTGCGCGATCTGGGGCGCGAAGCCCCGCGCGCGATCACCGAACCGTTTCGCGGCGCCTTTCGCGGTGTGTTTACGTTTCCCGAACTCGACATGTACCGCGGGCGGCGGCGCGAGGCCGTGCAGGGTCCGATTGAGAGCGTGCCGCCGCTGTCGCCGCTGCCGGCGCAGAGGCGGCTCTTTGCCTATTCGGCGGCGGATGCCGCGCTCGCCGGCGAGATCGCGCATGCGCTCATGGACTTCGGGCCGGCGGCGCAAGCCTATTTCCGCGGAAGACTCGGTGCGCGGGCTGCCGTGATGCGGAGCCGCGGCGTGACCATCTATGACAGCGCTCCACAGCTTGGCGAGATCCTGCCGCAGGCGAGCGCGGTGTTTTCGCATGGCGGCAGCGGCTTTACGCATGCTGCCTTCGCCGCCGGGCGGCCGCACATCGTCTATCCGCGCCACTACGAAGCGCAGGCGACCGCGCGCGCCCTCGAAGCGATGGGAGCGGGTATTGTGCTGGCGTCGTTCGAGGCGCAGCGTTTTCGCGAGGCGGTCGAGCGGGCGCACGACCCCGCTATGCGCGACGCGGCGCAGAAAGCAGGCGCCACAGCGCAAGCGTTCGCCGCGAAGGCCGCGCCGCTTGAGACCACGATGGCGGCGCTCAGGGCGTTGTTTCGGTAGCTTCAGCCCATCAAGAGGCGGAGCGCTTCTTGGTACTTCTCCGACGTCTTCATCAGAACGTCCGGCGGCAAGTGGGGGGCTGGAGCCTTCTTGTTCCAGGGTTGAGATTCGAGCCAGTCGCGGACGAATTGCTTGTCGAAGGACGGCGGGCTGATGCCGGTGCGGTATTCGGATTTCGGCCAGAAGCGGGACGAGTCCGGCGTCAGCGCTTCGTCGATCAGGTGCACCTTGCCCGACGCGTCCGTACCGAACTCGAACTTCGTGTCGGCGATGATGATGCCGCGTGTTGCAGCATAGGCGGCGGCTTCCTTGTAGAGGCGCAGCGAGGCGTCACGCACCTCGGCTGCGTAACGGTCGCCCACGATCTTGGCGGCCTCGGCGAAGGAGATGTTCTCGTCGTGCTGGCCGGCCGGCGCCTTCGTTGCGGGTGTGAAGATCGGCTCGGGCAGCTGAGCCGCCTGTGCGAGGCCGCGCGGCAGTTCGATGCCGCAGATCGTGCCCGAGGTCTGATATTCCTTCCAACCGGAGCCCACGACATAGCCGCGCACGACCGCTTCGATCATCAAAGGTTTCAACTTCTTGACGACCATCGCGCGGCCTGCGACTTGATCGCGCTCGTTCGGGGCCACGACCGTTTCAGGCGCGATGCCGGTCAAATGGTTCGGGATTACGTGCGCGAGCTTGTCGAACCAGAACAACGAGAGTCGCGTCAGCACCCTACCCTTTTCCGGGATCGGATCGGGCAAGATGACATCGAATGCCGACAGCCGATCGGTCTGGATCACGAGCAGCTTGTCGTCGCCCACCGCGTAGATGTCGCGCACCTTTCCGCGATGGAGGAAGGGCAGAGATTTCAGCGAGGACTCGAGGAGCGGTTTCATCTGCTGCGTCTTACCACAAGTCCAGCCACGGGTGGCGCAGCGACATGTGCAGGATGAGCGCGCCGGCATTCGGGTTGGTTTCGGTCGCCGACATCGAAGCGGCGTGCGTCCGGTAGCGGCAAAGGATTTCGGGGACGAAGGTCATTTTCAAATCCAATTCCACGAACTTGCACCAGAGGTCGTAGTCCTCCCAGCCGTTTGCCACGAGCTGGGTATAGCCGCCCGCCTTTGCCCACGCGTCCTTGGCGACAAGCGCCATGGCATCGACGTAGTTCTTGGGCCTGAAGCGGTCTTTGCTCCAGAAATCGGCTTCGCCGAGACCGGTGCGCTCGCCGAAGAGTTCGAGCTGGGTGTAGGCGCCCGCCGATCCGGCTGCGTCCATTGCGGCCTTGCAACGTTCGATCGCGCGCGGATAGAGCGCGTTGTCGGCGTCAATCACGAACACGCGGTCCGCGGCGGCCGCGAGAAACGCCGTGTTGCGGGCATAGGAGAGGCCCATGTTCTCATTGTGCGCGATCAGCGTCGTGCCTGCGAACCGCGCGGCGTTGGCATCGAGCCAACGCTCAACGACGGCGCAGCCGCCGTCGGTCGAGGCGTCGTCCACGACGACGAGTTGCAGGTTCCGTTCCGTCTGCGCCGCGATCGAGTCGAGGCACTCCTCAATGAAGCGGGCGTAGTTGTAGAGCGTCACCACGACGCTGACCGCGGGTTTCGACGCCGGCGGGGTCGCGCGGACGGTGCGCTGCGGGCGCGGGAAGAGGTTCATGCGGCGCCTCCCGCATACAGCAATGCAAGCGCCGCGTCTCTTGCGGTCGCGCGCGCGGTCAGCGTCTGGAACGCGCGGACGCGAACTTCTTCGGCCTTGGCTTGGCCGTCCGGTGTCGTGGCGAGCCAGGCTGCCAAGTGATGGATGTGGCGCGGCGCTTCTTCGAAATAGTGAACGCCCGGCTTGAAGAGAGGGTGCGGGAAGCAGGCTTCGGTTACGACCGCCGTCTTGTGCCAAAACGCCTGCATGAGGCGCCACCATTCGAAATACGTGTATTCGTCGCGGTGCAAGTTGATCAGCAATTTGCTTCGCCGCAGCAGCGCCGAAGTCGTTGCGGAGGAGGCCATCGGGCTGTGAGCGGGGCCAAGCGGGCGGTGGACTCTGGTGTGGTAGACGAACGCGTTCAGGGAGGAGAATTTCGCCGCATAGACCGCAAGCCACTTTTCCCGGCGCGGCGAATGCGAGCCCAGGAACAACACGTCGAGTGGGCGGGCGGCTAGACTGGGGTTCGCCGCTTCGTCGAAATTGCGCGTGGCGGCAGGCAGGCTTTCCAACGCCTCGGATGCAGGCGCCCCGGCCTTGAACGGTGCAAAGCTCTCGCTGAAGCCCGGTTGTACGGCGACGGCGCGGACGCCTGCCTTGCGCAGGATCGCCGCGGTCTGTTCGTTCATATCGGCGACGGCCTTCGCCCGCGTCAGAAACACGAGCGAGCGCGCGAACCAGTGTGTCTGGATTTGCTCGGTCGAGAACATGATCGCGCGACCGACGAAGGCGTCGTTTGCCCAACGCTTGCCCTCGCCCAAGGCGAAGAACTCGTGCGGGGCGATGACGATGTGATGTGTGGCGTCGCGCGAGGGGGCAGCGTTCTCGTCGATGATCGTGCAAGGCACGCCGGCGTCGGCGAAGCCCGCCTTCAGGACTTCGGCGATTTCGGTCATGAAAAAATTGCCGAGGCTTGAAACGTAGAGCGCGGCGCGGGCGTTCGGCGGCGCGGCAGGCGGTGCCGCGGGCTCGGCATCTTGGGCGCGCAGGACTTCGCGCCAGAGGCGGGCGATCGTCTCGAGGCTTGTGAAGTTGCGGCCGGCGTGAATGCCGACACGTATGAAATGATGCAGCGGATCGAGGCCCGACTTTGCGACGTCCGGATAAGTGCGCAGGTAGGTTTCGCGGTCGAACAGGCCCGTGCGTTCCAAGAACTTTGCGACGGAGGCCGCGATCGCGTCGCCCTCGCCGCGGAGTGCGCGCGGGTCGGCGGCTTCGGGGGCCGCGGACTTTGCGGGCGGGCGTTGACCGAGGAAGCGCGAGAGGTCCACCCGGACGTATCCTTCCTAAAACGGGCTTTCGATGTCCTTCAGGCGCGGGAGGGCCGCGTCTTTCGGTGAGAGATGCGCACGGTCCTGAGCCACGGGCCAGGCGATGCCAAGCCTTTCGTCGGCCCAGAAGATGCCCGCATCCGACTCGGGCGCGTAGTGCGCGTCGACTTTGTAGGCGACGAGCGTTTCGGGCGCCAGCGTGCAGAAGCCATGGGCAAAGCCTTGGGGGACGAAGAGCTGCGCGCCGGTGTCGGCGTCGAGTTCGACGGCGACGTGGCGGCCGAACGTGGACGAGGCTTTGCGCAGATCGACGACGACGTCGAGGATCTTTCCCTTGAGGACGGAGACGAGTTTCGCTTGGGCGTGCGGCGGCCTTTGGAAGTGGAGGCCGCGCACGGTGCCGACCTGCGTCGAGAGCGACTGACTGTCCTGAACGAAAGCGGCGTCGACGCCCGCCACCGCCCAGACCCTTCGGTTCCAGGTTTCGACGAAGTGGCCGCGCGTGTCGGCGAAGCGGCGCGGCGTAATCAGCTTCACGTCCGAAATGGCGAGGGCGCGGATGTCGAGCGTCATGAGCCGTCGCGCTCTTTCAGGATCTGTTTGAGGTAAGCGCCGTAGTCCGAGGCGCGCAGCTTCTCGGCGCGCGCGGCGACTTGGGCGGCCTGGAGCCAGCCTTTGTCGAGCGCGATTTCTTCGAGGCAGGCGATCTGCAGGCCCGTGCGGTGCTGGATCGTGCGGACGAATTCGCCCGACTGGATCAGCGAATCGTGCGTGCCGGCGTCGAGCCAGGCGTAGCCGCGGCTCAAGCGTTCGACCTTGAGCTTGCCCGCGCGCAAATAGTGGGTGTTGACGTCGGTGATTTCGAGTTCGCCGCGCGGCGAAGGCTTCAAGTTGCGCGCGACGTCGAGCACGCCGTTGTCGTAAAAGTAGAGACCGATGACGGCCCAGTTCGACTTCGGCGCCGCCGGTTTTTCGACGATCGAAATCGCGCGGCCCGCAGCGTCGAACTCGACGACGCCGTAGCGTTCCGGATCGGGGACATGATAACTGAAGACGAGGCCACCTTCCGTCAGGCTGGCGGCGCGCTGCACCACCGCCTGCAGACCCTGACCAAACAAAAGATTGTCGCCGAGCGCGAGGGCGGCGGAGTCTTTGCCGATATGGCTGGCGCCGATGATGAAGGCTTGGGCTAGCCCTTCGGGCTTCGGTTGCGCGGCGTAGGTGAGGTTCACGCCGACTTCGGACCCGTCGCCCAGCGCGCGCTGAAACATCGGCAGGTCGTGCGGGGTCGAGATGATCAGGATGTCGCGAATGCCGGCGAGCATCAGCGTCGACAGAGGGTAGTAGATCATCGGCTTGTCGAAGACAGGCAGCAGCTGCTTCGAGATCGCCAGCGTGAGCGGATAGAGGCGCTTGCCGTGGCCGCCGGCGAGGATGATACCCTTCATTCAGATACTCCGCGGCCGAGGTGGGCGTCGAGCATGCGGGACAATCCGTCATTCCATGGGGGGAGTTCAACGGCGAACGTGCGTTTGGCCTTGCTGCAATCGAGGACGGCGTTCGCCGGACGGCGGGCGGGGGTCGGGTATTCGGCGGTCGCGATCGGTTCGAGGCGCGGGGTCTTCAGGGCGCGGGCGAGGATTGCGCGCGCGAAATCATACCAGGTCGTCGCCCCTGTCCCCGTCAGGTGATAGGTCCCCGGCGTCGGCCGCGCGGCGATTGCGATCAGGCCCGCCGCGAGGTCGTCGGCGTAGGTGGGACAGCCGTGCTGATCGTTGACCACGCGAAGCGCGTCGCGTTCGGCGGCGAGGCGCAGCATCGTCTTGACGAAGTTCGCCCCTTCCCGACCGTACACCCAAGCGGTGCGCACGATAATCGCCGTCGGGTGGGCGGCGCGGACAGCGGCTTCGCCTTCGGCCTTCGATTTGCCGTAGACGCCTAAGGGGGCGATCGGGTCGTCCTCGACATAGGCGCCTTGCTTCGTGCCGTCGAAGACGTAGTCGGTCGAGACCTGGATCAACGGCAGGTTCAGTCGCGCGGCCTCGGCCGCCAACGTGCGCGCGCCGTCACGGTTCACCGCGAAGGCGCGTTCAGGTTCGCTTTCAGCCTTGTCGACGGCGGTGTAGGCAGCGGCGTTGATCACGGCATCGGCAGCGGCGGACGCGAGTGC
>JAEUML010000165.1 GCA_016792785.1 Alphaproteobacteria bacterium
GGCTGGTTCACCGCAGGGTTCATCGTCGTCTGGCAGGTCGCTTTGTTCGTCGCGCTCGGTTCGAGTTTCTCGGCGTACGGTGGGGCGATGGCGTTGGCTGCACTTGCCGGGGCTGCGGGCGGATTGCTGCTCGGCAAACGGCTCGACGGCGGGCACGGCGCCTATGCGGTGCTGTTCGTGTTCGCCGCCATGATCGCCGCCACGGTCGCGCGCGCGGCGAGCCTCGGGTCGCCGGAAGCGGCGGTCGCGGCGAATGCGCTCGGCGTTTTTGCGATGTGCTTCTACGTGCCGACGCTGATGACGGCGGTGTACAACCTTTCCAAGGTGTCCCCGTGTTCGCTTCGCTTTCATATGGCGGCGGAAGGGGCGTGGGATGCCGGGTACTGCGCGGCAGTGATGGTTTGCATCGCGTTCTTGGCCGGCGGGCTTGCGATCGGCGCGGGCGTGTTGCTTGCGGCGCCCGCGCTTGCCGTGCTGGGCGTGATGCTGCGGCGTTACTTCGGGCGTGCCTTGCCGGTGTGAGCCGTGCGCTTCGCGCCGCGGGGTTTCGAGGGCGTCGGCGCCTTCGGCGCGGGCGCCTTGGGCGCCATCGCTGCGAGCAGGCGATCGAAGCGGTGCATGACGTCTTGCGGGCGGCGCGCGGGGCTTGAGGGCTTCTTTTTCATCGAGCGACTCGTGGGGGTGGCGAGGCTTTGGCGGCTTTCCGCGGTTTCCGTGATCCGTCCACAACGCATCCGGATCGCAGACGCTTGTGCATTAATTGTTCTACGTTCTTCAAGGGGATATTTCGTGCGCGTGATTTATGGAACAAATTTCGAACTTGAGTCTGAAATACGTTCTAAAACAATATCTTAACCACACATTGCGGAATGAGAACGAAGCGCGTACTTGTCCTCGCGTTGCAGCCGCACGGGGCTGGTGAAATAAGGGAGCACGAAAGACATGGTTTCGGCACTTCGCGTCGTAGAACAGCAGGACGAAATGGACCGCAAAAAAGCACTCGAAGCTGCCTTGAGCCAGATCGACCGGGCGTTCGGCAAGGGCTCGGTGATGAAGCTCGGCGCCAATCAAAAGGTGGCCGAGATCGAGTCGGTGTCGACCGGGTCGTTGGGCCTCGACATCGCGCTCGGCATCGGCGGCTTGCCGCGCGGCCGTGTCATCGAAGTTTACGGGCCGGAATCCTCGGGCAAGACGACGCTGGCGCTCCACATCGTCGCGGAAGTTCAGAAGAAGGGCGGGGTCGCCGCCTTCGTCGATGCGGAGCATGCGCTCGATATCGGTTATGCGAAGAAGCTCGGCGTCGACGTTGCGGAACTCTTGGTGTCGCAGCCGGACACCGGCGAGCAGGCGCTCGAGATCACCGATACGCTGGTGCGCTCCGGCGCCGTCGACATCGTGGTCGTCGACTCGGTCGCGGCGTTGACGCCGAAGGCCGAAATCGAAGGTGAGATGGGCGATTCGCTGCCCGGCCTGCAGGCGCGGTTGATGAGCCAGGCGTTGCGCAAGCTCACTGCCTCGATCTCGCGCTCGAACACGATCGTGCTTTTCATCAATCAGATCCGCATGAAGATCGGCGTCATGTTCGGCAATCCGGAAACGACGACAGGCGGAAACGCGCTGAAATTCTACTCGTCCGTGCGGTTGGACATCCGCCGCATCGGCGCGATCAAAGAGAAGGACGATGTGGTCGGCAGCCAGACGCGCGTCAAGGTCGTGAAGAACAAGGTCGCGCCGCCGTTCCGTCAGGTCGAGTTCGACATCATGTACGGCTCGGGCATTTCGAAGACGGGCGAGCTCATCGATTTGGGCTCGAAGGCCGGGATCGTCGAGAAGTCGGGATCGTGGTTCTCTTACGACAACCAGCGGATCGGGCAGGGCCGTGAGAACGCGAAGGCGTTCCTGGCCGAGAACCCGGATATTGCGGCCAAGATCGAGGCGGCGGTGCGCGCGAATGCCGGGATCCTGGGCAACGCGCTCGGCACGACGCCCGAGAAGGACGACGACGGCGACGACGAGTAGGCCGTAGCTCCAGCCAAACCAGAACTCTCTCCACCCCCTCAGTGCCCCCCAAAGTGGAGAGATAGGCCCGAGCCTCGATTACGCCCCCCAAAGAGGCTCGGGCCGTCCCTTTTTTGCGCCCACAGCGCGCGCGCAAAGCGGTTTTGCTCCCCCGCTAGCGGGGAGCTGGATCGCCGCGGTAGCGGCGAGACTGAGGGGCGCTGCGCGTCCATTGCGACGCTGTTCGCGCTTCGGCCCCCTCCACCACCGCTTCGCGGTGGTCCCCCTCCCCCGCGTGCGGGGGAGGAAACGGGCGGTTGCGCATTCACTTCGTCGCCTGGACAGAGACGGACTTGGACCATTACATCCGATGTGACCTCCACATCCGCTTGATCGAGCCCTGAATGACCGCGCTGAACGACATTCGCTCCACCTTCCTCGACTATTTCGCGCGCCATGGCCATGAGGTTGTGGCGTCGTCGCCGCTGGTGCCGCGGAACGATCCGACGCTCATGTTCACGAACGCCGGTATGGTGCAGTTCAAGAACGTGTTCACGGGGGCGGAGAAGCGGCCGTACACGCGGGCGGCGACCTCGCAGAAATGCGTGCGCGCGGGCGGCAAGCACAATGACCTCGACAATGTCGGCTACACGGCGCGGCACCACACGTTTTTCGAAATGCTCGGGAATTTTTCGTTCGGCGACTATTTCAAGGACGTGGCGATCGAGCTTGCCTGGAACCTGATCACGAAGGAATTCAAGCTCGACAAGAACCGGTTGCTGGTCACGGTCTATGCGGACGACGACGAGGCGGCCGGGCTTTGGAAGAAGATCGCGGGCTTTCCCGATTCGAAGATCATCCGCATCCCGACCTCCGACAATTTCTGGTCGATGGGCGATACGGGACCGTGCGGACCGTGTTCGGAAATCTTCTACGACTACGGTGACACGATTCAGGGGGGGCCGCCGGGTTCGCCGGACCAAGACGGCGATCGCTTTGTCGAGTTCTGGAACCTGGTCTTCATGCAGTTCGACCAGGTGTCGAAGGACAAGCGCGTGCCGCTGCCGAAGCCGTCGATCGACACCGGCATGGGGCTGGAGCGGATTTCGTCGATCCTGCAGGGGCAGACGGACAACTACGACACGGATTTGTTCAAGCGGCTGATCGATGCCTCGGCGCAGGCGTCGCAGACGCGGGTGAACGGGCCGCATGCGGTGTCGCACCGGGTGATCGCGGATCACTTACGCGCGTCGTCGTTCCTGATCGCGGATGGCGTGCTGCCGTCGAACGAAGGGCGCGGTTACGTGCTGCGCCGGATCATGCGCCGGGCGATGCGGCACGCGCACATCTTGGGTGCGAAAGATCCGCTGATGTGGCGGCTCGTGCCCACGCTCGTGGCGGAGATGGCTGCCGCTTTCCCGGAGCTCACGCGGGCGCAGGCGCTGATCAGCGAGACGTTGCGGCTTGAGGAGACGAAGTTCCGTCAGACGCTGGAGCGGGGGTTGAAACTGCTCGACGAAGCGACGGCGGCGCTGGGCGCGCAGAAGACGCTGCCGGGCGACGTCGCGTTCAAGCTCTACGACACGTTCGGCTTTCCCTACGACCTCACCGAAGATGCGCTCCGCAGCCGCGGCATCGGCGTCGACAAGGCCGGCTTCGACGCGGCGATGGCCAAGCAAAAGGAA
>JAEUML010000242.1 GCA_016792785.1 Alphaproteobacteria bacterium
TCGTCGTCGTCGACGACCCCGATCGTCCCCACCCCCGCCGCCGAGAGATAAAGCAAAGCCGGCGACCCAAGCCCGCCCGCGCCAATAATCAGAACGCGCGCGTTGGCAAGACGCGCTTGGCCCCCACCACCCACCTCGCGAAGGATGATGTGCCGCGCATACCGCTCAAGCTGTTCGTCGGAGAGAGCCATGCCCCCAGCATAGCGCTTCTCCCGCCTGCGGGAGAAGCAGTCACGCGCCGAAGGCGCGTGACTGATGAGGGCACACCGCCCTAACTAGCCCAAATCCTTCGCCAACTCCGCGCGCGCATCCGGCTGCACGATCGCGATATGGCCGTAGTTCGTGTGCGTGAACCCCAGCATCACGGTCGCCGTCGGGTCGCGAAACCGCGCGATCTGCACCGGATTGAGCCGGAACCGCAGGAAATGCACGGACGACGTCTTGCCGTCCTCCGCCGTCCGCTCCACGTCGGTTTCGAACGAGGCCTTGATCCGCTCACCCGCGACGTCCAGGAACGCGGTCTCTTCGATCGCCGTCAGCTGCCGCAACACGCGCGCCCGCTGGTCCGCATCGTCGATCTCGAACATCAACGTCGCGACCAACTCGCCCTTCGCCGGAATCAGCGGATTATACGCGCTGAGCTCGTCCGCGATCTGCTCGTCGCCGCCGCGCTCGATGAACAGCATCTCGTGCACTTGCAGCCACATCGTATCGTAGTTCTCGAAATAGAACGTCGCGTGCGGCCCGACCTCGACGCGGCGCAGCTTTTTCGTCGGCAAGAGCGCCTTGCGCCGCTCCGCCCGCTCCTTGCCGTATTGCGTCATCGGCAGAATGTCGTCGCGCGTGATACGCCGTTGCTCGCGAGGCATGAGCGTCACTCCAAAAGACCGTAGGCCTTGGCCATCAACTCGATCGGATGCGTCGCCTCCGACGGCGCCGCCGCGGCGTCCAGCGCGCGCATCCCCTGCTTCAGATGCTTCGCCGCCAAGGGGCAATCCGAAACCACATGCGCATTGCCTTGGGTGTTGGCGGTTCGCGCGGCGGGCTTGCCCACCTTCATCGCCACCTCGTGCGTCGGCTTCAGCACGCCGAACGTGCCGCCGTGGCCCGAGCAACGCTCGATCACATCGACCTTTGTCTGAGGAATGAGCTTCAGCATCTCGGCCGCCTTCGGCCCAATGTTTTGCGCCCGCGCGTGGCAGGCGAGATGAACGCTGACCCCACCGTCGACCGGCTTCATGCCCTGGGGCAGGCCGTTCTTCTTCGCGATCTCGACCACGTATTCGTCGATGTCGTACGTCGCCTTCGCAAGTTTCTTCACCGCCTCGTTCGCCGGCGCGATCAGCGGCCACTCGAACTTGAACATGAGCCCGCAACTCGCCGTCAGCGCGATGATGTCATAGCCCCGGTCGACATAGGGCAAGAGCGCCGTCGAAACCTTCTCGGCCTGCGCCGTCACGCGCGCGAGATCGGCCTGCTCCAAGAACGGCATGCCGCAACAGCCGGGATACTCGACGATCGTCTCGACGCCCAGATGATTGAGCAGCTTGCGGGCCGCAATTCCCGTCGCCGGCCGGTTGTAGTTCACGAAACAGGTCGCAAATAGCAGCGCCTTGCGTTTGCCGAACGCGGGCGCCTTGTCGTTCGCGCTCAAAGGTTCCTGCCGCGCGGTCATCGTGAACGTGCGCGAATGAAACTTCGGCAGATCGGCGCGCGCATCGATGCCGGCCACGCCCTCGGCTAACTTGCGCGCAAGCTTGTTCTTCGTGTTCGCGCCCCAATTCACGATCGGCGCAACCGGAACGGCGAGCGTGCCGTTGCGGTCCATCTCCGCCATCTGGCGCGCGACGAAGTGTTTCTTGCCCTGCTTCGCTTCCGCATAGCGGTAGCGCAGCATCAGATGCGGAAAGTCGAGATTGAACGCGTGCGGCGGCACGTACGGGCACTTCGTCATGAAGCACATGTCGCAAAGCGTGCACGCTTCAACGACAGGCGAGAAATCCTCAGACTTGACGCCGTGCATCTCGTCCGGCGAGGCGTCGACCAGATCGAACAGCCGCGGGAACGAATCGCACAGATTGAAGCAGCGCCGGCACCCGTGACAGATGTCGAACACCCGCCGCATCTCTTCGTCGAGTTTCTGGGGATCCGTGAAGTCGGGATCCTGCCAGTTCAGCGGATGCCGCTTGGGTGCTTCAAGGCTGCCTTCACGCATAAGTCTGGGAGCGCGGGCGTCCCGCCCGCTCTTTCTTTGTGTTTGAGGAGAGTGAGGAAGGGCGAGCGAGACGCCCGCCCTCCCAGATTAGGCCAGCGTATCCAGCGCCTTCTGGAAACGCCCCGCGTGGCTCTTCTCGGCCTTGGCAAGCGTCTCGAACCAGTCGGCGATTTCGTCGAAGCCTTCCGTGCGCGCCGTCTTGGCCATGCCCGGATACATGTCGGTGTATTCGTGCGTTTCGCCAGCGATCGCAGCCTTCAGAGTGTCGGCCGTCGGACCGATCTTGAGACCCGTCGCCGGATCGCCGACAGCCTCGAGGAACTCGAGATGGCCGTGCGCATGGCCCGTCTCGCCTTCCGCCGTCGAGCGGAACACAGCCGCCACGTCGTTGTAGCCTTCGACGTCGGCCTTCTGCGCGAAATAGAGATAGCGCCGGTTCGCCTGGCTCTCGCCCGCAAACGCGGCCTTCAGGTTGTCGAACGTCTTCGTCCCACCAAGTTTTCCCATGAATGTCTCTCCTGTCTCGGAACCACTACAATTCGCGGGGGCAAACATAGCGAACGAACCGGCCGAGTCAACACATTGGAACCATTCTAAATGACATTTGGGGCGCCACACGGTCGATACGCCGCGTGACGCCCCGAGAGGCGGAAAACCCGTGCCGCGCGATCAGGCGCGGTCGTAGCGATCCAAGTTCATGACCTTCGTCCACGCGGCCGCGAAGTCCCGCACGAACTTCTCCTTTGCGTCGTCGCAAGCATAGACTTCGGCGATCGCGCGCAGTTGCGAGTTCGAACCGAACACGAGGTCGGCGCGCGTGCCCGTCCACTTGACGGCACCGCTCGCCCGGTCGCGCCCTTCGAACACGCCGTTCGCCGACGGTTGCCATGCTGTCGCCATGTCGAGCAGGTTGACGAAGAAATCGTTCGTCAACGTCTCGGGCCTGTTCGTGAACACGCCGTGTTTCGACGATCCGGCATTCGCGCCCAGTACCCGCAAGCCGCCGACGAGGACCGTCATCTCCGGCGCCGTCAACGTCAGCAACTGCGCCCGGTCGATCAGCAGTTCCTCGGCCGGAATGCTCTGCCCGGCTTTGAGGTAGTTGCGGAAGCCGTCCGCGACCGGTTCGAGCACCGCAAACGAATGAACATCCGTCTGCGCCTGCGTCGCGTCGGTTCGCCCGGGTGTGAAGGCGACCTTCACGTCGATACCGGCCTTCTTTGCCGCCGCCTCGACCGCCGCCGAACCGCCAAGAACGATCATGTCGGCCAACGAGACCTTCTTGCCGCCGCTCTGCGCTGCGTTGAACTCTTTCTGGATCGCTTCAAGCGTTCCGAGAGCCTCCCGCAATTGCGGTGGCTGGTTCACCTCCCAATCCTTCTGCGGTGCGAGGCGAATGCGCGCACCGTTCGCGCCGCCACGTTTGTCAGAGCCGCGGAACGTCGAGGCCGACGCCCAGGCCGTCGACACGAGTTGTGCGATGGAAAGCCCCGATGCAAGAATTTTGGCCTTCAACGCATCGATGTCCTGTGCGTCGATCAACTTGTGATCGACCGCCGGCACCGGGTCCTGCCAAATCAGCTGCTCCTTCGGCACCAACGGGCCCAAGTAGCGCGCGATCGGTCCCATGTCGCGGTGCGTGAGCTTGAACCATGCCCGCGCGAACGCGTCGGCGAACGCGGCTGGGTCCTTGTGAAAGCGCCGCGAGATTTTCTCGTACGCCGGGTCCATGCGAAGCGACAGGTCCGTCGTCGCCATCATCGGCGCATGCCGTTTGGTCTTGTCGTGCGCATCGGGCACCGTGCCCGCACCCGCATCGCCCTTCGGCTTCCACTGGAACGCGCCGGCCGGGCTCTTTGTCAGCTCCCACTCGAAACCGAACAGCGTTTCGAAGTAGCTGTTGTCCCACTTGATCGGCGTCGGCGTCCAAGCACCTTCAAGACCGCTGGTGATCGTGTGCACGCCCTTACCAGTGCCGTAGGCGTTCTTCCAGCCGAAGCCCTGCTCTTCGAGGGCCGCACCTTCCGGATCCGGACCGACATATTTGTCGGGATCGGCCGCGCCGTGCGCTTTACCGAATGTGTGGCCACCTGCAATTAGCGCAACGGTTTCTTCGTCGTCCATCGCCATGCGAGCGAACGTCTCGCGGATGTCGCGCGCCGCGGCGATCGGATCGGGCTTGCCGTTCGGACCCTGAGGGTTCACGTAGATCAGGCCCATCTGCACGGCGCCGAGCGGATTGGCGAGGTTCCGGTCGCCGCTATAGCGTTCGTCGGCGAGCCACTTGCCTTCCGGACCCCAGTAGATGTCCTCCTCCGGCTCCCACACGTCCTCGCGGCCGCCGCCGAAGCCGAACGTCTTGCAGCCCATCGAGTCCAGCGCGACGTTGCCGGCCAGGATCATCAAGTCGGCCCAAGAGATCTTGCGCCCGTATTTCTGCTTGATCGGCCACAACAGACGGCGCGCCTTGTCCAGATTGCCGTTATCGGGCCAGCTGTTCAGCGGCGCAAAGCGTTGCGTGCCAGAGCCCGCGCCGCCACGCCCGTCACCGACGCGGTACGTGCCCGCGCTGTGCCAAGCCATACGAATAAAGAACGGCCCGTAGTGGCCGTAGTCGGCAGGCCACCACGCCTGCGACGACGTCATCAGCGCGTTCAAGTCCTTCACGACGGCGTTCAAGTCGAGGCTCTTGAATTCCTCGGCATAGTTGAACCCCTTGTCCATCGGATCGGACGCGGGCGTGTTCTGATGCAAAATCCTGAGGTTCAGCTGGTTCGGCCACCAGTCTGCATTCGAGCGAGCGCCGGCTGCGGTGGGTCTGCCCGACATCGGGCATTTGGATTCCGTCGACATCTGTTCGCCTCCTTCCTGGGGGAATTATCGGATGTGCAACGGCGAACGCCTGAAGCGCCCGGTCGCACGAACTGCGTCTGGAGGACGAAATAGCGGCTTGAGCCGCGAAGTCAATAGATTAGAATAATTCTAATGTAAGAAATTTCGATCATGCCTTGGGTTTCAGCCGCACGACGACCTCGACCCGCTCGATGTCCATGCCCGCCGGCGCCTTCGGCAGTCCGTCGATGACGACGGCATCGCCCGGGATGTCGATCAAGGTCTCGCGGTCTTTCGCATAGAAATGATGGTGGTCGCCGGTGTTCGTGTCGAAGTAAGACTTCTCGCCGTCGACAAACACTTGGCGCAGCAACCCGGCCGTCGTGAACTGGTGCAGCGTGTTGTAGACCGTGGCGAGAGAGAGTTCCGCCCCCGTTCGTGCAGCTTCCAGATGCAGTGCTTCGGCGGTCACGTGCCGGTCGATTCCCGAAAACAGCAGCCGCCCGAGCGCGATGCGCTGGCGCGTGGGCCTGAGGCCCGCGCCGCGCAAACGCGCGACCAGATCGAGTTTTGGCGCCGAGGCGGCTTTGGACCCTGTGGAACGCATTCGAGAACCGCTCTTCTATCTACGTCTGGAGAGGTTGAATCCCCCTCATGCACCGCTTAGAGTTGCCACGCATGTAACGCGCGCGCTCACCTGCAGTTTTGAATAACTCAAAACTATGCGGGAGAGAAATCGGATGGTTAACCATTGATGTCAAGTGCAACGTCTGCGGCGGTGAACCTCGTGAAAGAGCGCAATTCCTTCGACCTTCAGGGACTGCTCGATTGCGCCCACGGCCGCATGTTTGGCCCCGGCAATCCGCGCCTCCCGCTTCCGCCGATGCTGATGTTCGACCGCATCACCCACATCGCCGACACGGGCGGCGCGAGCGACAAGGGCCAGATCGTCGCCGAATTCGACATCAAGCCCGACCTCTGGTTCTTTAAGTGCCACTTCGAAAGCGATCCGGTCATGCCGGGTTGCCTCGGCCTCGACGCGATGTGGCAGCTGGTCGGCTTCTTCTTGGGCTGGGCCGGCGGCAAGGGCAGGGGCCGCGCGCTCGGCGTGGGCGAGGTGAAGTTCACCGGCATGGTCCTGCCCGACGCCAAGCTCGTCAGCTACGTCATCGACTTCAAGCGCGTGATCATGCGCAAGCTCGTGCTCGGCATCGCCGACGGCATCATGAAGGTCGATGGCAAGCCGATCTACGAGGCAAAGGATTTGCGCGTCGGCCTGTTCACGGCAGACGCGAACCCCGCGACGGCTTGAAGGCCGCCGCCCGCGCGCGATATTCCGCACGCGCCAATTAGGAAAGGGCTGAGTTCTCATGAGACGCGTCGTCGTCACGGGGATGGGCATCGTCTGCTCGATCGGCAACAACACGCAGGAAGTGACGGCCTCGCTCCGCGAAGCGAAGTCCGGCATTACCGCCGCCGAAGACTATCAACGCATGGGCTTTCGCAGCCAAGTGCACGGGAGCCTGAAGGTCGATCTGGACACAAGCGTCGATCGCCGCGCCCGCCGCTTCATGGGCGACGGCGCCGCTTATGCCTGGATGGCGATGAACCAGGCGATCGCCGACAGCGGCCTTGAGCCCAAAGATGTCTCGAACGAACGCACGGGCTTGATCGTGGGCTCCGGCGGCCCGTCGACGAAGGCGATCGTTGCCGCCGCCGATACCGCGCGCAGCGAACCCATCAAAGGTCCGAAGAAGGTCGGTCCGTTCGCCGTGCCGAAGGCGATGTCGTCGACCTGTTCGGCAAACCTCTCGACCTGGTTCAAAACGAAGGGCGTGAACTACTCGATTTCGTCGGCCTGCTCGACCTCGGCGAACTGCATCGGCAACGCCTACGAAATGATCCAATGGGGCAAGCAGGACGTGATGTTCGCAGGCGGCGGCGAGGAACTCGACTGGTCGCTCTCCGTCCTCTTCGACGCCATGGGCGCGATGTCGTCGAAGTACAACGACACGCCGCATAGGGCGAGCCGCGCCTACGACAAGAACCGCGACGGCTTCGTCATCTCCGGCGGCGGCGGCATTCTGATCCTGGAAGAATTGCAGCACGCCAAAGCACGCGGCGCGAAGATCTACGCCGAGATCACAGGCTATGGCGCGACCGCCGACGGCGCCGACATGGTAGCCCCGTCCGGCGAAGGCGCGGTGCGCTGCATGCGCCTTGCAATCGAAGCGGCGAAAGCCCCGATCGACTACATCAACCCGCACGCGACCTCGACACCCGTCGGAGACATCCCGGAGATCAAGGCGATCACCGAAGTCTTCGGCAAGAACATGCCGCCGATCAGCGCGACGAAGTCGCTGACCGGCCACAGCCAGGGCGCGGCCGGCGTGCACGAGGCGATCTATTCGATCCTGATGCTGCACAACAAATTCATCTGCGAGAGCGCGAACATCGAAGAGATTGATCCCGAAGTCGCCGACGCGAACATCGTGAGGAAACGCATCGACAACGCGAAGATCGACACCGTGCTGTCGAACTCGTTCGGCTTCGGCGGTACGAACGCCTGCCTCGTCTTCCAGCGTTACAACTGACATGACCACCAAACTCATGGCCGGCAAGCGCGGCCTGATCATGGGGGTCGCGAACGACCACTCGATCGCCTGGGGCATCGCCAAGACGTTGCACGAACATGGCGCCGAGTTGGCCTTCACCTACCAAACCGAAGCCTTCGGCAAACGCGTGAAACCGCTAGTCGACTCCATCGGCTCAAAACTCATCGTCCAAGCCGACGTGCAGGACGACCAGTCGCTGGAGCGGGCCTTCGGCGAGATCGAGCGCCAATGGGGCGGCCTCGACTTCATCGTCCACGCGATCGCCTATTCCGACAAGAACGAGCTCAAAGGCCGCTACGTCGACACGACGCGCGCCAACTTCCGCCAGTCGATGGAGATCAGCTGCTACTCTTTCACCGACGTCGCCCGCCGCGCCAGCCACTTGATGAAGAACGGCGGCGCGATGATCACGCTGACCTACGCAGGCTCCATGCGCGTGATGCCGAGCTACAACGTCATGGGCGTCGCCAAAGCCGCCCTCGAAGCGTCCGTCCGCTACCTGGCGGCGGACCTCGGCCGCGACAACATCCGCGTCAACGCAATCTCGCCGGGCCCCATGCGTACGCTTGCGGGCTCCGTCGTCGGCGACAGCCGCAACGTCTTCAAGTGGTACAAAAACCATTCACCGCTCAAGAAGACGGTCGAACTCCCCCACGTCGGCGGCGCAGCCCTCTACTTCCTCAGCGACCTCTCCGCCGGCGTCACCGGCGAAATCCATTACGTCGACGCCGGCTTCAACATCACCGGCATGCCCGGCGCAGCCGAATTGAAAGCGCTGAGCACGGGCGACAACGCCGATTGACAACTCGCGCGGCAAGCGAATTTGAGATCGGTTGACTAAGCAACCCGACCCATTACCCTTCGCAAATGCCCGATCCGCCGCGCCTACGTGGATTCATTTCATACGCTCACGACGACGCGAAACACTTTGAGTCGCTGCGCCGGCACCTAAGGCCCGTGGAACGGCTGGTCAGCTTGAACTTCTGGACGGATCAGGAACTGCGTGCCGGCCAAGTATGGAACGACAAGATAGCTGCCGCCATTTGCGAAGCAGACGTCTTCATCGTGCTTTGCTCTGTAGGGGCGCTCGCTTCAGATTACATCTTCAAGCACGAGCTCCCTGCCATACGCCTGCGAAAGGTAGATCACGGCAAGCTCGTTGTTCCCGTTGTCCTGGAACAATGCTTTTGGCCAGTCTTCGTCGGCAGCCTGCAAGTCGTTCCAACGGACGCCGCCCTCCGAGTCAAGCCGATACTCCGCTGGCAACCCCAGCAAGAGGGGTTTCATCAGGCTTCGAATCAAACGCTCAAAGCGATCCAAACTCACTTCGGCATAACGCCAACGGAAGTCTTCGATTGGGCCGACGGGAGTAGAACATGACCGCGTCGGAGCGATATGAACACTTGAAACAGAGACTGTCGGATGCTCTCGCCACCTCGGACAAGCTTACGTCGCTGGTCGACGGCCTTTCGTCCGACGATCCATTTCGGCGGTTCAGCCCCTGGCTCGAAACCGCGAACACGATCCTAAGGGCCGAAACCACAAGCCCATCGGAAGCCATCGCGGATCACTTGGCGTCACTGGAAAGCGCAGTACGCCGTGCGCGTCCACAAACTTGGCCGGCCACCAACTTCGGAGCCGAAGTCAAATCCACATGGGGCATCTTCATCGCCGACCTTGCCACGGCGAGCGAAGCCGCTCGCGACCTTGGTAAAACCGCGCGCGACCCCTCGATCGGACGCGATCTACGCAACGAGGTTGAGCGCGCACCATTGCAGTCCCTACTGCAGGGCATGCTTCGGAGGCTCGATGTACTCAGCGAGCAACTCGAAGCACTGAAGCGGGAGGCGGCTGCAGAACGAACAACTAGTGTTCAACAAACTGGCCTCATCAACGTGTACGTCGATGAGATGAAGATGGAGGCGAGCGTCTTGAAGAGCGAGGTCTCAGCCAACAATACAATCGACCTAGGGTCCGTCGGCCGCTCCGTTGAGCGTATGACCGAATTGACCGCAGATTTCGTAACGACAACCAAGAAACTTGGTCACCTGATTTCGCTAAAGGCCCGAAGGTTCGCCGAAGCCGTACGTGGTGGAGTCCACCGCGTCGTCAGGGGCACCCGCGCCATGTTGCGCGTGGTGCGCAATCAGCTGAAGCTTAGGATCACCAACACGGACGATCTCATTGGGGCCGACAATGCTCTGTCTGCAAAGACTGACATGGAGGCGTTGGTCCGCAACATGATCTTACAGGGCGAACTACCGCCCCGCGAGCTTGCACAACAAGTCACAAGCTTAGACTTCGGTGGCGCCGAGTGGTTGGACCTCACGCCGCTCGCCAATCTCACGCAGCTTCAAAGGCTCAACCTGATGCAAACGCTGGTCAGCGACCTCGCCCCACTCGCTAGGCTCACGCAGCTTCAAAGCCTCGATCTGATGAGAACGCAGGTCCGTAACCTCGCTCCGCTAGCTAGCCTCACGCAGCTCCAGATCCTGGATTTGATGAGAACGCAGGTCAGCGACCTCGCCCCGCTCGCCAACCTCACCGCGCTTCAGATCCTCGATCTGATGAAGACGCAGGTCAGCGACCTCGCCCCGCTCGCAGGCCTCACGCAGCTGCAGACACTTAATCTGATGCAAACGCAGGTCCGCGACCTTGCTCCGCTCGCAAGTCTCACGCAGCTCCAGAGCCTCGACCTTAGGGGAACGCGGGTCAGCGATCTCGCCCCGCTCGCAGGACTGACGCGACTTCAAAGACTCGATCTGAGGGAAACGCAGGTCAGCGACCTCGCCCCGCTCGCGCGACTGACGCGACTTCAGAGCCTCGCTCTGACGGAAACACAGGTCAGCGACCTCGCGCCACTCGCAAGCCTCACGCAGCTTCAGAGCCTCGCTCTGACAGGAACGCAGGTAAGTGACCTCGTCCCGCTTGCTAGCCTGACGCAACTTCTGAGGCTCGACCTTGAGGGAACACTGGTCAGCGACCTTGCTCCGATCGCAAGCCTCACTCAGCTTCAGAGTCTCGATCTTAGGGGCATGCAGATTAGCGACCTCACTCCACTCGCGAGCTATACACGGCTTCAGAGTCTCAATCTTATGGAAACGCAGGTCCGCGACCTGGCTCCACTCGCCGGCCTCACGCAGCTTCAGAGACTTGATCTGATGGAAACGCCGGTTAGGAGCCTTGCTCCGCTCGCAAGCCTCACGCAGCTCCAGAGCCTCGACCTTAGGGGAACGCAGGTCAGCGATCTCTCCCCACTCGCGGGCCTCACGCGGCTTCAGAGGCTCAATCTGATGGAAACGCAGGTCAGCGATCTCGCCCCACTCGCGGGTCTCACGCAGCTTCAGAGCCTTGATCTGATGGAAACGCAGGTGAGCGACCTCGCCCCACTCGCGGGTCTCACGAAGCTTCAGAGCCTTGATCTGATGGAAACGCAGGTCAGCGACCTCCGCCCCGTGAAACACGTCTCACGCGTGATTGACGCTAAGGGGATAGTGATCGAACGATAGCTGATCCCGGCACAAAAACCCGGAGCGTTCCCGCCCCGGGCAGTTCACTTCTGCTTCAGTCGGCCGTACCGAGATCAGCCTTCAGCCGCCCGGTCGCCACCTTCGTCGGCGATTTCCTTGCCCGTCGCCTGGTCGACGACGCGCATCGAGAGGCGCACCTTGCCGCGGTCGTCGAAGCCTAAGAGCTTCACGAACACCTTGTCGCCTTCCTTCACGACGTCGCCCGTCTTGGCGACCTT
>JAEUML010000023.1 GCA_016792785.1 Alphaproteobacteria bacterium
GCGCGCCGCGGCCACGAAGGCCGTCGAACACCGACGTCAAGCGATTGGTCAAAGCGTCAAACACGCGTGCCTGTCCTCAAATGAGGTTCGGCCAAATGCCTATCGCGCCCGCGGGCGCAACGCGCTGGCGGACGTTGACCTTAGGGAGCGGCCCCAAGGCGGATCGGCATTCAGCGATCCCAAGAAATCGGCCGGGAACCTAGGGTTTGGCCCGCCTTAAGTCAATGCAGGCGGATGCGTCGTTGTTTCACGCCAAGACGCCAAGACGCCAAGGATTTCTGGCCTATTCGCGCCGCTTTGAGGGCGATTGCCTTGGGTTGTCGTTGTGATTGTTGGCGACGCGTTGAACGCCCTCTTTGAAGGTCGAAAGGCCGAAATTCATGAGGATGCCCACGGGCAGCTTCATCAGACGGAGATAGGTGAGAACCTGCTTGGCGTGTACGGGCGCCACCTTCTCGACGGCCTTGACCTCGACAATAAGCTTGTCTTCGACAAGGAGATCGATGCGAAAGGCGTCTTCGAAGCGCATCCCGTCGAATGAAAACGAGATCGGTCGTTGACGCTCCACTCGAAGACCGCGCCTTTCGAGCGCCCTTGTGAGCACCATCTCGTAAACCGACTCCAGCAGGCCCGGTCCAAGTTCGCGGTGAATGGCGAAACCGCAGTCGACTGCTTCTCGCGCCAGATCATCGATATCCATCGCGCGACATTCCTTCGCGAAGCGATCCAATCTGTCGGGTGACCCGACGTCGCCATCGCAGCTTAGCGTCTTGGCGTCTTGGCGTGAAATCTTCCTACTCCATCAATTGCTGGCGGAAGTACGTGAACGTCAGCGCGAGTTGTTCGGCGCGTTGGCGGTTGGTGGTGGCGACGTCGTGGCCGCCTTCGGTGGTTTCGAAGAAGAAGTAGGGGTGACCGTTCGCCTGGAGCTTTGCGGCGAGTTTGCGCGCGTGGGCGGGATGGACGCGGTCGTCGAGCGTCGAGGCGAGCAGGAAGACGCGCGGATAGCGCACGCCGGCGCGGACGTTGTGATAGGGCGACCAGCGCAGGATCGCGGCGCGTTGGATCGGATCGCCGGGATCGCCGTATTCGGCGAGCCAGCTTGCGCCGGCCGAAAGGCGCGGGTAGCGCAGCATATCGGTCAGCGGCACTTGGGCGGCGACCGCGCCGAACATCCGTGGGTTCTGCATCAGCGTTGCGGTCGCGAGCAAGCCGCCTTGGCTTGCGCCCATCAGGCCCAGCCTTCGCTCCGACGTAAGGCCGCGGGCGATCATGTCGCGCGCGACGGCGGCGAGGTCGTCGAAGTTCTTTTGGCGGTTCACGCCTTTTGCGGCTTCGTGCCAGCGCGGGCCGAACTCGCCTCCGCCGCGCACGTTCGCGACCGCGTAGGCGCCGCCCTTCTCGAGCCAAAGTTTGCCCGCCGTCGACCAATACCAAGGCGTCGTCGAAACGCTGAAACCGCCATAGGCGTAGAGGATCGTCGGCGTGGAGCCGTTGTTCAGCGTGTCTTCCTTGCGCACGACGAAATAGGGAATGCGCATGCCGTCGGGCGAAACGGCTTCGTACTGGCGGACTTCTTGCGCGTAGGCGTCGAAGCGCGGCGGCAGCTGCTTGATCGCCCGCGGTTCACCGCCGCGCGGCAGAAGATAGACCGTGTCGGGGGTCAGGAAGCTCGCGAATTTCACGAGGACGTTGCCTTCGCCCTGGCCCGCGGCGGCGACTTCGATCGTGCCGTTGTCGGGCAGCGGCACGCGGCGCCACAGCCACTGCGCGCCGTCGAACGAGGCCTCGTGCAGGCGACCTTTCACGTTGTCGAGGAGCGAGAGATAGACCGTGTCCTTGCCGGTCGCGACCGCGGCGAGCGCGGTCTTCGCGCCTGGCATGAACAGCGAGCGGATCGGCGGGATCGCGCCGCCCGAGGCCACATAATCGTCGAGCGAGAACGACACGAGCGAGCCTTGGAGATAGATGCGGCCGCCCGTGCGCCAGTCGCGTGTCAGATGAAACAGAAGCTGGCGGCGTGAGAGGCCTTTGAACTCGGCCGAGCTCGGCACCGTGATGCGCGTGACGCGCCAGTTGCGGTCGACGTGGAAGAGCTCGGCACCAAAACCCTTGAGCCCGCGCACGACGAAGCGCTCCGCCCTGCCCTCGCCGTCGAAGACGGTGCGGGGCGCGACGGTGATATCGGCGGCGTCGCCTTCGTAAAGCGTGCTCGCTTCCCTGAGCGGGATGCCGCGGCGCCAGAGCTTGACGACGCGCGGGTAACCGGCGCGCGTCAGCGTGCCCTCGCCCCAATTCGTCGCGACCATCACGGTGTTCGTGTCGACCCAGGCGATTTCGGTTTTGGCTTCGGCAACGTCGAAGCCGTCTTCGACGAAGCTGCGCGTGGGAACGTCGAATTCGCGCACGACAATCGCATCGCGCCCGCCGCGCGAGAGTTTCACGAGGCACCGGCGGAAGGCGGGAGGCAAGCAATCGGCCCCTTTCCAAACCCAGTTCTCGCGTTGGCGCGCGCTCAAGTCGTCGAGGTAGATCAGGACTTCCCAGCGTGGGGTGTCGTTTTCATAGTCTTCGAGCGTGGTTCGCCGCCAAACGCCGCGCGGGAAGCGCGTGTCCTGCCAGAGACCGTAAACGTAACCGCCGGCGAGCGTGACGGCCGGAATGCGGTCGGTGGCGTTGAGGATCGCGAGCGCGTCGGCTTCAGCCTCGGCGTAGCCGGGTGCGGCCCTTAGCGTGTTCAGCGTCGACGTATTCTGCGCCCGGACCCAATTGAGCGCGCGGCTGCCGTTGGCGTCTTCAAGCCAGAGGTAGGGATCGTCCGCAGGGTCCGCCAGCGCGGCAAGACAGACAACACACGACAGAACCGCCCCCAAGCAGGCCGCCGCAAAACGCATCGAGCACCTCAAGTCCCATCTAGACCAGACCCATGCCCCAACGTGCCCGCGCGACATATGACTAACACGGCGCGCGACGAAACTCACCTGAGTCATTCGACAAGCGGCGCAGATTCTTCGATTGACGCACCCGCCTTCGCCGAGGCTTCGGCGGGCTTACGCCGCACTGGTCATGGCGGGGTCGCAGAGCCTATATAGCCTCGCCATGAGCGTCGCGTTTCACAAGATGAACGGGTTGGGCAACGACTTCGTCGTCGTCGACACGCGCGCGCGCAAGATTCAGATCGGCGCGGCGGCGGCGCGGCGCATCGGCGACCGGCATCGCGGCGTGGGCTTCGACCAACTGCTCGTCATCGAACCGGCGAAGGGCGCCGGCGATTACTTCTTGCGCATCTGGAACCCGGACGGCAGCGAGTCCGGTGCGTGCGGCAACGGCACGCGCTGCGTCGCCGACATGCTTCTTAACGAATCCAGCAAAGCGTCGGTCGCGCTCGCGACGTTGGGCGGCGTGCTTCAGTGCACGCGCGGGACGGACGGGCGCGTGACTGTCGACATGGGCGAGCCGAAACTCGACTGGCAGGACATTCCGCTGGCAGAGCGCATGGACACGCGCACGCTCGACATCAAGGTTGGGCCGATCGATGCGCCGGTGCTGTTCGGGCCGTCGGCCGTCAACATGGGCAATCCGCACTGCATCTTCTTCGTCGAGAATGCGGAGGCGCATGACCTAGCGAAGATCGGGCCGATGCTCGAGTACCACCCGTTGTTTCCGGAGCGGGCGAACATCAGCCTGGCGCAGGTGAAGTCGAAGAGCGAAATCCGCCTTCGGGTGTGGGAGCGCGGCGCGGGACAAACGCTCGCGTGTGGGTCGGCGGCGTGCGCCGCAACGGTTGCGGCGGCGCGACGCCGGCTGACCGAGCGCGCGGCGCGGGTGGTTCTGGACGGCGGGGCGCTCGACATCCATTGGCGCGACGACAATCACGTCTTGATGACGGGGCCAGTCGAGCTGAACTTCAGCGGCGAATTGCCCGACCGCTATTTCGCGGACGGCGGGTCATGACCGTCGAAGTCGTGACGCTGGGCTGCCGGCTCAATGCCTATGAGTCCGAGGTCATTCGCGCCAAGGCGCGCGAGGCGGGGCTGACGGACGCCGTCATCGTCAACACCTGCGCGGTGACGGCGGAGGCCGTGCGTCAGGCGCGGCAGAACATTCGCCGCCTGCGCAAGGAGAACCCCGGCGCGAAGGTGATCGTCACGGGCTGCGCGGCGCAGACGGAGCCCGAGACGTTCGCCGAGATGCCGGAGGTCGACCACGTTCTGGGTAACGCCGACAAGCTGGATGCCGCCGCTTACGCGTTCGACGCAGGGACCGAGCGCGTGCGGGTCAACGACATCATGTCGGTGCGCGAGACCGCCTCGCATTTGATCGCGGGCTTCGAAGGCAAAGCACGGGCGTTCGTGCAGGTGCAGAACGGCTGCGATCACCGCTGCACGTTCTGCATTATTCCTTATGGCCGCGGGAATTCACGCAGCGTGCCGGCGGGTGAGGTGGTGGCTCAGGTGCGCGCACTGGCGGCGCAAGGCGTTCGCGAGGTCGTGCTGACGGGCGTCGACATCACGGCCTACGGCGCGGACTTGCCGGGGCGGCCGACGCTTGGGCGCCTGGTCGAGCAGATTTTGAATTTGGTGCCGGAGTTGCCCCGGCTTCGGCTGTCATCGCTCGACGTCGCGGAATGCGACGAACGGTTGATCGAGCTTGCCGCGTCTCACGAACGGTTGATGCCGCATCTGCATCTGTCGCTGCAGGCGGGGCACGACATGATCCTGAAGCGCATGAAGCGGCGGCACACGACGGCGCAGGCTGTCGCGTTCTGCGAACGCTTGCGGCGGATGCGGCCGGAAATCGTGTTCGGCGCCGATCTGATCGCAGGCTTTCCGACCGAAACGGACGAGATGTTCGAGGCGACGCTCGCCCACGTGCGGGACTGCGGGCTGACCTATCTGCATGTGTTTCCTTTCTCAGCGCGCGAACGGACGCCGGCCGCGCGCATGCCGCAGGTCAAGGGCGACGTGATCAAAGCGCGGGCGGCGCGGCTGCGGGCTGCCGGTGAAGACGCCGTGGCGTGGCACCTGGCGGCGCTTGCCGGACGCGACGTTGAGCTCTTGGTCGAGCAAAATGTGAGCGCTCGGACGCCGACATTTGCGCCGGTGAAGCTTGCGGCGCCGCATCAAGCGGGTGCGCTGCTTCGCGCGCGGATCGTGCGCGCCGACCGTCGCTTTGCCTATGCGGAGGCCGCGTGATGGCGGAGGGCGAAGGCAAGAAGCCGGGTCTGTTCGCGCGGCTGAAGGCTGGGTTGACGCGCAGTGCGCAGACGCTGACCCAAGGGATCACGCGCGTCTTTACGCGCAAGCGGCTGGATCAGGCGGCGCTCGACGAGCTGGAAGAATTGCTGATCGGCGCCGACATGGGCGCCAAGGTCGCGGCCGACGTCGTCGCCGAGATCAAGCGCACGAAGTTCAATGCCGACGTCACCGAGGAGGAGATCAAGGGTTCGCTCGCCGAAGAGGTCTCGAAGATCCTGCGGCGCGTGTCGAAGCCGCTGGTGATCCGGCCGGAACTGAAGCCGCACGTGATCCTGGTCGCGGGCGTCAACGGTTCGGGCAAGACGACGACGATCGGCAAGCTCGCGCAGAAATATCGCGCCGAGGGGTTGAAGGTGATGATGGCGGCCGGCGACACGTTTCGCGCGGCGGCGATCGAGCAGCTGAAAGTCTGGGGCGAACGCACGGGCGCGCCGGTGATCGCGAAGGAGATCGGCGCGGACGCGGCGGGGCTTGCCTTCGAGGCGTTCGAAAAGGCGCGGGCGGGCGGCTTCGACGTGCTTTTGGTCGATACTGCCGGACGGCTGCAGAACAAGGCCGGGTTGATGGCGGAACTCGAGAAGATGGTCCGCGTCATCAAGAAGCTGGACCCGAACGCGCCGCACAGTGCGATC
>JAEUML010000028.1 GCA_016792785.1 Alphaproteobacteria bacterium
CCGGATGGAATTCTGATCGACGCGTTCGGGGTGGCGGAGAGCGCCGGATGGTCGAATCCCACGCTGATCGTCGCGGGTTCGGACAAAGCAGGCATCGTGAACGTCGATTTCGTCGCCTGCCGGCCTGAGGTTTCGGCGCAGGTGCTGACGCCCGTTCAGACGCGCGTCATGCTCGACCTCGGCCTCGACACACGCACGATCGTAATCCGCGCGAAGACGAATTCGATGACGGTGGAGATTTCGGGGCGGTAGCTACGCCGCCTGCTTCGCCCGGGCACGGATGAGTTTCAGGACTTCGCTGGCGGCCTCCGGGATGTTCGTGCCTGGGCCGAAGATTGCGGCGGCGCCGGCTTTTTTTAGCATGTCGTAGTCCTGCGCGGGGATGACGCCGCCGACGACGATGAGGATGTCGTCAGCGCCTTGTTTCTTCAGTTCGATCGAGAGTTCCGGGACGAGCGTCTTATGGCCGGCGGCTTGGCTGGAGATGCCGATGACGTGGACGTCGCTGTCGATGGCGTCTTTCGCGACTTCGGCGGGGGTTTGGAACAGCGGGCCGACGTCGACGTCGAAGCCTAGGTCGGCGAACGCCGTGGCGATGACTTTCGCGCCGCGGTCGTGGCCGTCTTGGCCCATCTTGGCGACCAGCATGCGCGGGCGACGGCCTTCGTCCTTAGCGAACTCGTCGACTTCTTTGCGGATGCGGGCGAAGCCTTCGTCGCCTTCGTAGGCCGCGCCGTAAACGCCGGAGATCGATTTTGTTTCGGCTTGGTGGCGTTTGAAGATTTTTTCCATCGCGTCGGAGATTTCGCCGACCGTGGCGCGGGCGCGGGCGGCTTCGACGGCGAGGGCGAGCAGGTTTGCGTTGCCCTTGGCGCCTTCGCTGAGCGCTTTCAGTGCGGCGTCGACTTTCGCTTGGTCGCGCGTGCCTTTGACCTTTTGCAGGCGCGACAGCTGTTGGGCGCGAACCTTATCGTTGTCGATGTCGCGGACGTCGAGGTCGGCTTCGTTTTCGAGGCGGTATTTGTTGACGCCGACAATGACTTCTTCGCCGCGGTCGATGGCGGCTTGGCGACGGGCGGCGGCTTCTTCGATCTTGAGTTTCGGCCAGCCGGAAGCGACCGCCTTCGTCATGCCGCCCATCGCTTCAACTTCGTCGATCAGCGCGCCGGCGTGCGTGGCGAGGGCGTGGGTCAACGCTTCGACGTAGTACGAACCGCCGAGAGGATCGACAACGTGCGTCACTTTCGTTTCTGTTTGTAGGATGAGCTGCGTGTTGCGGGCGATGCGGGCCGAGGTTTCGGTGGGGAGCGCGATCGCTTCGTCGAACGAGTTCGTGTGCAGCGATTGCGTTCCGCCCAGGACCGCGGCCATCGCCTCATACGCGGTACGCACGACGTTGTTGTAGGGGTCTTGTTCGGTGAGCGAGACGCCTGACGTTTGGCAGTGTGTGCGGAGCATGAGCGATTCCGCTTTCTTCGCGCCCAAGTCCTTCATGATCTTCGCCCACATCATGCGGGCTGCGCGGAGCTTTGCGATCTCCATGAAGAAGTTCATGCCGATCGCGAAGAAGAACGAGAGACGCGGGGCGAAGTCGTCGATGTCGAGACCTTTCGACTTCGCGGCCTTCACGTAAGCGATGCCGTCGGCGAGCGTGAAGGCGAGCTCCTGCACCGCAGTCGCGCCGGCTTCGTGCATATGGTAGCCGGAGATCGAGATCGAGTTGAACTTCGGCATCTTCTCGGCCGTGTAGGCGATGATGTCCGCCACGATGCGCATCGAGGGTTCGGGCGGATAGATATAGGTGTTGCGCACCATGAACTCTTTCAGGATGTCGTTTTGGATCGTTCCCGAAAGTTGGCTTTGCTTCACGCCCTGCTCTTCCGCGGCGACGATGTAGTTCGCCATGATCGGAATGACGGCGCCGTTCATCGTCATCGAGACCGACATCTTGTCGAGCGGGATGCCGTCGAACAGGATCTTCATGTCTTCGACGCTGTCGATCGCGACACCTGCCTTGCCGACGTCGCCGATCACGCGCGGATGGTCGCTGTCGTAGCCGCGGTGGGTCGCGAGGTCGAAGGCGATCGATAAGCCCATTTGGCCGGCGGCCAGGTTCTGGCGGTAGAAGGCGTTCGATTCCTCGGCCGTCGAGAAGCCGGCGTATTGGCGGATCGTCCAGGGGCGGCCGGCGTACATCGTGGCGCGCACGCCGCGGGTGAACGGGGCGAGGCCCGGCATCTCGCCCGCTAGCCCCAGCTTTTCCAGGTCGGCGGCCGTGTAAAGCGGCTTCACCGGAATGCCTTCAGGTGTTGCCCAGGTGAGCACATCCGCTGGTTTTCCTTTGAGGTCGGCGGCCGCGAGCTTTTGCCAGTCGTTCAGGGTCGCTTTCGGGAACTCGCTCATGGGTTGCTTTCGAGGGCGTTCGCAGTTGCGGAAATCGGGCCGAGTATTCGGTCAAAGGGGCATGGGGTCAAACGTGCGGAACTGGCGCCCGGTGACCGAGCGGCTCTTGCGGTCGGCCGCGCCTCGAAACCCAACATTTTGGGGGTGAACGAAATGGAACTTGGGCCTCGTCGGGTCTTTGACCGCAATTTGTTCCAGGTCTGTTTCGATGCTCTCCCCAACTTATCCACAGAGGGCGATTTCGCGTTAGCAGATCATCCGACTGCGGAGCAATTCGTTCCGGACACTGATTTTTGCATACGCGAATCTTCGCATTTGGCTGATCGCTCCGTACGCGGACGAGTTGTGCGACAGCCCCATGACGGCACTGCGACAGGAATTCATGCAAACTGTCACCGTATGCATCCAACCCCTTGGTGCCGCTACATTTTGTACGTGAACAAACCCCGAAGAGACCCGAGTCAGTGATTCGGACATGGTCCGTTCCGTATGTGGTCCAAAACTGGCACAGGATATCCACAACACCCGACCCGACCGTAGGGGTTCGCTTGCAAAGCGGGCGGGTCGCAGGCAAGACGATTTCCGCCGCTCTTCCCGGAAGCCACTCCCCATGACCACTCCCTACGGCCGGGTCACCGCCGTCCTTGGGCCCACCAATACGGGCAAAACGCACTACGCCATCGAACGGATGCTGGCGCACCAGAGCGGGATGATCGGCCTGCCGCTGCGCCTGCTTGCGCGGGAGGTCTATGAAAAGGTCGCCGCCGCCAAGGGAGCGCACACCGTCGCCCTGATCACGGGCGAGGAGAAGATCGTTCCCAAGTCGCCCACCCATTGGGTGGCGACAGTGGAGTCCATGCCGATCGACATCGGCGCCGAATTTCTGGCGATCGACGAAATCCAACTCGCCGCCGACGGCGAGCGCGGGCACGTGTTCACGGAGCGACTGCTTTCCGCGCGCGGGCGGTCGGAGACGATCTTCCTCGGCTCGGACACGATGCGGCCGTTGATCCAGAAGCTCGTGCCCGGCGTGCAGTTCATCGGCCGGCCGCGCTTTTCCGATATCGCCTACACGGGCGCGCGCAAACTGACGCGCTTGCCGCGGCGCTCGGCGATCGTCGCGTTTTCGACGGACGCGGTCTATTCGATTGCCGAGTTGGTGCGGCGCCAGCGCGGTGGCGCCGCGGTCGTGATGGGGGCGCTCAGCCCCCGCACGCGCAATGCGCAGGTCGCACTCTATCAATCGGGCGACGTCGACTTTCTGGTCGCCACCGATGCCATCGGCATGGGGCTCAACATGGACATCGACCATGTGGCCTTCGCGGCGACGGAAAAATTCGACGGTTCGGTGCGCCGGCCGTTGCGCGCGAATGAGCTTGCGCAGATCGCGGGCCGCGCCGGGCGGCACATGAACGACGGCACGTTCGGCGTGACGGCGGACGCCGAGCCGCTCGACCAGGAAACGGTCGAGGCGATCGAGAATCATCGCTTCGACCCCGTGCGCGTCATTCAGTGGCGCAATACCGACCTCGACTTTTCGAGCATCGCAGCGCTGGACCGCAGCCTCGACGTGTTGCCGCCGACGCGCGGGTTGACGCGCGCGCGGGCGGCCGACGACCAGTTGGTGCTGCGCATCCTGGGCGCCGAAGACAAAGTCCAGTCCATGGCGCAAGGGCCCGCGGGCGTAAAGCAGCTTTGGCAAGTGTGCCAAATCCCCGACTTCCGCAAGATCGCCGTCGAAGAGCATGCGCGGCTGATCGGCGGCATCTACGAACACCTGACGAGCCACGAGGGCGTGCTGCCCGACGATTGGCTGAACGGCCACGTGTCGCGGCTCGACGTCATCGAGGGCGACATCGACACGCTGGCCCAGCGCATCGCGCATATCCGCACATGGACCTATGTCGCGAACCGCGCGGATTGGCTGAACGATGCCGCCGGCTGGCAGGAGCGGACGCGCGCGGTCGAGGACCGGCTTTCCGATGCGCTGCATGAGAAGCTGACGCAGCGTTTCGTCGACCGGCGCACGAGCGTTTTGATGCGCGCCTTGCGCGAGGACGAGGAGTTCCAGGCCACCGTCAACGACGAAGGCGAGGTCCTGGTTGAGAGCGAATATGTGGGGCGGCTGCACGGGTTCTCGTTCGTCGCCGATCCGCGCGCGCTTGGCGTGCACGGACGGGCGGTGCGGGCGGCGGCGCTGAAAGGTCTTGCGGGCGAGATCGCCTCGCGTGCGCACGCGTTGACGAATGCCCCGGAGGCCGCGATCACGTTGTCGGAGCATGGGCGGTTGTGGTGGAACGGCGGCATCGTCGCGCAGCTAAAGAAGGGACATGATGCGCTGCGCCCGCGCGTCGAACTGCTCGCCGACGACTTGCTGTCGACGCAGGCGCGCGAGCGGACGACCGAGCGGCTCGAGGAATGGGTCGCCCACCACATCGCAAAGACGCTCGCGCCTCTGCTTGCGGTGCAGACGGAGTTGAACAAGGAACTGCCGAAGGCTGAAGCGCCTGCACCGCAGCCGATCGATGCTGACGCGCCGGTCGAGCGTCAGGAAGAAACGCCGACACAGGAGAACGGCGCGGACGCCGAAGCGTCAGACGCTGCCGAAGCGACCGAAGCGGTCGCCGACGAAGCGCCTGCCAATGAAGAGGTGCCTGCCGCCGAGGTCGCGCTCTATGCATCGCCGTTGCAAGGGGTGGCGCGAGGTCTTGCGTTCCAACTCTACGAGAATCTAGGTTCCGTTTCGCGCCAGGCGGTGGCGCGGGAACTCAAGGCCGTGCAGCAGGCGGATCGCACGCCGCTGCGGCGGCTCGGCATTCGCTTTGGGGCGTTCTCCATCTTCTTGCCGGCGCTCGTGAAGCCTGCGGCGGCGAAGCTCAAGGCGCTGCTCTGGGCTGTGCATCAGGGGCTGACGGAAATTCCGCCCGCGCCTGCCGCGGGACTGACGTCGTCGCCGGCCGATCCGACAGTGGCCGCCGGGTTCTACGAGGCGGCGGGCTTCAGGTTGTGCGGACCGCGCGCGGTGCGCATCGACATGCTCGAACGGCTCGGCGAGATCATCCGTTCGAAGGGCCAAGGCGGGCAGATGCCGGACACGTTTGGCGTGTCGCCGGATATGATGTCGGTGCTGGGCTGCGGGGAAGAGGATCTGGCGCAGGTGCTGAGGTCGCTTGGTTTTCGCGACCAGAAGACGAAGAACGAAGCCGGCGAAGAGGTCGTTCAGTGGCAGGCGCGTCAGCGGCGCGAAGAGCGCAAGGCCAAGCCGCGTCCGCAGCAACAGCAGCGGCGGCGCCAGACGACGGTCTCGGTCCCGTATGGCGCGCCGAGCGAGGCAGCGCCTGCTGCTAGCGAGGCTCCCAAGCCGCGCCACGAACACAAGCGCAAGGAGCGCAAGGACGAGCGGCAGGACAAGCCACGGCCACCGCGGCGGCCCGAGAAGCCGTTCGTCGTCGATCCGGACTCGCCGTTCGCGGCGTTGGCGGCGCTCAAGTTCCGGAAGTAGGCTTGCAGCGGGTCGACAAATTCTTGTGGTTCGCGCGGTTCTATAAGAGCCGCACTTTGGCCGCCGCCACGGTCAGCGAGGGCCGTGTGCGGGTCAACGGCACGCGCTGCGAGAAACCGAGTGCAACCGTGAAGGCCGGCGATGTTCTCACCTTTCCCGCAGGTCCGCGTGTACGCGTGATCAAGGTGCTCAAAGGCGGCACGAGGCGGGGTCCCGCAACCGAAGCGCAGACGCTCTATGAAGATTTGACGCCGCCACCCGAAGCGCGGGCGGAGGAACCGCTGACGCCTGCGAAGCGCGAGCGCGGGTCGGGCCGTCCAACGAAGAAGGAGCGGCGCGCGATCGATGCGCTGCAAGGCGACGATTGAGCGCCTACGCATCGCCCTTTGTTGCCGCGTAGACGCGAGCGGCCATTCGGCGGACTGCCAGCGTCATGAGGTAGATCATCGTGACGATCGCAGTCAGACTCGCGGCCGCGAACTGCCCCTCCATGGCGAATTTTACACACCAGTAGATCTCCGCCAGGATCACGACCAACAGCGTGAGGATTGCTGCCAGCCATCCTTCGTTCGTCGCTGCGTGAACGACAAGCCAGGCATGCACGCCCAAGAAGGCAACGCTTGCCGCCAGATGCGCTATCAGCAACAGCAATGGTCGCGCAATCAACCAGCCGAACGGACCGGTCGCGGCCATCGATTTGCTGGGCGAGAACATGGCACCAAGAACAAGGCCGCTTGCACTTGGAACCTTGAACTTCGACAGGCGGTCGAACGTGGCCGCGATTTCAGCTGAGTCTTGCTGTCGCCGCGCATCGTCGAACGCCGCCTTCTCTTGTGTGAGCGCAGCGTGGTAAGGCGCCGGCACCAGTTCGATGCTGGCGGCGTATTGATGCAGGAATGCCTTGCGGCACATCTCTTCGTCGCGAAGCGCGGGTGGCACATGTTCCAGCGCACGTCCATCCTCGTCGAGTGCGCTCAGGCAGAGATCGCGTGTGCGCAACGCGTCGGGCACGAACTCCAGCGCCAGACCCTGCTTCGCAACCGCGATTGCGCAGAGGTCTGCGCTCCGGAGCTGCGCCGGGACGTGTTGCAGCGCATGGCCGTCGTCGGCGACAGCAACTTGGCAGCGCGCGGGTGTTCGCCGTTCCTCCGGCACATAGGCCAGGTTCGCGCCGCTGTATCCGAGCGCCATGTCAATATGCTGGTCAGTGATGCGCTCCGGCGGAAGGAGACCTAGATTGTGGCCGTTTCGCTTGACCATCGCGTCGCAAACGGCGGGCGTCATGTTGCTTGGATGGATTTGGTTGGCGTAACCGCTCTCCTTGACGGACGCGATGATCTGGTCCTCGGAGAGAAATGCCGCCCAGATGTCCCTGGTTAAGAAAAACGTCTCGGTGCCTTTGATGTTGGCGCGTGCCGCCTCAAGCTCTTTGTATCGCGGATGGCTCGCATAGGATTCTCTGACGGCGGCGAGTACCTTCTTTGTGATGTACCAGTTCGGCGTCTCGGCCAGCACTTTCAGTTCCCTGTCGCCGGCTTGTTCGCGCAGCAATGCGATCAAAACGTCTTGGGTGCGAAAGCGTGCCGGCAGACCGTCGAACGTTGCTTTGCGAGCGGCCATTGCGATCATCGCCGGCGTCACGCGCTCAGGCGGAATGACCTCATGCAGCAACGACGGCGACAGCTCAACGGCTTTGAACAGCCGCTCATCGGTCCACAGCGCCCTTGGCACCAGGACGAGCGCCCAACCGCAGGAAGATAGAGCCGCATCACAGAGTTCAGGTGTGCGCTCGTCCTCGGGGATCAAGCGCAGTCGATCCCACTGCGCACCGATGCGCTCCTTGCTGGCGGGCTCCGTGCGCGTCGGTGCGCCGCCTGGCTCATGCAGCACGGGGCCGCCCGCTGCCAACGCTTCCTCCAAGGTGCTCCATCGATCGACATCGGCGCGCACGCGCTGCGCCAAACTCAACGGCAGCACATCGATCAAAGCGTCGTAGTCCCCCCCTAACTCACGATGCATGGCGGTGAGTTCGTTGTGGTCAGCGCCGTCGTGGCCGTTCCAGTCGTAACCCACGCGCCTGGGACCGTGAATCGCGAGATCATGATCGCGGCTGATACACAACGGCGTGTCGAGGCTGTCGTTGAAGGACAAAATGCCGTCGTTGTAGTGACCGATGACGGCATCGGTGACGACTGCGGGACCGTCGATCCTGATCTCCGCTCCGCCGCCGGAGACGTTGCGCGCGCGCAGACCGCCGCGCACGAGCAAGAAAGCGCCGCTCTCCATGTCTGCGTTGATGAGAGCGCCGCGAAGCTCCAAATTGCCGGTGACGACGAGGCCGCTTATTGCGCGTTTCCGCAGATCGGCATCAAAACTCGCCGTGCTGACCTGGAGCAAACGCAAGAGGCCGTTCGGCCATGTGCCGTGATCGAGCACGAGGTCTCCCGGCACGATGAGATCGCCCTCGCAAAGCAGCACGGCGGAGTTCTTGATCTCCGCGTCCCATTGCCAAGACGAGAAGCAACTCATGCGTTCCTTGAGTTTGCATCGCGCGGCCGCTTCGTCGGCGTGAATGAGAGTCAACATGCGGCGACCTCAGCTGCGCCGACTATCAGTCAAGACGATTCAACGGTCTATTTCGCAGTGCGCAGGGTGTGCGGTTCGTTTCCAGCATGGTTTCGTCGCAATGCCGGCAGACGCACACCGCGTCCCAGCCAAGCGGGGAACGCATTCCTGCGTTGGCGCTTCCTGATGTCGCCGAGCCCTCCGGCCCGTTGCATATGTCAAATGAGGTCGCATGTGGCTGTCGATTTCACAGCCAGCGCCGTTTGACGGCCGGTCTTCTCGCATTCGACTGGGGTTGTTACCGCAAATGCGAAATGGTACGCGTGCGGCCCCCCCTTGGAGAACAAGTGCCGGACGTCCCCCATGACCTACATCGTCAACGAAAACTGCATCAAATGTAAGTTCATGGATTGCGTCGAGGTCTGCCCCGTCGACTGCTTCTACGAGGGGGAGAACATGCTCGTGATCCACCCCGACGAATGCATCGACTGCGGGGTGTGCGAGCCGGAGTGCCCGGTCGACGCGATCAAGCCGGACACGGAACCCGGAATCGAGAAGTGGCTGGCCGTGAACAAAGAGTTCGCCAGCAAGTGGCCGAACATCACGACCAAGGGCGAACCGCCGGCGGACGCTAAGGAATTCGAAACCGTCACGGACAAATTCGAAAAGTTCTTTAGCCCCAAGCCCGGACAGGGGTAGCCCTAGTTTTCCCCATTTTCACGGTTGCATTCGTTAATAACTGCCATTTGAGCGTGAATTGGGATTGGCGCTTTTCGGCGCAAATTTGTCTCCAATCGCGGGCCCGCGACAAACACGAAATATTGCTTAACGGCAAGCCGTGCCTTTATTTTTCCGCTTTTTCGTGTTACATTTTGGACACTTGGATTTAGCGACAGAGAAACTTGCGGTCAAAACCAAAGCCCGTGGGGACGCAACCTAGCCTCCGCGAACGCCGTACGAAAGTTTCGCGACGGATCGTTTCCAAAACTGCGGGGTTTGCCACCCATCACCGCCCGGCGCGGCCGCGCGGTGGGGAGCGTGAGCGTTGCCTGAGGCCGAGTTCGACCGTCAAGCCGAGCGAGAAAGACAGAACCCAGATGACGAAGAAGCCCATGACCAAGATTGCTGCACCTGCGAAGGCTGCAAAGCCCGTCGCGAAGGTTCAGCCCCTGAAGCCGGTCGCCAAGACGGAGGCGAAAGCTGCGCCCAAGGTCGAGGCGAAGAAGCCCGAGCTGAAGGCGGTGCCGAAGCCTGAGATCAAGATGGTGCACAAGGCGGAAACCAAGCCGGCGGTTGCTAAGGTCGAGCCCAAGCTCGTCGCCGGAACGGCCACGAAGCCTGCGGCGGCCATCGTGCCGCCGATGGCGGCTAAGCCCGTCGCAAAGCCGATCAAGAAGCCCGAGTTCCGCACCAATGACTGGGTCGTCTATCCCGCACACGGCGTGGGCCGGATCGTCTCCGTCGTCGAGCAGGAAGTCGCAGGCATCAAGCTCGAACTCTTCGTCATCAGCTTCGACAAGGACAAGATGACGCTTCGGGTGCCGGTGGCCAAGGCCTCTTCGATCGGCATGCGGCGCCTGTCGTCGCCGGACGTGGTGGCGACGGCGTTGCAGACGCTCAAGGGCCGGGCGCGCATCAAGCGCACGATGTGGAGCCGCCGCGCGCAGGAATACGAGGCCAAGATCAACTCCGGCGACCTGATCTCGATCGCCGAAGTGGTCCGCGATCTGCACCGTGCGAGCGGGCAGCCTGAGCAGTCCTACTCCGAGCGTCAGCTTTACGAAGCGGCGCTTGGCCGTATGGCGCGTGAGGTTGCGGCGGTCGAGCGGATCGACGAAGACGCGGCCGTGAAGCGTCTGGAAACGGCGCTGCAGCGGGCGGCTTAACTCCTTTTTTTCCAGGTAGAATCAAACAAGGGCCCCGGTCGTTACCGGGGCCCTTTTTGCGTTTTCTAGATGTACTTTAGAATTGATCCAAAGAGGCTTGAACGGCGTATTCCGAGTACCCAACTAGGTCACTAGGGAAATCAGGAGCCGTTCCATGGGGATGTTCGACACGTCGTTCGCCGTCAAAGCCAACCGCCAATTCATCAAGAAAACGATGGCGGCAGACCTGTTGGAAGCAGACCATGAATTGAAGCTCGCCTACGCTTGGCGCGACCATCAAGACCACAAGGCGCTGCACGAGCTGACGAGCGCCTATTTCCGCCTCGTGGTCGCGGTGGCGGCGCGTTTCAAGAACTACGGCCTGCCGATGGGCGACCTGATGCAAGAGGGCGTCGTCGGTCTGATGCAGGCGGCTCAACGCTTCGAGCCGGAGCGCAATGTGCGCTTTGCGACGTACGCCACGTGGTGGATTCGCGCCGCGATCCAGGACTACATCCTGCGCAACTGGTCAATCGTTCGGTTGACGTCGACCGCTTCTCAAAAATCTCTGTTCTTCAATTTGCGCCGGGTGAAGGCGAAGATCGAAGGCAATCCGTCGAAGGACCTGTCGCGCGAAGGGGCGCTGAAGATCGCGCGTGCGCTTCGCGTGGACGTGAGCGACGTGGAAGAGATGGACGCGCGACTGACGGCGGGCGACCGCTCGCTGAACGCGACGCCCGGCGAGCCCGGCGAGTCCGAGTGGCAGGACCTGCTGCCGGACGACGGGCCGCGCCCGGACGAGCATGTGATGAATCTGCGCGACTCCGCCAAGCGCGCGGCGTGGATCCAACAGGCGCTGTCGCAGCTGACCCCGCGCGAGCAGGTCATCATCCGCGAGCGTCAAATGCAGGATGACAGCGTGACGCTCGAGACGCTTGGGCTACGGCTCGGCATCTCGAAAGAGCGGGTGCGCCAGATCGAGGCGAACGCGCTTGCCAAGCTTAGGAACGCGCTGCTCGCGCAGGTCGGCGATCCCGTCGCGGCGGGCCTCGTCGGCACAGCCTGACGTTATTCAATGATTTGAATTTGCTCGGCATGCGTGAGTTCGAGTTCGGGTCCGTTGAGGCGCGAGAGCCAGCCGCGGAGGCGGACACGCTTTCCGGCCCATGCGGCCGGGTCGACTGCGTCCTGGCGTAGGCGCTTCACGTCGCGCGGCGCGATCGTCGCGGTGAAATCGGTCCGGTAGTCGGCGCCGAAATTCAGGTAAGCCCTGCCCTTCACGGCTGCGACCGATCGCACCCGCCCCTCCACGATTTGGAACGTGCCGATGACGTCGTCGAGTTCGTCCGGGGCGCGCACGCGATAGTGCGGCAGCGCCCAAAGACCTCGCTTGCCAGAGCGCGCAGTCGCCTCCGCCGCCAATAGGGGTTTTGCGCATCGGCGCATGTCGGTGCGCGTTTGCACGCGTGCATGACCGGCGGCGATCAACTCAAGCTGAATCCATGTGTCGTCGCGAAAGACATGCGCGAGTAAACGCCCGTGCCTGTCGGTCGCGCTCGCGTCGAGCGCGAGGGCGGCCGACTTTCCCGAGATCAGCGTCGCGAGCGCCGCAGTCGCTTCGCGAGCATGCGGCTCGGTCCCCGAAGGCGCGAGGACGGCAGCAAGGCGCACGCGCCTGCCGTCAACCAAGGTGAACGTCGTACCGTCTTCGACGCTCGAAACCAGAGCCTGCTCGACGACCGGGAGATCGCAAACCGGCGCATCGGCTCGCGTCTCGAACGCGCAGACGGCAGCAAAGACAGCCAGTACGGCACAGCGGTACCAGAGCAGGACTTGATCGGTGCGGCACATTGAGCGAATGATCCTGGCTACGACCCCGTAGCTCAGCAGGATAGAGCGGCAGATTCCTAATCGATCACGAAAGTTGAAAATCTGCGGCTATTCTGACAATTCCTGCTCCGTTCACCGCATGGTGCGTCAATAGCTTACCACCAGTGTCAGAACGTATTCGCGCGGGGAGTTCGCTCTTTACGGGACGCGACTTGCGTTTCCGAATGTCGGAGAAATGCGAACCAAGGCCGCACAACATGACTCCTCACTGAGAGATCTGTTTTCTGGGAGTACGCCAGCGTCGAAGGATGGACGGCGAGAAGCGCAGGTACAGCAACACGAGGCCGGACACCGCTAGTACGAAAGCGATGGCAGCGGTCGCGATGACAAGCGGATTGTTGAAATTCTCGCGCTCCGAGTAGTCCATGATGTGGAGCGACCATAAGAAATCGTAGATACGCCAAGTCGCGGAGCGTCGCGCCGCCACTTTGCCAGTCGCCGCAGAGATGTAGAGGTTCGTTTCGTCCGGATCGTCGAACGAGATCTGCCAAACGGGGAGATCACCGCGAAACTCAATCGGCGGATTCTCGGTTATGAGTGTGGCCTTGATCGCTCGCCCTGCGCCCGCGAAGTCCGCAGCTGCAATTTCCATCGCGTGCGGTTGCGTGATCGGCGAAAGCAAGTCGCCGGTTCGAGCGTCGAGCAGCGAGGACGACGAACCATCGATGCCGATCTCATACACTGGCCGCCCGGCCACTGCCCGCAACTCAACCCGGGCAACCGCACCTGCGGGCACTCTCTCTAGCGCGTTCGCAATCGGGATGAGAGCGGCTGTTCTCAGATCAACTGTTTCTGGCTTGCGGATGTTGTGCTCACCACGCACCTGAGAAATCGGAACCGCGGTCATGAAGAGACCGCTCACCGACCATGCCAGG
>JAEUML010000288.1 GCA_016792785.1 Alphaproteobacteria bacterium
CTACGGAAAAGCGCAAGGACCCAATATCTGAAGCGAAAAACACTGTCGCCGCAGTCGCCATTTCTAAGCTCACCCCGCGCCGATCGTTAGCTGCAGCGCCTTGGCGTCTTTGCGCGAAACAATACGGCGCCAACACAGCTCGTGCATCGTAGAAGAAAATCGTGGGTGGTCCGCCTTCGCGGACCATGACACCGATTTTTTGCTAAGGTCCCGATCATGGACATTCGCCCCATTCGAACGAAAGCTGATCACCGCTGGACCCTGAAAGAGGTTGAGCGTCTGTGGGACGCCGAGCCCGGGACGCTCGACGGTGATCGCGTCGACGTCCTGGTCACTCTGATCGAGGCCTACGAGGCGAAGCACTTCCCGATCGCCGCCCCCGATCCGATTGCGGCGATTGAGTTCATGCTGGAGCAAAAGGGGCTGAGCCGGCGCGATCTCGAACCCGCGATCGCCAGCCGCGGTCGGGTTTCGGAAGTCCTGAACCGCAGGCGCCCTTTGACGCTCCCCATGGTGCGGTCCTTGAGCAGACTTCTGGACATCCCAGCCGACATCCTCGCCCAGAATTACAGAACGCGCTCCGCCGCGTGATCACCGCTTGCCATGCGTCGCGTCGAACGCCGCGGCGACTTCGGCGATCATCTCGTCCCGCCAGCACACATCGACAAAACCGCTGACCCTGAGTTCGTCGAGCACGTCTTTGAACTCGGCGTTTGCTTGCGAAAACATGTCGCGCGTTTGGCGGATGCGCCGCTCGACCGCAGCAAAGCCCGCGTCCTCCGGATGTGCCGCCTCATAGGTCCAATCGCGCACCGCCCGAAGCACCCGCATATAGTCGTTGACCTCGCGCGAAATATCGGCGGTGAGCGCATAGCCGAAAAGTCCGGTCAGCGCAGGAAACGCCCGATAGGCATTGTCGACCGCGTCCGCCGCCCGCACACGCGCGGGGCCTAAGGGCGTCCGCACGAACCTGAGCAGCGCCTCGCCGAATGCAACGTGAAGCAGCAGAAGCTCCTGCCCGAAATTCTGCCGCGCAGGCCGCCACTTGCGCGCCTGCCGCGCGTCGATGACAGCCGGGATAAGCAACGAAAACACAAGCGCGCCCAGGACAAACCCGCCGAACTCCGCGACCAGATTTTGAAAGAACCCGTCCGTAAAGCCCAAGGGTCCGTTCGGATCCATCAGCAGTTTCTGGATTTGATCGCCCATGTCGCTCGCCCCCCAACCTGGCGCAGGCTTGCAATCATTTAATGGCCGCCCCGCCCGGCCATGCTATTCTGGACCAGGTTTGGGCCGGCCCGCCAGGGCCGCGACCCGTGATCCTTCATGTTGCCGCATCTTCTTGCTGCCGCAATCGTTTCCTAAAGGCTTAGGCCCCATGTCCAAGCTCCCGATGCTCATGCGCACCCTCATCCTAACCATAGCGGCCGCGCTTTATGCGTCTGCCGCTCACGCCGGCGCGCTCACCGCGCAGGACGTCGTCGATCTGAACCGCATCTCGACCTACCTGAATTCGATCTCTTCGATGCAGGCGAGTTTCGTGCAGGTCGGCCCGAACGGCGAACTCGATCAGGGCATGATCTACGCGCGCAAACCCGGCCGCCTGCGCTTCGAATACGCACCACCCAGCCCCTACCTCATCGTCTCCGACGGCGTGACGATCGCGGTCGCGAACTCGAAGATGCGCACGGTCGATCGCTATCCGCTGATCGAAAATCCGTTGAACATCATTTTGCGTGAAAGCATCGATCTGGCGAAGGACCAGCGCATCGTCGCCGTCGAACGCCAGGCCGGAACGCTGCGCATCACGGCGGCTGAGAAATCGGGGCCGCTGAAGGGCCAAGTAACCTTAATTTTCTCCGCGCCCGCAACCGAATTGCGGCAGTGGATCATTACCGATGCGCAAGGCTTGCAAACTATGATTGCGCTGAAAAACACGAAGACGCAGGTGTCGCTTCCGCCTGATCTCTTCATGCTGAAGGACGTGGACAAGTTTCGTCGCAAAGACGAATAGCGTCTTCAGCTTGCTGCGGTTTGCGGGGCGGTGCTAGGCCATGAGCAATGACCCGCAAGCCAAAACCACTCGTCGGAATTCCCTGCGATCTCCGCATGATCGGGCCACACCCGTTTCACGCGGTCGGCGAGAAGTACATTGTTGCCGTTCGTGACGGCGCAGACGCGATCCCGGTTCTGCTTCCCGTCCTCGAAAAGCCGCTCGACATCGAAGAGATCCTGGAAACCGTCGACGGCATTCTGTTGACCGGCTCGCCGTCGAACGTCGCCCCGCGGCGCTACGGCGGGACAGCCCCACGCGAAGGGGTGCTGCAGGACGAACGGCGCGACGCGACGACATTGCCGCTGATCAAGAACATCGTCGCCCACGGCCTGCCGCTGCTCGCCGTCTGCCGCGGCTTCCAGGAATTGAACGTCGCCTATGGCGGCACGCTGCATCAGCACGTCGAAGAAGTGCCCGGCCGCTTCGACCACCGCGAAGACAAGCATCAGCCGCTCGACGTCCAGTACGCGCCCATTCACGACGTCCACCTGACGCCGGGCGGCAGACTGGAAGCGATCGCGGGGTTGCCGACGATCAAGGTCAACTCGCTCCACGGCCAAGGCGTGGACAGGGTGGGCGAGGGGCTCGCCGTCGAAGCGGTGGCGCCCGACGGCACGGTCGAAGGCTTGCGTGTTCGGAGCGCCCGCTCGTTCGCGCTCGGCGTCCAATGGCATCCCGAGTGGCGCTTTTGGGAGAACGACTTTTCGAAGGCGCTGTTCGCAGCCTTTGGACAGTCGCTCCGCGCCCGCCTCGTGGAGACCGTGTGATGGGCGACCGCGCGACCTTGAAGGAATGGCTGAAGGAACGCCGCATCACCGAGATCGAGCTGCTCGTGCCCGACATGGCCGGCATCGCGCGGGGCAAGATCTTTCCGACCAGCAAGTTCCTGTCCGGTCTCGACAACGACACGCTGCGCCTGCCGGAGAGCGTCTTCGGTCAGATGGTGACCGGCGCCGACGCCGATACCGAAAATCTGACGTACCAAGCGCCCGATATGATCCTGGTCCCCGACCCGGATACGATCTGCGTCGTGCCTTGGTATCGCGAGCCGACAGCGCAGGTGGTCTGCGATTGCGTCAACCGCGAAGGCAAACCGAACCCGGTCGCGCCGCGCCAAATCCTGAAAAACATCCTCGCCAAATACGAAGCGAAGGGCTGGCGCCCGGTGGTCGCACCTGAGCTTGAGTTCTTCCTCGCGCAAAAGAACATCGATCCCGACTACCCGCTGTTGCCGCCGGCGGGCAAATCCGGCCGCCCGCAAACCGGCCGCCAAGCCTACTCGATCGATGCCGTCAACGAGTTCGATCCGCTGTTTGAAGACGTCTACGACTATTGCGAGGCGCAGGAGATCGGCATCGACAGCTTGATCCACGAAGATGGCGTCGCCCAAGTCGAGATCAACTTCAACCACGGCGACCCGCTGCAGCTCGCCGACCATACGTTCCTGTTCAAGCGCACCGTGCGCCATGCGGCGCTCCGCCACGACATCTACGCGACGTTCATGGCCAAGCCCTATGAGCAGGAACCCGGCAGCGCGATGCACATCCACCAGAGCATCGTCGACACAGGAAAAGGCAAGAACCTGTTCTCGAACAAGGCCGGCAAGGACACGCGCCTGTTCCTCGCTTACATCGCGGGCCTACAAAAATTCCTGCCCGCCTCGATGCCGCTGATCGCACCTTATGTGAACTCCTATCGCCGCTTGGTGCGTTATCTCTCGGCGCCCGTAAACACGCATTGGGGTCACGAGAACCGCACCGTGGGCTTGCGCATCCCGGAGTCGGAGCCGAAGAACCGCCGCATCGAAAACCGCGTGCCCGGCGCCGACGCGAACCCCTATCTCGCCATCGCGGCGACGCTCGCCTGCGGCTATTTGGGCATGACGCAGAACCTGTCGCCCACGAAGCCGATGGAGGGTAACGCCTACGAGTCGATGAAGTACCAACTGCCGCGCCACCTGCTCGACGCAATCCAGCGCTTCCGCAATTCGCAAGACATGCGCGACCTCTTGGGCGAGGCGTTCGTTGATCTGTACTCCGACGTGAAGGCATCCGAACACGATGCCTATCAGCAGGTGATCAGCCCCTGGGAGCGTCAGCACTTGCTGCTGAACGTCTGACGCAGGCTCACGCCCACGGCGAAGGCGACGCTTCCAACCGCCGCCAGCGCCGCTTCAGCTGCGCCGCGCGATCCTTCAAATGCCCCAGATGCCAACCCTCGACGACGCCGGCCGCATAGCGAACGCCCGCCGTGGCGTCGTCGCCCTTCATGATGTCGGCGACCAGCGCCCGCGAAAACGCGGCGTCGTTCATCTGCCCCAAAACCTCTTGCAAGGCTGCGACCCGCTTCAGAAAGCGCGTCGTCTCTTTTTCCGAGAACAGCGACGCGAAGAACTCGACCGCATACCGCAGCTTCTTCAGCATCAGCCGCAACTCGTGCCGCCGTTTCGCATCGAGTTCGGCCACTTTCGCGCCAAGCTCCTGGACGCGCTTGTAGCGCTTCGTCAGCCGCCGGCGCGCAAACCGCGCCGCACGCACCGTCGCCTTCTCACCGCCCGCGAGCGGGTCGCACCACGGCCGGCTCAACGTTGCCGCCGCGAGTTCGAACACCAGTCGGCGGAAGCGTGCGGAGTCCAGCGCATCGAGCAACGCCTGCCAGGCGACCGCGCGCCGCGCGCCGACAAGCGCCGACAACTCGTTCAGACGTTCGTCCTCGCCATGCGCCTCGGCTGCGGGCCGAAACACTTCCTCCTCGAACACGTCGAGGTCACGCGCTCCGCCCAGGATGTGGGCGATCCAACGAATTTCGCCCTCGAGCTCTTCCATCGCCGATCGGAACGGCCCGCCGAACAAAACGAACGCACTGCGCAGACGCCGGAGTGCAACGCGCATCTGATGCACGCCCTCAGGGTCGCGCCGCACCGTGACGGCGGTCCAGTTCCCCAGAAAATGCCTGAGGCAATGCCCCACGATGCGCCCAAACGCCTCGTCCGCGGTCGCTTTGGCGGGCAGGATCAACCGCTCCGCTGTGGCGGGCGCCTCCACCCAGTTGGTGGCCAGCGCATACCCGCGCTCGGACTTTGAACACAGCGCCAGCGTCAACGGCGCCTCGGCGGTGAGCTCGCGCGCACACGCGATCAATGCCCTGGCGTCGCCCTTCACGAGTTCGAGTTCGAACTCACAAACAGGCAGGCGTGTCTCACCGCATGAGATGGTTCCGACGTCGAATGCCGCTTCGATCTCCGTGCCGCGCTTGGGTGACAGCATCAGGGTCGTCCGCCGCATGTCGACCGCGAACACGGGCTTGAGCTTCGCGCGTCCGATTTCCTTCGCGATCCGCTTCTTCAGTCCCTTGTCGGGGATCGCGCGGAGATTGGGCGCTTGGGACTCCACCTCCGCCTTCACCTCGACCCGCGTCGCGACGTTGGCACCGGCAGACTTGATGGTCTGCACAAACACTTTGCCGTCGGTACGAACCCGAAACACAATGCCTGCCTTGCGAAGAGCGGCACTGTCGGTATCGAAATAAACCGCATGGAGGGTGCGCTCGCGCGGCTGCTCGCGCGCCAGACGTTGCAGCGCAGGACTCTGCCGAAGCCGCTCGAGCGCGTCTTCGTTTCCGATGAATTTGAATTCCGTTTCTTGTCCCATCGGTCCAAACGAGAGCAAATCGACCCCGCCTGAATTGGCGGACACCGCGCTGGACCCGCAAGCGTCACAAATCTGCTGGAAGATCGTCTCAAGCACAGCATGTGGGGTCACACCGCGCAATCGTCCAATTGCTTGCGTGCTTAATGGGCGATTTCTCTAGGCACCGCGCACATATTCCCCGTGCAGTGTGGGGAACCGGCGACGAACATGAATGCGCAGGCGCCGATTGGGGCCTTTCAAGCCCGCACGGCGATACCGTGCGCCGCCATGTGTGTCTTCGCCTGCGCAATCGTCGCTTCGCCGAAGTGAAAGATCGACGCGGCAAGCACGGCGCTCGCATGGCCGTCGCGCACCCCGGCGACGAGATGGTCGAGCGTCCCCACGCCGCCGCTTGCAATCACCGGCACACTGACCGCATCGGCAACCGCGCGCGTCAGCTCCAAATCGTAGCCTTCTTTCGTGCCGTCCCGGTCCATCGAGGTGAGCAAAATCTCGCCCGCGCCGAGCGCAACGACCTCGCGCGCATAGACGACCGCGTCGAGCCCCGTGCCCTTGCGCCCGCCATGCGTGAACACCTCAAATCCGCCCGAAGGCTTGCGCCGCGCATCGATCGCTATGACCACAAGCTGCGAGCCGAACTTCTCCGCGGCCTCCGACACGATCGCGCGACGCTCGACCGCGGCTGTGTTGATCGACACCTTGTCCGCGCCCGCCAGCAGCAGCGTGCGAATGTCCTCGATCGCGCGCACCCCGCCACCAACGGTCAGCGGCATAAAGCACGCCTCAGCCGTCCGCCGCACGACGTCGAGCAGAATGCCGCGCTTCTCATGGCTCGCCGTGATGTCAAGGAAGCAAAGCTCGTCCGCCCCAGCCGCGTCGTACGCGCGCGCGGCTTCGACCGGATCGCCCGCATCGCGCAGGTTCACGAACTGCACGCCTTTGACGACGCGCCCGTCCTTCACGTCGAGACAGGGAATGATCCGCGTTTTCAGCATCAGCCGCCCCGCAGCATGATGAGGGCCGCCCGCGCATCGAGCCGGCCGTCGTAAAGCGCCCGCCCGCAAATCGCCCCCGCGATGTTCGGATGCGCCCGCTCTGCCAGTGCCTTCAAATCGTCGAGCGAACCGATACCGCCGCTCGCGATCACCGGGATCGAAACGGCATCGGCAATAGCCGCGGTCTCGTCAACGTTGAGCCCAAGCCCCGTACCGTCGCGCGCAATGTCGGTGTAAATGATCGCGGCCGCTCCCGCGTCTTGCATCTGACGCGCAAGATCGCGCGCGGCAATCTCCGTCGCCTCCGCCCAGCCTTCGATGGCCACCCGCCCCGCGCGCGCGTCGATGCCAACGACAATGCGACCCGGATGCGCTCGCGCCGCCTCGCGCACGAGCGCCGGATTGCGCACAGCAACGGTCCCCAAGATCACGCGCCGCACGCCGGCTTCGAGCCAACGCTCGATCGCCGCCCGGTCGCGAATCCCGCCGCCGAGTTGAACGGGCAGGGCGACGCTC
>JAEUML010000289.1 GCA_016792785.1 Alphaproteobacteria bacterium
CTGGTGCCAAAGCTACGTCCGCGACGCCGCCCAGCGCGAGATCCTCTACGACCTCGACGTCGCCCGCCGGGCAATGTTCGAGCGCGAAAAGAAAACCCGCGAATTCGACCTCATCAGCCGCAGCCACGCCAACCTGCTGCGCATGTGGGCGGATGGGTAGCGTTCGTGTGGTGTCCCCTCATCAGTCTCGTCGCGGCACGCGACGAGACTGATGAGGGGACGCAGCCCCACCCTAGTCCACGTCGAACTTGATCCCCTGCGCGAGCGGCAGTGCGTTCGAATAGTTCACGGTCGCCGTCTGCCGGCGCATATAGGCCTTCCACGAATCCGAACCGGACTCGCGTCCGCCGCCGGTTTCCTTCTCGCCGCCGAACGCGCCGCCGATTTCGGCGCCGCTGGGCCCGATGTTCACGTTTGCGATGCCGCAATCGCTGCCCGCCGCCGCGACGAACCGCTCAGCCTCCTGCATGTCGCGCGTAAAGATGCACGACGACAGGCCCTGCGCGACGCCGTTCTGCAACGCGAGCGCCTCGTCGAAATCGCGATACGTCAGCACATAGAGGATCGGTGCGAACGTCTCGTGCTTCACGACATCGCTCTGCGCCGGCATTTCAACGAGCGCGGGTTGCGCGTAGTAGGCGTTCGGGAACTGCGCCGCGAGTGCGCGTTCGCCGCCCGTCACTTTGCCGCCCTGCGCCCGCGCCTGTTCCAGCGCGCTTTGCATGCCGTCGAACGCCACCTTGTCGATCAGCGGCCCGACGAGCGTGCCTTCCGCGAGCGGACTGCCGATCTTGATCGCGCCATAGATCGTCTTCAGCCGTTGCACGAGCCGGTCGCGCACACTCTCGTGCACGAAGAGCCGGCGCAATGTCGTGCAGCGTTGCCCCGCCGTACCCACGGCTGCAAACGTGATCGCACGCTCGGCAAGCTTCAAATCCGCCGACGGCGCGACGATCATCGCATTGTTGCCGCCAAGTTCGAGCAACGACCGCCCGAGCCGCGCCGCCACCACCGGCGCCAGCGCCTTGCCCATGCGCGTCGAGCCCGTTGCCGAGATCAGCGGCACGCGTGCGTCCGCCGCCAACTGCTCACCGACCGCACGACCGCCCTGGATGACGACCGACAAACCTTTCGGCGCATCGCCGAACTTCGCCGCAGCGCGCTCGAACAGCTTCTGCGTCGCGAGCGCCGTCAGCGGCGTCTTCTCCGACGGCTTCCAAATCACGCTGTCGCCGCACACGAGCGCCAGCGCCGCGTTCCACGCCCACACCGCGACCGGGAAGTTGAACGCGCTGATGACGCCGACGGGCCCCAGCGGATGCCACGTCTCCATCATGCGGTGGCCGGGCCGCTCGGACGCGATGGTCAGACCGTAGAGCTGGCGCGACAGACCGACCGCGAAGTCGCAAATGTCGATCATCTCCTGCACTTCGCCCAAACCTTCTTGGACGATCTTGCCGGCTTCGAGCGTGACCAGCCGCCCGAGCGCCGCCTTGTGCGCACGCAATTCCTCGCCGAACAAACGGACGAGTTCGCCGCGCCGCGGCGCCGGAACTTCGCGCCAAGCATGGAACGCCTGTACGGACAAAGCGATCTTGGCGTCGACCTCGGCCGCAGTGTCGCTGCGCACGCGTCCGATCTCCGCCCCGTCGACCGGGCTTTTCACCACAAGGTCGCCGCGCGAAACGTCTTCCGCCGAAATGCCGAGCGCTTTCAGAGTGTCGGAAATCATAGAGTGTCCTCCGCTCAAGTTCTGTTGAGTGCGGCTTTCCTGATGCCGCTCAAGGTCGCCGTCGGCGTGATCGCCTCGGGCTCGGTGATGACTTCGATCAAGGCCGGCTTGCCGGACGCCAACGCCGCGTCGAACGCGCCCGCGAACTCACCTGTCGCGCGCACCGTCGCCGACCAGAAGCCGAACGCCTTCGCATAGGCCGCAAAGTCGGGGTTCTGCAAGTCCGTGCCCACGACGCGCGCCGGGTAATCGCGCTCCTGATGCATGCGGATCGTCCCGTACATGCCGTTGTTGAACACGAGCACGACGATGTTGAGCCCGTATTGGGCCGCTGTTGCAAGTTCTTGCCCGTTCATCAGAAAGCAACCGTCGCCCGCGCACGCGACGACAACGCGATCGGGATACACGGCCTTGGCCGCAATCGCCGCCGGCACGCCATAGCCCATCGCCCCGCTCGTCGGCGCAAGCTGCGTGTTGAAGCGGCGGTGCAGATGAAAGCGATGCAGCCAGCCGGCATAGTTGCCGGCACCGTTCGTATAGATCGCATCCGCCGGCAAACGCTCGTTCAGCCAAGCGAATATCTCGGACGGATTGACCGCCCCTTCGACCGCGACCGGCCGCACAAATGCCTCATAGTCCGCGCGCGCCGCCGCCGCCCACGCCTTCCAGCGCACGGGCGCCGAGGGCCTCAGCGCCGCAGCCGCCTTGCCGAACGCGCCCATGCCCGACACGATCCCGAGTTCCGCCTGATAGACGCGGTTCAACTCCTCGCCCGACGGGTAAACATGCACGAGCCGCTGCGCCGGTACCGGCGGCACCACGCGCGTGTAACCGTTCGTCGTCATCTCGCCGAGACGCGGGCCGATGACGATGAGCGCGTCCGATTGTCCGATGCGCTGAGCGAGCTTCGGATCAATCCCGATGCCCATGTCGCCGACATAAAGCGGGTGGCGATTGTCGAGCCGGTCCTTGCCGCGGAACGACGTCACCGCAGGCAAGTTCCACGCCTCAAGAAAGCGTAGCACATCCTCGCACGCCTGCAGGCTCCACCCGCCGCCGCCCACGACCGCAAGCGGCCGCTCGGCGGACGAGAGAATATCGGCCAATCGGGCCATGTCTTCGCTACGCGGCGCAGCGGACACACGCTGATAGGCCCGGCTGTCGACCGCAACAACGCGCTCCGTCAGCATGTCTTCCGGCAACGCAAGCGCGACCGGTCCCGCGCGCCCCGCGACGGCAGTGTGAAACGCGCGCGAAATGAACTCGGGCAAGCGCTCCGCCGACGGCACTTCCGCGACCCACTTCGTCAGCGGCGCCAGCATCCGGCGATAGTCGATTTCCTGAAACGCTTCGCGCTCGCCCTGATCGCGCGCGACTTGCCCGATGAAGAGAATCATCGGCGTCGAATCTTGCAACGCCGTGTGCAGCCCGATACTTGCATGCGTCGCGCCCGGCCCCCGAGTCACGAAGCAGATGCCGGGCCGCCCGGTAAGCTTGCCATAGGCTTCCGCCATGTTCGCAGCCCCTGCCTCGTGCCGGCAGGTGATAAGCTTGATCTGCTCGCGCGCGTCGTAGAGCGCGTCGAGCACCGCGAGATAACTTTCGCCCGGCACGCAAAACGCAAGATCGGCGCCGTGGATCTTCAGCTGATCAACGAGAATCTGCCCGCCGCTGCGCAGTTGGCTCACGCGTAGACCTTGCCGAACCGGTTGCCGAGGAACGCCTTCAAGTCCGCCTGTTCCTGGCGCACGAAGCCCTTCTTCGGCAACTTGCCGTCGACGAGCAGATCGACCATCGCGCACATACCGGCCGCCGTCGTGATCTGAATGGCGCTCATCAGCTTGCCGCCGATCTCGTGCGCATAGACCTTCTTCGCGTAGCTTTCCTGCGTCAGCTGTCCGTGCTGCTGGCCCGACACGGTCACGAACACGAGCACGACGTCTTGATACGTGATCGGAATCGCGGTCTCGAGAACGTCTTTCATGATGTCGCGGCGCTGACCCAGGCGCAGGTCGCGCACCAGCGTCTTGATGATGTCGCGGTGGCCGGGATAGCGAACGGTCTTGTAGTTCAAATTCTCGATTCTGCCCTCGAGCGTTTCGGCCAGCGTGCCGAGGCCGCCCGACGTGTTGAACGCCTCATAGTCCACGCCGTCGAGCGAGAAATGCTCCATCTCTTCGAGCGGCGGCACTTCGCGCAGCTTGCCGTCGACGATCGCCTCGCACGGATTGCAGTATTCGTTGATCAACCCGTCCGTCGACCAGGTGAGATTGTACTTCAACGCATTCGTCGGATAGACCGGCAGCGCGCCGACACGCATGTTCACGTCGCGAAGAGATTCGAACTTCTTCGTCATGTCGTGCGCGACGATCGAAATGAACCCCGGCGCAAGCCCGCATTGCGGCACGAACGCGGTGTCCGCCCCTTGCGCGAGCTTCTTCACAATGCGCGTGCTCTCGACGTCTTCGGTCAGGTCGAAATAGTGCGCGCCCGAATCCTTCGCGGCCGACGCGATCACCGGCGTCAGGTGATAGGGCATCGCGCTCAACACGACCTCGTGCCCTTTGATCGCCCCGCGCAGCGCCGCCGGATCGGCGACGTCGAGAATTTGCGTGCGCACGTTCTTTGTTGGCAAACGCTTCAGGCTGTCCCCGTCGCGATCCGCGACCGTAATCTGATAGTCGCCGGTCGCCCCCAGCATCGCCGCAATCGCGCTGCCGATCTTGCCGCCGCCGAGAAGAATGAGTTTCACCATGGGACCGTCTCCTGCCGTTCGATGTTCTTCGAAACCGGCCAAACGCTAACCGCGATTTCCGCCGATCTGCAGCCTGCAAACCGTCGAAAGGCCGGATTTCTCTTGCCAAAACGCCGGAATTTCCGTGAAATTGGCGGATGCCGACGCTCGACCCCACGGATCGCCAGCTCTTGGCGCTGCTCCGCACCGACGCCCGCGAGCCCGTGTCCTCGCTCGCCCGCAAGCTCGACCTCGCGCGCTCTACGGTTCAGGAACGCATCGCGCGCCTCGAGCGCACGGGCGTGATCGCGGGCTACACGATCCGCTCCGGCGAAGACTTCGCCGAACGCCAGATCCTCGCGCACGTGATGATCGCCGTCGACCCGAAGATGGCCGCAAGCGTCACCGCCGACCTGAAGAAGATGCCCGAAGTCCGCTCGCTCGCCGCGATCTCGGGCACGTTCGACATGATGGCCGAACTCGCCGCCGAAACCACAGCCAAGATCGACGCCGTCCTCGACGCCATCGGCCACCTGAAGGGCGTGCAAAAGACGATGTCGTCGATCGTGCTGAGTGTGAAGTTCGAGCGCTAGCGCAGACCACCGCGCCACACCGCAAACGACATCCCGTTCGGGTCGAGCAGCACGGCCATCTCGTCGCCTTCCGGCAGCATCGTCGCCGGGATCAGCACTTTGGCACCCAGCCCTTGCGCCTTGGCGACCGCTTCTTTTACGTCGGCGACGCCGATGAACAACTGCACGAAGTCGGGCGCTTGCGGCGGCGCGGGCCAAATGCCGCCTTGGATTCCTTCGCCGGATCCCGTGTCGATGCGCCGGTAGCCCATCGGATTGTTCGCATCGATCCGCCAATCGAACAGCTTCGAAAAGAATGCCGCCGTCTCGTCCGGCTTTTTCGCCAGAATCTGAAACTGCGTCACCGGATTGCCCATCGCTAGTCTCCCTGTTCGGTAAGCGGGCTCCTGACCCGCTCAGCTACATACTTTCGAAAACTCTGCGGCGTGACGTGCGCGAGGCCGGTTTTGTCTTGCCAAACACCATCGCCATTCACCTCGATCAAACCCAGCCTCAACATCCGGCTCAGCGCGATGTTCACCTCGTCGACGCTCACGCCGATCGCCGCCGCAGCAGACCGGCTATCACTCGCAAACCCCCTTGTGCGCGTGAGCCGCAGCAACTCCCGATGCACCGGTTGGCCCAAGAGCGCCATCATCTCCGCAGCCCAGTGCCGCAGCGCTTCGCTCGCGGCCCGCGCTTGCTCGTCGGCGATCCGCGCCACCGCCGCATAGACTGCCGTCTCTTCCGGCGAGAGCTTCAGCTTGCGCGCCCATAGGCCGATCCGCTCGACGGGCACCTGCCGCTTGCCCCGCAGAATCTGCGACAACGTCGCGTGATCGGCGCCGAGCAAGCCCGCAAACGCGCGCAGCGAGTAACGCGCATTGACGCCGCGTCGCGCCGCGAACTCTTGCACCAGCCGTTCTCGAAACGTCACAGCCGGCGTCATGTCGCAAGTTTGGCGCGCGCTCTCAAGCGCAAACAGCAGCCAGCCGTCGAAAACCGGGGCACGACAACGCCCCGCATCAGTGATGCGCGCGCATGTCCTGCGCCCGCACGACGTACCCCGCCCCGCGCACGGCGGCACAGATCGCATCCGCATGCGCCTGATCGCGCGTTTCCATCGTGATCCTCAGTTGGGCGCCCTTCGCAGGCAAGTCCGTCAGCATGCGCTCGTGCTGAACCTCGATGATGTTCGCGCCCGCATCGCCCACGAGCGCCGCGACCTTTGCCAGAATGCCGGGCCGGTCCTCGATTTCAACCGCGATCGTCAAGATGCGCCGTTCGCGCTGCAATTCGCGCAGAAGCACGTTGGCGAGCAAGCGCGTGTCGATGTTGCCGCCGCTGAGAACGACGCCGACTTTGCGCCCCTTGAACAGCGCCGGATGCTGCAACAGCGCCGCAAACCCCGTCGCACCGGCGCCTTCCGCGACCGTCTTCTCGATCGAGAGCAACAACGCGATGGCGCGCTCGATCGATTCTTCGGACACCAGCAAGAACTCGTCGACCAGCCGCTTGCAGATTTCCCGCGTGATCAAACCCGCGTTCTTGACCGCGATGCCGTCCGCGATCGACTGCCCGCCCGTCACCGCGGGACCGCCCTTCAGCGCGTTGTACATGGAGGGATAAAGCTCAGTCTCAACACCCACGATGCGGATCGAAGGCTTCAGCGCCTTCGCCGCCGTGGCGATTCCTGAGATCAAGCCGCCGCCGCCGATCGGCACGACGATCGTGTCGAGGTCCGGAAAGTCGGCGAGCATCTCGAGCCCGATCGTGCCTTGCCCCGCGAGTATCTTCTCGTCGTCATAGGGATGCACGAAGACGAGCCCTTCCTTCGCCGCAATCTCGTTCGTGATCTGCTCGCAGTCGGAAAGCGCGAGGCCTTTCTGCACGACGCGCGCGCCGTATTCCTTCGTATGCTTGACCTTCACGAACGGCGCCGTCTCCGGCATGACGATGGTCGACGGAATGCCGAGCCGCGACGCATGATAGGCAACCGCCTGCGCGTGATTGCCGGCCGACATGGCGATTACGCCGGCCTTACGCTCCGCAGGCGTCAGCGACAGCAGCTTGTTCAACGACCCGCGATCCTTGAACGCCGCCGTGAACTGCAAATTCTCGAACTTGAGATAAACGTCCGCGCCCGTCAGCTGCGACAGCGTTCGCGACCGCTGACACGGCGTTCGCTCCACCGCGCCCTTGATCGCCTCGGCTGCACGCCGGATATCGTCGATCGTCACAGCCATGTCCGGCGCCCCTGAAATCCGGCGCTTCATGGGTCTGCGCGCGGCCCAAGTCAAGCCGCCTCAAGTCGCGCTGACGACCGCTGGCTTCGCGCGCTCATCGACATGGAGCTGAAACACGTCCGGCCGCGCATAGTGGCCCACCACGTCGAGGTCGAACTTGCCGCGCGCGATCGCCCCGCGGTCGATTTCGGCGGTCAGAATGCACTCGCCTTCGTGGTGCGGGCCGGCAAGCACCTCGCCCATCGGATCGACGATAACGCTTCCGCCGTCGATCAAGACGGCATCGCCGCCGCTGCCCGAAAGCGGCGCCATGTCGATCGGATAGTCGGCCGGAAAGTCCGACCGCCGCGCGAACTGGCACGCCGACAACACGAAGCAGCGTCCCTCGACCGCGATGTGCCGCATCGACGGCGCCCACGTGCGCCGGCAATCGACCGTTGGCGCGCAATAAAGCTCGACCCCCTTGGCGTACATCGCCGTCCTGAGCAACGGCATGTAATTCTCCCAACAGATCACCGCCCCGACGCGCCCCAGCGGCGTCTCGATGACGGGCAGCGTCGACCCGTCGCCGAACCCCCAGATCAGCCGCTCCATCGCCGTCGGCATCAACTTGCGACGTTTGCCCTGGCAAACCCCGTCGGGACCGAAGAACAGCGCGGTGCAGTAGAGCGTGCCCAAGCTCCGCTCGATCACGCCGACCACGAGCTGCAGTTCGTTCGCCTTCGCGATCCTGCCGATCTGATCGCAGGCCGGCCCCGGCACGTCGATCGCGCTGTCGAAGTAGCGGCGAAACATCTCGCGCCCCTCCGGTGTCCGCGCCCCCACGCGCGCCCCGAAGTCGAGCCCCTTCGGATAGGCCGACACGAAAGCTTCCGGAAACACGGCGATCTTCGCACCGCGCCGCGCCGCATCGGCCGCCAAATCGCCAAGCTTCGTAAGCGTGCGCGCGACGTCGAACCCGACGGGCGCGGCCTGAACGACGGCGGCTGTGAAAACGGACATGCGGCGTCTCCCGGTCGGAATGCCGGATGTTCTACCGCACGAAGAGCGAATGGAAGAAATTGGTAGCAGCGGGGTGATTTGAACACCCGACCAAGGGATTATGATTCCCCTGCTCTACCACTGAGCTACGCTGCCAAACCGAAAAAGAGCGCCGGATGTAAGGCGCGGCCCCAAGTCATGTCAAGGACGACGGCGCCGCCAAGGAGACGGTGTACCATTCGCTGGTCCGCCGCAGCTGGCGGGCGGAGAAAGCGACATGGAAAAGCTGACGATTGCAGGCGCGCTGAACCGACTGGGCAAAGCAAACGCGGACTTCGCTCGGCTGCTGGAACGAAGCGCATTCGACGTGGGCCTGTACAAACCGGAGAAGGTCGACTTGCAGCAAGCTCACAAGCGAGACGAGCTGTACGTGATTGCCGCGGGCACAGGGACCTTCGAGTGCGGCGGCGAGTCGACGCCGTTCGTCGCGGGCGACGTTCTGTTCGTTCCCGCGCAAGTCGACCACCGCTTCCGCGACTTCACCGAAGACTTCTGCGCGTGGGTTGTCTTCTTCGGCCCAAGACCGAACTAAGCCGCGAGCGCCGCTTCGCCCTTCACGATCCACCCGCCGCCGAGCATCCGGCTGGGCGCGGCCGCGTCGTAGAGGACGCAGGCCTGTCCGGGCGCCACACCCTCTTCATGGCCCAGAAGCTCGACCTCGATCGCGCCGTCGCGGCAGCGAACGTCCGCCCGCACCGGCTCGCGCGTCGAGCGCACGCGCGCGAGCACGGCTCGCGGCGCCTCGCCGAGCGGCGCGGCGTCGAGCCAATTGACATCGCGCAGCAAAATGCGCCGCGTCGCGAGCGCTTCCCGCGGGCCCACGACAACCTGGCGCTTGGCGGCATCGATGCGGATCACGAACAGGGATTCGTGATGCGCAAGGCCCAACCCCTTGCGCTGCCCGACCGTGAAGTTGATCACGCCCTCATGCCGGCCGAGCACCCGGCCCGTGAGATCGACGATCTCGCCCCCTTCGATCGCGCCTGGCTTCAACTTCTCGACGACGTCGCTATAGCGCCCGTTCGGCACGAAGCAGATGTCCTGGCTGTCGGGCTTCTGCGCGAGCTCAAGACCGAGTTCCGCCGCCAGCGCGCGCGTCTCGCTCTTCGGCAATCCGCCGAGCGGAAAGCGCACGAAGTCGAGCTGCGCCCGCGTCGTCGCAAATAGAAAATAGGACTGATCGCGTGAGGCATCAGCCGCGCGATGCAACTCCGGCCCGTGCGTACCCTCCACCCTGCGGATGTAGTGCCCGGTGATGAGCGCGGACGCGCCCATATCCTTCGCCGCGTTCAACAGGTCGCGGAACTTCACCGTCTCGTTGCACCTCACGCACGGGATCGGCGTCTCGCCTCGCGCATAGGACGCCGCGAAATCCTCCATCACCGAGCGGCGGAACCGCTCCGCATAATCGAGCGTGTAGTGCGGAATGCCGATCCGCTCCGCCGCCGCCTTCGCGTCATAGATGTCCTGGCCCGCGCAGCACGAACCCTTACGCTTCGGCAACTGGTCGGAAGCATAGAGCTGCAGCGTCACGCCGACCACATCATATCCGGCGCGCTTTGCCAGCGCCGCTGCGACCGCGCTATCGACGCCGCCCGACATCGCCGCGACGACGCGTGTCCGCGCCGGCTCGCCGGGCAGATTCATCAAGCTGCGGATGTCGTCGGTGCTGATCATAGCGGCGCGGAATATAAGTGCGCCGCGCGGGCACGCAAGCGCGGGTCACCAACCCGCGCTTTTGCCGCATGGCCGGTTAGAGATAATCGAGCAGCGAGGTCTGGTTCAGCTGCGCGATCATCCGCCCGGCCGCCTGCGCCGCGACCTGATCCTGGTTAAGGCGCGTCACCGCCTCGGCCAGATCCACGTCTTCGATGTCGCCGATGAATTTCGTGAAGTAGGCGGCAAGCCCTTCGTGCCGGTCGAGTGCGACGGTCGCCTGCTCGTGCCGCGTGCCGTTGATCGCCGCAAGCGTGTTGATCCCGGTTTGCACGTCGGGCAACGCAATGTGCTGCGTCGTCAAGAACGTCGCTTGCGCCGCGGTCATATCCATGCCGAACGGACCGTTCACGCCGACGTCGAACGTCGCGATGTCTTTGAACATCTGCATCAGATCGGTCGCGATGTCGCTCGCCGTCATGCCGGTCTCAAGAATTTCGTTCTCGTCCAGGCGCTGCGTCTGCTTGAGATTGGTGTTGTCGAAGATGTCGGCGATCGTCGGCGCCGCGACGAGCGACGCGAGGTCCGTCGCGTTGACCGGCGGCTGATCCGTGCGCGAACCGCCATAGATATACTTGCCGTCGAGCCGCGTGTTCAAAAGCGTCACGGCCTCGGCGTAGAGGTTCTTCACGTCCTGCATCAACGCCGGCGCATGACCCGTCGACAGCGCGTCGCCGATCGCATCGCGCAACCGCGCGCTGAGGTCGCTGAGCTGCTGCAGATGCAGATCCTGCAGATTCAGCCGGTTCAGGACTTCCTTCGTCGCCGCCGTGTAGCCTTCGACCTCGGCCGCCTTCATCTTCGCGGCGGACAGTACGCCCGCCTTGTCCTTGGCGTCGGCGAACTGGTCGCCGACCTTGCCGCTGGCGATCTGATTCTGCGTGATGACGGTCCGCGCCTGGATGCGCGAATACTCGCCGACGAGAGATTGGCCGTATGACCAGGTGCCGACACGATCAAGCATGGCGTTTCCTCATTCCTCACACGACATCGAGAAGCGTGTCGAACATTTGTTGAACCGTCGTCATCAGCCGGGCGCTGGCGTTGTAAGCCTGCTGAAAGACCATCATGTTGGAGAGTTCCTCGTCGAGATTGACGCCTTCGACCGAGGTCCGCCGCGCGTTCACCTCTTCGCTGACGTCGCTGCGGAACGCCATCTCCGAATCCGCGGCGTTCTTAAGATCGGACTGTGCACCCATGATCTGCGCGACATAGTCGCCGATCGACATCGCACCCGACGAAAGCCCGCCGGTCGCCGGCCACGTCATGCTGGCGTTCGCGATGGCGGCGAGCGCCAACGCGCCGCGGTTGTCGCTGATGCCGAGCACCGTGTCGCCGACGACGGTCGTGGACGAAAGATCGAGCTGCGCCAACGCCATCTTCGAACTGTTCGATGCGATGTCGCTGCGCACGGCAAGAGATGCAGCTTGGTTTTGCCGCGCCGCCGAGCCCATGCCGAAGAATTGCGAGAGGCTGACCCCGGTCGCGCCGCGCACTGTCGTGTCGTTCTTGACCTCGAGCCGTGCCCCTGCCGACGCTGGCGTCATCGTTAGATTGCCGCTGCCGTCGAGCGCGAACGTCGCATAGCCGGCCGCGGCCGTGTTCAAGCTGGTCACGATGTCGTTGAACGATGCGCCGCCGACCGTGATGTTGAACGTGCGCAGGATCGCCCCGTCCGTGCCGCGCAACGCGAACTCGGCGGTGCCGCCCGCTGTAAAGCCGTGCGCATTGGCGCCGGCGACGCCTGTCGCGAAGCTCGACGGGCTCGCCGACGTGACAAGATCGTTCAAACCGAAGAACTGCGAAAGCCCGCGCCCGCCGCGCGACGCAGGCGTCGTCGGGTCTTGAAGCAGAGCGACGCCGTTGCCGCCGGCCGCCGTGATCGACAGCGCGCCGTTCGAAAAGCTCGCGGTCGCCGCCCCGCCCAATCCGGCGTTGATCGCGGTGACGAGATCGCCGACCGTCGCGATTCCGGCGAGGTTGAGATCGAGCCGCTGCACGAGCCCGCCTTGCGCATCGACGACGGCGATCGTCGCATTGCCTGTGAAGTTCAGCGCATCCGTCGCGAACAAACCCGTGTTGCGCCCCGTCAGACTTGCCGGCGCCGGCACCGACGAGCTGTTGTTGTGCACGGCGTTCAGCTGCTCGACGAGCGCGGAGCCGACAAGGCCCAACTGCTCGGCCAAGTCCGGCAGCGCGCGATCGCGCATATCGAGCAGACCGCGAAACTCCCCACCGCGAATGCGGCCTTCGAGAGCGACCGCGGGCCCCACGTCGTTGCCGCCTTCGGGATTGATCCGCTGCAGCGTCAGCGACGGAAACGACGTCGCGGCGGTCACCGCGCTCGGCCCAGGATAGCGCAGCTCCGAACTCAGATCGGACACGATGCTCGTGCCGTCGGCGAGTGACACGTAGATCCGCCCGTCGCCCTGCTCATAAGTGCGGATGTCGAGGAACTTGGACAGCTCCGTGATCGCCATGTCGCGCTGGTCGAGCAGCCCAGTCGACGTATCGCCTTGCGAGAGCGCCGTCTTGATCCGGCCGTTCAGCTCATAGATGCGCGCGATCAGCCCGTTGACGGTGCCCACACCGGTGGTCAATTGCGTGTTCGCGTCTTGGCGCAGCGCCTGGATGTTCGAAGCCATGCCGGAAATCGCACTCAGCGCCGCTGTCACTGCCGCGATCGCGGAGTTGCGCCGCGCGGACGACGCCGGATCGACGCTGAGCTGCGTCAGCGCCGACATCGCGCTCGACACACGCGCGCCGAGCGACGAATTGCCGTCGAGCGATCCGACCAAATCCTGCACGCGCTCGAAGTAGGACGACAGCACGCCCGCGCTGCCTTGCGCACTGATCGCCGAGGCCGACTCGCGCGCCAGATAGTCGTCGGCGATGCGGCGAATCTCTTCGACCTTCATGCCGCTGAGCACGCTGCCCGTCAGCCGCGGCCCGAAGTCGACGACGCGGCGGTGATAGCCTTCCGTATTGACGTTCGCGATGTTGTTCGACGTGACGCGCAGCGCCGTCTGATTGGCCGACAGAGCGCCCGTCGCGGTGTTCAAGATGGCGTTGAGCGACATGAACGAACTCCTAACCTTCGTCGCGCGTCGGCAGGTTTTGCCTGCGCACGCCGCAAATTCTGCCCGCGAGCGAACGCCCTTCGTTCCCGAAGATCGCTTCAAATGCGCCGAAACACTGGCGTTCTGATGGCATGCGCCGCATGGCGAGCCCTCGCTGACCTGTTGCCTCGCCGTGATGAGTGCAACGCCGGTGCCAGTTCGCTTGCGTTGCCGGGCGTTGGCGAAAACTGCCGCGCAAGGCTGCAAACTCTGCCGCCTCGATTGCAGACCACACGCTCGAAGATCGCAGGAAACCGCCGCAAACAGACCTGGCAAGCGCCTTGCTAACAAACCGGCGACGGCATGCGTGCCGAACGATTGCGTGTGAGATGAACCAACTGGTCGCCTTCTTCGCTCCGACGACCCTGCCGAACGCGGCGGGCGCGGGCGTTCGCGCGCCCGGCGCGGCACAAGGCGACGAATTCGCTGCCATCCTCGCGCAAGTTCAAGCAACAGTGACCGGCGAACAGACGACCTCGCCCGATGCGTCTCAGCAGCTCGCGCAGCTTTTGGGTCAGTTGCCGCCAGGTCTCGTGCAGGCGGTGAAGTCGCTCTCCACGGACGAAGTCGCCACGCAGATTGAAGCGGTGCAGACCGCAAACACCGGCACGCCGCAACTCGACGCAGTGCTCGCGACGCTACTGCAGGTCGGCCAAGCGAGCGCGCCGCAAACGACGCCGACAGCCAATTCACCGGCAACGCCGTCCACGCTCGGCGCCGTCCTACAAGCACTCCACGGCCAAACCGAGGCGGCACCGATCGCTGCTCCAGTACCCGGCGACGTCGCCGACCTCGGCCTGCGCGGAACCCTCGCGCCCGAACAAGCCACGGTCGAAAAGTCGGCGCAGCCTGGTCAGACGGCTACCGACGTCGCCGAGACGGTGGCGGCACAGTTCGTCATTCCGGCAAACCTCCCTCGTTCGCGCAACGAGAACCAGCCGCAGCAGGGCCAAGCGGACAAGCCTATCGCAGGACCGCAGAAGAAAGGCGCGCAAACGCAGCCGGCGGAAGGCGCGCTCACGCAGCAGCCGCAAGATGCCCTGCCCACGCCAAAGACATTGGACGCATCGGCGGACACGTCCGGCGCCAAGCAATCCGCGCAAGGCGCAGCCGCGCCCGCGGTGCCGGCGCAGCCGCAAGCAACGACCGCAGGCGCATCGAACGCCAACCCCGCGGCAACTGTCCCCACCCCGGCGCTGCCGACCCTCGTCGATGCGCAGCAGATGAGCGTCACGCTCGCCACCGCGCCGCATCAGCCCGTGCCGCTTGAAGCGCTCGCCGTGCACATCGCCCGCAAGTTCGAAGCGGGTGTCAACCAATTCGAAATCCGTCTGCATCCGGCCGAACTCGGCCAACTCGACATCTCCTTGAGCGTCGCCGACGACGGCCACGTCACCGCAATCGTGCGCGCCGAGCGTCCCGAAACGCTCGACCTGCTGCAGCGCGATGCCCGCAGCCTTGAGACGCAACTGCGTCAGGCCGGTCTCGACGTGAACTCGAACTCGCTCAACTTCTCGCTGTCGAACGGCAATGGCGGACGCCAAGCGCCGTTCGTCGGCTGGCCCGGCTTCGCCGACGCGCAAGACGCGCAGAACGCAGCCAGGCCCGACGCCCTTTCCACCTACATCGCCGTCCGTCGCCCCGACGGGCTCGACATTCGCGTCTAACCGGGAGATCGACCAATGGACGTCGGAGCCGTCGCCGCCAACGCAACACAGACGCAAGCGCGCCAATCGCTGAGCGGCAACTTCGACACGTTCCTGCGCCTCTTGACCACGCAGCTGCGCAATCAGGACCCGCTCGAGCCGCTGGACTCGACGAAGTTCACCGAACAGCTGGTCTCCTATTCGCAGGTCGAGCAGCAGATCAACACGAACCAGAACCTGAACGCGCTGATCGCGATGACGAAGTCCGCCGCAGGCTCGAACACCGTGTCTTATCTCGGCAAGACCGCGGTGACGTTCGGACCGAAATCTTCGCTCGCCGACGGCTCGGCTCAATGGCGCTACACGCTGACCTCCGACGCCGCCACGACGACGCTTTCGATCAAAGATGCGAACGGCCGCGTCGTGCGCACCCTGCCCGGCGATGCGGCAGTCGGCGTGCACGACTTCACCTGGGACGGCAAGAACGATGCGGGCGTTGCCCAACCGGCGGGTGTCTACACGCTCTCGGTTGCTGCGAAGACCGGCGCCGGAACCGACGTCACGACAGGCGTCTCGGGTCTCGGCTTCATCAAGGAAATCGACATGTCGACGCCGGAGCCGTTGCTCTCGATCGGCACACGCAAGGTAAGCCTGCTTGAAGTCATCGGCTTCAAGAACTGACGAATTCTCAGCGCGCCGCCGAAGCGGCGCGCAACGAACAACCGAAGCAGCAGGCCCGAAGGCCCGCACGCTTCGAATGAGAAACGGAGTAGTGTCATGAGTCTCTATGGTGCGCTTTATACCGGCGTCGCCGGCCTCGCCGCCAACAGCCGCGCGATGGCCACGACATCGACGAACATCGCCAACGTCAACACCGTCGGTTACAAGTCGACCAAGACCGAGTTCTCGACGCTGCTCGCCTCGACCGCGGCCGTCGGCAATTACGCGACCGGCGGCGTGAAGGCCGTGCCGCTGCCCGAGATCACGCAGCAGGGCGACCTCGCGCAGACGACGTCCGCGACCGACCTCGCGATCTCCGGCCAAGGCTTCTTCGTCGTCACGAACACGCCGATTGCGGGCCCGACGGTCAGCGAAGTGCTCTACACCCGCGCCGGCGCGTTCCAGAAGGACGCCGACGGCTATCTGCGCAATGCGGGCGGTTACTACCTCCAGGGCTGGGCGCTCGACGCGAACGGCAACGTGCCGACGAACGCCAACGACATGACGCTCATCAATCTGGGCCAGGTCACCGGCACCGCGCTGCCGACCACCACCGCCGCACTGCGCGCGAACCTGCAGTCGACGTCGACCGTCACCGGCGCGTACGCTGCGGGCGATATGTTCGCGGGCACGGTCTCGCCGCAGTTCGAAACCTCGATCGAGTTTTACGACAGCCAGGGCTCGGCCCGTCCCCTGCGCATGGCCTTCGTGAAGACGGCTGCCAACACCTGGCAGTACGAGATGATCTACGACGGCAACGCCGCCGACATCAGCGTCGCGAACCCGATCGCGACCGGCACCATGACGTTCAACACGGACGGCACGATCGCAACGCCGGCGCCGCCGCTCTCGATCACGGTTCCGTTCTCCGCAGCCTCCGGCCTTTCCGCCCAAACGATCGACGTCAACTTCGGGACGCCGGGCGCCGCCGACGGCTTCACGCAGTTCGACACGACCTCGACGCTCTATTCGTCGGACGTGAACGGCACGCTCTACGGCGGCCTGAGCGGCGTGCGCGTGGATGAGCAAGGTTACGTGATCGCGTTGTTCAACAACGGCGTCGAGCGTCAGCTCTACAAGTTGCCGATCGTGACGTTCCTGAACGCCGACGGCCTTGGGCCCCTGAACGGCAATGCTTACCGCGCGACCGTCGAATCCGGCGGCCCGTCGTTCAAGCACGCCGACACGGGCGGCGCAGGCTCGGTTTCGAACCTCGCGCTCGAGCAGTCGACCGTCGACATGGCGAAGGAATTCTCGAATATGATCGTCATTCAGCGGGCGTACAGCGCGGCCTCGAAAATCATTACCACGGCCGACGAAATGCTTGACGAGCTGACGCGCCTGAAACGGTAACAATAGCAGCCGGTCCCCGTAAATATTAATGCCCCATTTCGGGAGGCATACGACTTGCGAGGACTGGGTTAAGCCGGAAGAAGTCTTGTTTCCTCACCGAAGGTTCAGGGGGAACGCGTACGCTTCGCGGTGATGGTGGGGTGAATGAGTGCAGGAGCGCGTATGGTGATGAGCGAAGAACGGCAAGGACGTGTCACGTACGTCATCGGGCCCGATGGCAGCCCGTTGACGATCGCCGACCTGCCGCCGCCCAACACGAAGCGGTGGGTGATCCGCCGCAAGGCGGAAGTCGTGGCTGCAGTGCGCGGCGGTTTGCTCAGCCTCGAAGAGGCCTGCAACCGCTACACGTTGACGGTCGAGGAATTCCTCGCCTGGCAACGCGCGATCGACAAATACGGATTGGCGGGCCTGCGCACGACGCGGGTTCAGCAATACCGGAATTAATCCGTAAACTGACTATTACGAAGCAAGGCCGGGCGCGGGTTTCCGCTCCCCGGCCTTCATTCTTTCTTGAACTCTTATAAACCGCGGCTTTACCGCACCATGGGTAATTTTTGCCTACACAGGTCGCATGCGTGTCGCAAAGGCGCGTGTGCAGATTTGGGGCAGAAGAACAAATGGTGCGGGAGCTCACGCCTTGGGCGGCTTACTGAATTCCATGGGAATGGCGCGGCTCGGCGCGGCGATCGGTCTGACGATCGCCGTCGCCGGCTTCTTCATGTACGTCATGGGCGGTATGGGCGAACAGCCGAAAGCTCTGCTATTCTCAGGACTCGACGGGCGCGACTCCGCCGAGATCGTCGGACGCCTCGACGCGCTCAAAGTCCCCTATCAGGTTGAAGGCGACGGCTCGACGATCCTCGTTCCGGCCGATCAGGCGCTGCGCCTGCGCATGCAGCTTGCCGGAGAAGGCCTGCCCGCGGGAGGTTCCGTCGGCTACGAAATCTTCGACCGCTCGGACACGTTCGGCCAGACAAGCTTCGTTCAAAACGTCAATCTCTTACGCGCGCTCGAAGGCGAACTCGGCCGCACGATTCGCTCGCTCGCCTCGATCGCGAACGCGCGCGTCCATCTGAACATCCCCAAGCGCGAGTTGTTCGCGCAGAAGCAGCCCGAGCCGACCGCCTCCGTCGTCATCCGCACACGCGGCGCCGTGTCGCCGGCGCAGGTGTCGTCGATTCAGAATTTGGTCGCCTCCGCCGTCCCCGGCATGATGGCCGGCGCCGTCACGGTGATCGACGAAAAGGGCGCGATGCTCGGCGGCGGCGCCACGCAAGCCGGCGGATCGGTCCGCGCGGACGAGCGCACTGTCGCCTTCGAAGACCGCGTCCGCGGCCAGGTCGAAGACATCGTAACCAGCGTCGTGGGCCCCGGCCGCGCCCGCGTCCAGGTCTCGGCCGAGATCGACTACAACCGCGTCACGAAGGAAAGCCAGACGTTCGACCCCGACGGCCAGGTCGTCGTCTCGCAGACCACGAGCCAGGCGAAGTCCGCGAACCAGGACGGCAGCGGCGGGCAAGGTGTGACCGTCACGAATTCGCTTCCCGACGCAGGTGCCGGCGGCGGCAGCGGAAGTTCGACATCCTCGAACGAAGACCGCACAGAAGAAACGATCAACTACGAAGTCTCGAAGACGAAGTCTATCGAGGTGCAGGAAGGCGGCCGGATCAAGCGCCTGTCCGTCGCAGTTGCCGTCGACGGCGCCTACACGACGGATGACAAAGGCACACGCACCTACGCGCCGCGCGCAGCCGAAGAGATGCAGCAGATCGAGCAACTCGTTCGCTCCGCCATCGGTTTCGACGAGACGCGCGGTGACCAGCTGAAGGTTTTGAACCTGCGCTTCAGCCAACCCGAGATCGAAGAACTGCCGCCCGTTGAAGAACCGCTCCTCGGCCTCGTAAAGGACGACTACTGGCGCATCGCGCAGTTCGCAGGGCTTGGCCTGATCGCACTCCTGCTCATTTTCTTTGTCATGCGCCCGCTGATCAAAGCGCTCGTGACGCCGCCGCAAACATCCGCGCTCACCTCGCAAGCGATCGCGGGTCCCGCGGGCGCGGTCGCGGTCGCAGGTCCGGCCGGCGCGCCATCACTCGCAGCGCCCGCAGGTGGTGCACCGGCGCCGCTGCAGATCCCGGCGTCCGGCGTCCAGCAAATGATCGACATCGCGCAGGTCGAAGGTCAGGTGAAGGAATCGTCCGTCCGGAAAGTCGGCGAGATCGTCGGCAAGCACCCGGATGAAGCGACCGCGATCCTGCGCCAATGGCTGCACCAGTCGGCATGAACGAGCGAATGACCAGCCATGACTAAACCCGCAAAAGCCGCAGCCACGCGCGACGACGTCAAGGCCCTGACCGGGCCCGAACGCGCGGCGGTGTTGTTGCTCGCACTCGGCGAAGAGCATGGCACGGCAATCTGGAAGGCGCTCGACGACGAGGAAGTCAAGGAAGTTTCCCAGGTCATGTCGAACCTGGGCACCGTGTCGGCCGCACTGACGGAGCGGCTGCTTGTCGACTTCGTGTCGCAGATCTCCTCGACCGGTTCGGTCATGGGCTCGTACGACACGACCGAGCGTCTGCTGCAGAAGTTCCTGCCCAAGGAGCGCGTCAGCGGCGTCATGGAGGAAATTCGCGGGCCCGCCGGCCGCACGATGTGGGACAAGCTCTCGAACGTGAACGAGTCGGTGCTCGCGAACTATCTGAAGAACGAGTACCCGCAGACCGTCGCCGTCGTGCTGACGAAGATCAAGTCAGAGCACGCCTCGCGCGTGCTGGCGGCGCTGCCCGAAGACTTCGCGCTCGAATGCGTGAACCGCATGCTGCGCCTCGAATCCGTACAAAAGGACATCCTCGACAAGGTCGAGCACACGCTGCGCCAAGAATTCATGACGAACCTCGCGCGCACCGCCAAACGCGACGCGCACGAACTCATGGCCGAAATCTTCAACAATTTCGACCGCCAGACTGAATCGCGCTTCATGACCGCGCTCGAAGAGCGCAACAGAGAGGCGTGCGAGCGCATCAAAGCTCTGATGTTCACCTTCGAGGATTTGGGCAAACTCGACTCCGGCTCGATCCAGACGCTGTTGCGCGCGATCGACAAGGACAAGCTCGGCATCGCGCTGAAAGGTGCGTCGGCCGCGCTTCGCGATCTCTTCTTCTCCAACATGTCGGAACGCGCGGGCAAGATCCTGCGCGACGACATGGAATCCATGGGTCCCGTCCGCCTGAAGGACGTCGACGAAGCTCAAATGGGCATGGTCATCGTCGCCAAGGACCTCGCGGCCAAGGGCGAGATCATGATCGCCAAGGGCAATAGCGAAGACGAGTTGGTCTATTGAGCATGAGCGAACCCATGCAACAGAACCGGCCCGTCAAGTACAACTTCGACACCGTCTTCGGCTCGAAGGGCACGAACGCCGCGCATGCGCGCAGCTCGTACTCCGCCGATGAGGTCGAAGCGATCCGCCGCGAAACATTCGCCAAAGGCAAGGCCGACACCGAGGCCCAAGCCGCCGCCGCGCGGGCCGCCACGCTCGGCGCGGTCGCCGAAGGACTGATGCGCATGATCGGCGAATTCGACGCCGTCATCCGCACGATGCGCGACGAAAGCGCGGCCCTGGCCGTCGAAGTCGGCCGCAAGCTCGCCGAAGTCGCACTCGCCGCCGAGCCTCTCAAAGAAGTCGAAGCGCTCGTGGCCGAGTGCATGCACAAGCTTCATCTCGAACCGCGCCTTGTCGTGCGCGTCGCACCCGGTTGCGCCGACGAACTGCGCGCCGACATCGACCGCCTCGCAGCCGAGCACGCGTTCGCGGGCCGCGTGGTGATCTTAGCCGAAGCAGCGCTCGGTCCCGCCGACTGCCGCGTCGAGTGGGCGGACGGCGGCGTCGAACGCGACCTCGCACAAACCTATGCTGCCATCGAACAGGGCTACGCCCGCTGGCGCGCCTCCAATCCGACCGAAGAGAGCTGACGATGTCCCAGACAACCGACGTCAACCTGCCCGACCTGCAGATCGCCGACGCTGGCGCGCCCGACGCGCCGGCCGAGCCCGAGGTCAAGCGCACGGCGACCGACCTCGAAGCCGTCTTCGACGTCGCGGTCAACGTGTCGGCCGTGCTCGGCAAGGCGACGATGGAGGTCTCGAGCCTCTTGAAGCTCGGCCGCGGCGCGGTCGTCGAACTCGACCGCAAGATCGGCGAGGCGATCGACATCTACGTCAACGACCGCCTGGTGGCGCGCGGCGAAGTCGTTCTGGTCGAAGACCGGCTCGGCATCACCATGACCGAAATCGTCAAAGGCGACCGGCTCTAACCGGACACTCGAAAGAAAACCCCAATGCGTCTTCTCATCATCGGACAATTGAACGGGCAGATCGGCGCCGCGACGAAGATCGCGATCGACAAGGGCGCAAAGGTCGCGCACGCGACGACGATCGAGCAAGGCCTCGCCGAACTGCGCGACGGACGTGGCGCCGACCTTCTGATGGTCGACGTCGCCATGCCGATCGCACTCCTCGCGGCGCAGCTACGCACCGAGCGCATTCACGTTCCGATTGTCGCCTGCGGCATCGGCACGGACGCAAGCGCGGCCGTCGAGGCGATCAAAGGCGGCGCGAAGGAATACATCCCCCTGCCCCCGGACGCGACACTCATCGGGGCCGTTTTGGCCGCGGTCGCCGACGAGTCGCACCACATGGTGTTCGAGGACAAGGCGATGGAGAGCGTCATCGCGCTCGCCGAACAAGTCGCGCCAAGCGAAGCCTCGATCCTGATCACCGGCGAATCCGGCACCGGCAAAGAGGTCCTGGCCCGCCACGTGCACCGCAAGTCGAACCGCGCCGACAAGCAGTTCATCTCGATCAACTGCGCCGCGATCCCCGACAACCTGCTCGAATCCGAATTGTTCGGTCACGAAAAGGGCGCGTTCACCGGCGCGGTCGCACGCCGCATCGGCAAGTTCGAAGAAGCCGACGGCGGCACGCTGCTGCTCGACGAAATCTCCGAGATGGACGTGCGTCTTCAGGCTAAGCTCCTGCGCGTGCTGCAAGAGCGCGTCGTCGACCGTGTCGGCGGCTCGAAGCCGGTGCGCGTCAATATCCGCGTCATCGCCACCTCGAACCGCGACCTGCAGCAGGCCGTGCGCGACGGCACGTTCCGCGAAGACCTGCTCTATCGCTTGAACGTCGTGAATCTGAAGATCCCGCCGCTGCGCGAACGCCCGGCCGACATTCTGGCGCTCGCCCACCACTTCGCCCGCAAATATGCGGACGCGAACGGCGTCGCCGTGCGTCCGCTGTCGCAAGGCGCCAAGCAGACACTGATGTCGCACACCTGGCGCGGCAACGTGCGCGAACTCGAGAACACGGTCCACCGCGCCGTTCTGCTGTCGCAAGGCCCAGAGATCGCCGAAACGGCGATCCGCCTGCCCGACGGATCGAAGGTCGGCGACGACGTCGCGATCACGACCCCGACCGCGATCGCGCGCGCCGCACAGGCGGCCGAAGCCGTCAACCGCGAGATGGTCGGCCGCACCGTCGCCGACGTCGAGCGCGATCTGATTTTGCAGACGCTGGGTCACTGCCTCGGCAACCGCACGCACGCCGCCAACATCCTGGGCATTTCGATTCGCACGCTGCGCAACAAGCTGAAGCAATACTCCGACGAAGGCGTACGCGTGCCGCTGCCCGGCGGCGAACTGCGCGCTTACTGAGACTTGCGACCCTAGGCGGAACCGATCATGGCCGAAGCAACCATTGCGACGCGCGCGACGACCGGCGGGGCCGGGGTGGTGAACGTCAGCTGGGACATGCTCAAGCGCGGCGATCTTTCGCTCGCGCTCGGCATCATGGCGATCATCGCCGTGCTGCTGTTTCCCGTACCGACGTTCCTTCTCGACATCGCGCTCGGCATCTCGATCACGCTGTCGGTCTTAATTCTGATGACGGCGCTCTTCATCGAGCGCCCGCTGCAATTGTCGACGTTCCCGACGATCCTTTTGATCTCGACGATGTTGCGCCTGTCGCTCAACCTCGCCTCGACCAAGCTGATCTTGACCTACGGCCACGAAGGCACCGCCGCCGCCGGTCACGTCATCGAAGCGTTCGGCAACCTCTTGATGCAGGGCAACTTCGTCATCGGGATCATCGTTTTCGTGATCTTGATCATCGTGAACTTCGTGGTCATCACGAAGGGCTCGGGCCGCATCGCCGAAGTCAGCGCGAGATTCACCTTGGACGCGATGCCCGGCAAGCAGATGGCGATCGACGCCGACCTGTCCGCGGGCTTGATCAACGAAAAGGACGCGCGCGAGCGCCGCAAGCGTCTCGAAGACGAAGCGAATTTCTACGGCTCGATGGACGGTGCTTCGAAATTCGTTCGCGGCGACGCGATCGCGGGCATCCTGATCACGTTCATCAACATCATCGGCGGCATCATCATCGGCGTCGGTCAGCATGGCATGGACTTCTCGAACGCCGCCCACGCCTACACGCTGCTGACCATCGGCGACGGCCTCGTGACGCAGATCCCAGCTCTGCTCGTTTCGATCGCCGCGGGCTTGATGGTCTCGAAAGCCGGCGTCGACGGCGCGGCCGACAAGGCGTTGGTCGCGCAGCTCTCCGACTATCCGCAGGCGCTCGGCATGTCGTCGTTCGTGATGGGTTTGATGGCGTTCTTGCCCGGCATCCCGACGCTGATCTTCCTCGGTCTGGCGGCCGGCGCCGGCGGATTGGCCTACCTGACGAGCCAACGAAAAGAAAACGAACGCGACGCCGAAAAGTCGGCCGCGGCCTCGGCCGAGCAGGCGAAGGCGCCGGCAGACGAGCCGATCCAAACCGCGCTTGCGATGGACTACCTCAAGGTCGAACTCGGCTATGGCCTACTGCCGTTGATCAACGACGCGAAGGGCCACCGCCTAACCGACCAGATCAAGGCGCTGCGCCGCCAGATGGCCTCCGAAATGGGCTTCGTCATGCCGTCGGTGCGCATCATCGACAACATGCAGCTCGCCTCGAACGACTACGTCATCCGCGTGAAGGAACTGCAAGCCGGCAAGGGCGAACTTCAGCCGGGCCAAATGCTCGTCATGGATCCGCGCGGCGGCCAGATCGACCTGCCCGGCCGCCCGACGCGCGAACCCGCATTCGGCTTGCCGGCCGCCTGGGTCGACGAGCGCTTCCGCGACGAGGCGAGCTTCCGCGGCTTCACCGTCGTCGATCCGGCAACCGTGCTGACGACGCATTTGACGGAATTGCTGAAAGAGAACATGGCGGAGCTTCTCTCCTATGCGGAGACGAAGAAGCTGCTCGACGATTTGCCGGCCGAGAACAAGAAACTCGTCGACGACCTCATCCCCTCGCAGATCACGGTCACCGGCATTCAGCGCATTCTGCAGTCGCTGCTCGCCGAACGCATCTCGATCCGCGACTTGGCCACGATCCTCGAAGGCATTGCGGAGGCGGCATCGCGCTCTTCGACGACGCTCCAGATGGCCGAACACGTCCGCTCGCGCCTCGCACGCCAGATTTCCTCCGCCCACACGTCGCAAGCCGGATACCTGCCGCTGATCGCGCTGTCGCCGGCGTGGGAGCAGGCATTCGCAGATTCACTCATCGGCCAAGGCGACGAGAAGCAACTGGCGCTCGCCCCGTCGAAGCTTCAGGAGTTCATCCAAAGCGTGCGCGCGCGCTTCGACGCGGCGGCGAACGAAGGCGAACTGCCGGTACTGCTGACCTCGCCGCTCGCGCGCCCTTACGTACGGTCGATCATCGAGCGCTTCCGCGCGCAGACCTTCGTCATGTCGCAAAACGAAATCCACCCCTCAGCGCGCCTGCGCACCTTGGGACAGATCTAGACCATGCGCGTTCGCAATTTCTCGGGCCCAACCGCCCAAGCCGCCATCGCCCGCGTCCGCGAAGAAATGGGCGAGGCCGCCGTCATCATCGCCGTCGATCAGGCCGCGAACGGTCACGGCGTCGTCGTCCGCGCCGCAACCGAAGAACCATCCCGAACCGTGTCCCCGGCACCGGACCCGCGAACCGTCGAAGAACGCCTCGAAGCGTTCCTCTCCGCGTGTCTTGCTGCAGCGCGTCATTCGATGCCCGCCGCGATCTAGACGCACACGTTACGGAAATCCGCCAAAGTCGAAGTTGCCCGGCGGCCACATCGGGCGCATGCCGTGGCTTGGGCTCCGTTCCTGGACATGCCGAGTTCGGTTACTATTTTCGGACAACGGTCTCCCGGGGAGGGAACAGGTACTATGGACGTTATTCTTCAAGAGATGCTGGCGATCGTGAGAAGCGTGTTCACCACGGACAGCATCTCGCTGATCATCATGCTGTTCGTCGTCGTCATCGCCGGCATGGCTTTGGGCCAGATGGGCCGCATCGTTCAGGTTACCGTAGGGGCGCTGGCCATGTACGGCCTGCTTCGCCTGGCTTACTCGGTAACCCAAGGCGTGGAGCCAATGTCCCTGCCAATGAACGCCTGGAATGGCCTCAAGGGCATGACGGTTGGCGACCTGGTGGTCTGGTTCCTGGCCTTCGCGATCGTGATCAGCATCGTGCATCTGATCCGAAACGCAGTGGCTGCCCGCGGCCACTAGGGCCGTAAAAACGGCAGGAACCGGCGGCGCGCGGCAAAAAAAGCACACGCGCCGCCGCATGCGTTTGTGACAATATAAGGACGGCGCGGATCGGAAAGCGGGCGGGGCAAACCCGCGCGTCCGCGGCGTCTAGGTGGGTACTGGGATGGAAATGGAAAAGCAGTTCATCGACCTCGTCATCCACGTGTTCACGTTGGAATGGGCGATCTGGGCCCTGCCGTTGAGCATCCTTCTATCGCTGCTGACCACCCGCGCCCTGCCGGGCTTCTTCTTGGCCGCGGTCGCAGTGGTCATCTACCATGTCGGGATTGTCGCGCTGCCGCTGGTGGCGTCGGGCGGCGACATGTCGACCCTGCCCGATCAACTCAGCGCCGCCGCCCAGAAGCTTGAGCCGATATCGATTGCGGCGGAATACGTAGCCTACGCGTTCCTGATCATCGTCTTCAGCCTGACGCGCCACGACATGTTGCGCCCCAGCGTCTTGGAATAATCAATCGCCGCGCCAGCTGTCATAGGACCAGCGGCCGGCGCCGAATCCAAGCAGCAGCAAAAGCCCGCCCGCAATCGCGATGTTCTTCGCAAAGAGCTGCGCTTCCACGCGCTTAAGCTCCGGATCGCTCATCGTCCAAAAATCGTGCATCACGAAGCTGACCACGATCGTGAACACAAACAGCACCAGCGCCATAAGCCTGGTGCGAAAGCCGAGGATGATGCCGGCCCCCGCCCCGACCTCGACCACGATCGCCGCCGCCAGCAGCGGCTGGATGACCTCGACCCCATGCTGGGCCATGAACAGCCCCGTCTCCTGCCAGTTCTGCAACTTGTATAGGCCGGACAGGATGAAGAAGCCTGCTAGAATGCAGCGACCGACCAAGGGCGCGATGGCTTCGCCGAACGACATGGGCTGCATCCTCTTCAGAATCGCTAGAATACGGCCAAACGATATGATCTGACGGACCATGCCGCCAGCCGACGAACAAGTTTGGATCTTGGTAGGATTGGCGTTGCTGGCGGCCGCGTTGGCGGTGGCTGTGCGCGGCCTGCTCTCGGGCCGGCCCGCGCCGCTGCCCGCCGAGGGCGCGCTTCGGCTGATGGTGCGCCCGCTCAAGGAACTGAAGCCCGACCCGAACCATCTCTATCTAGGCTCGACGATCGCACGCGAACTCGCGGCGAATTTGAAGCGTTACGAGCGCCTTGAACCCGCAGTCGGCGACGCGCGTTCTGGCCTTGCGATCGAAGGCGCCGTGCGCAAGACGGGTCCCCGGGTCGTCATGACGATCCGCCTTATGAACGGCCGTCACACGATCTGGCGCGGCACCTATGACGGCGCGATCGGCGACCTTTCCGAAATGGAGAAGGAGATCGTGGCAAACGTCACCCGCGTCCTGCGCGTATCGCCGCGCAAGACGCAGCCGCCCTCCACCGCCGCCGTTTGAGACTCAGAGCTTCCAACGCGGCTCTTTGGCGTGGCGTATGCCGTAGGTGAAGTAGATGACGAGACCGATCGCAAGCCAGCCGAGCAGTCGCGGCCACAGGTCGATCAGCAACGGATAGACCATCGCCCCGCAAACCAGAACGCCGGCAATCGGCACCCATGGAAACAACGGCGTCTTGAACGGCCGCTTCGCGTCGGGCTTCGTGTAGCGCAGCACGATCACGCCGATGCACACGAGAATGAAGGCAACCAGCGTGCCGACCGACACGAGGTCGCCCAACACGTCGAGCGGAAACACGCCGGCGAATACCGCCACGATTGCGCCGATGATGATCGTGCTGACGGTCGGCGTACGAAATGTCCGATGCACGGACGAGAACACCGGCGGCAGAAAACCGTCGCGCGACATCGAGTAGAAGATGCGCGTCTGGCCGTAGAGCGAGATCAGAATGACGGTCGACAGACCCATGATTGCGCCGATCTGCACGAGCGGCGCCAGCCAATGCAGCGGCTCGCCGACCGCATCGATTGCGACCGACACGGGATTGTCGACTTTGAGCGTCGTGTAGTTGGCCAATCCCGTCATCGTCAAAGACATCAAAATGTAGAGAACCGTACACACCGCGAGCGACCCGAGGATCCCGATCGGAAGATCGCGCTGCGGATTCTTGGCCTCCTGCGCCGCGACCGAGACGCTGTCGAAGCCGATATAGGCGAAGAAGATCACGCCCGCGCCCAAAAGCACGCCGCTCCATCCGAACTGACCGAACGTTCCCGTGTTCTCAGGCACGAACGGCGTCAAATTGTCGGCGGTGATGTAGGGCAAGCCGAACACGATCACGAGCACGATGACCCCGACCTTGAGCAACACGATCGCGCCGTTGAAGGTCGCCGACGTCCGTATGCCGACGATCAGCAGCGCCGTCAGGAACACGACGATGGCCACCGCGGGCAAATTCATGATCGCACCCGTCGCGATCCAACCGGCCTCCGTCGTGTGATTGATCGGAGCCGCCGCCCAAGCATCCGGAATCGCGATCCCAACCTGGTCGTTGAGAAACGCTCGGAAATAACCTGCCCAGCCGACTGCGACCGTGCTCGCCGCCATGCCGTATTCGAGGCAAAGATCCCAACCCACCATCCAGCCGACGACGCGCCCAAACGCGGCGTAAGAGTATGTGTAGGCGCTGCCCGACTCCGGGATCATCGCCGCAAACTCGGCGTAACAAAGACCCGCAAACGCACAACCGATGCAGGCGATGACGAACGAGATCGTGATGGCCGGCCCCGCGTGATCCGCAGCAGCCTGCCCCGTGATGACGAAGATGCCCGCGCCGATGATCCCGCCGATGCCGATGCCGATGAGCTGCCACGGCCCCAGCACGCGCCGCAGTTCGTGGTGGTCGTCGAGTGGTGCGGCTTGCGGCTCTGTCGTCGTGGTCATGTGATCCCCTGCGCTGATCCTGGCGTAACGCTTCCCGATGCGGCGAAGCGATTGCCGCAACTGTGCCACGGGGTCCGGCGCGTTCCAAATTTAGGGGGCGTTACAAGCCCACTTGACATCGTGGAACAAAATAGGAACATATCGGCCAGGGGCGCACGCGACAGATCAGGTAGAGACGATGTTCGGACGACGCGACACGAAAGACCCCACGAAGCTTCTCAAGCTGCACAGCAACGATTGGCGCCAGGGCGAACTGCTGCGCGTGACGCCGCGCCGCCGCTGGGACACCGACCCGACGGCGACCCGCATGGTGATCCGCCGCCACGACGCGGGAGAGTTCGCACTCGCACCCATGCGCTGGGGCCTGACGCCCGAACGGCACACGGACGAGGAAAAACTGCGTCCGCTGATCACGGTGCGTGCCGAGACACTGGCCGGCCACATCGAGTGGCGCCGTCTTCTGAACGCCCGGCGCTGCGTGGTGCCGGCCGATCAGTTCTTCGAGTGGATGCGGGTGAACGGCGTTAGAACGCGCGAATACGGCTTCAAGCTCAAATCCCGCCGCCCGATGATGATCGCGGCGCTATGGAACCGAACGGTTTCGCCGACGGGCAAGCCGGCGGATGCTTTTGCCTACATCTCGTGCCAGGCGAACAGGCTGGTCTCGCTGGTGCACGACCGCATGCCGGTGATCCTGGACGACGCAAGCATGGCGGCCTGGTTCAATCCGGACGCCACACTCGAAGACCTGCTCGCGCTTCTCAAGCCCTGCGACGCGAGCCTACTCGACTGCCAACTCGCCGGCGAAACGGCCCGCCCCAAACCGCATCAGCCGTCGCTGTTTGCGAGTGCCGCCTGAACCCATAGCGCGCGCAAGGTCACGCCTTGCGCGCGTGACGGCCGAGCGCGATGTCGTCAAGTTCCGATTGAACCTGGCGCGCATATTCGACGCGGTCGCGCACTTGCTCGTTGTCGGCGGCGATCTCGTGCTTCTTGAGTTCGCGATAGGCCGCCTGCAACTCGTCCGTCACCTGCGCCGCTTGGCGCTCGACTTCGCTGAGCGTGCGCTGAATATTTTCGCGCCGCGCCTGGACCGAACGCGCGAACGAGGGATAGGCAAGCCGCCCGAGGTCGCTGTGCGCGGCCCGGCGCTGCTCTTCCTGCATCATCGTTTCGAGGTCGCTCATCTTCTTCGTGAGGTCGCCGCGCATGTCGTCGAGCGACTTCAGACGTTTGCGGATTTCGTCCACACGAAAGCGATGCAGTCTCACCAGTGCTTCACGCGATTTCATCGTCCCACCCCTTTGTCCTTAAGTCCCGCCCTTGAGGATCTCTGCAAGTTGTCCGTACCCCATCGAAAGCTCGCCGCGCTGGTCCTTGCGCTGAGAGAGGAACGCATCGAGTTTCGGAAACAGTTTGATCGCGCGGTCGACTTCGACGTCCGACCCTGCCTTGTAGGCGCCGAGCCGGATCAGCTCCGCCATGTTGTCGTAGACCGCAAGCACGCGCCGCGTTTCGTCGACGACCGCCTGCTCTTCCGGCCGGTTGCAGCCCGGCATCGTGCGCGACAACGAGCGCAGCACGTTCACGGCTGGGAAGCGTCCGCGCTCGGCGATCGCCCGGTCGAGCACGATGTGCCCGTCCAGAATGCCGCGAACCGCATCGGCCACCGGCTCGTTGTGGTCGTCGCCTTCGACGAGCACGGTGAAGAGACCAGTGATCGTGCCCGAGCCGCGCACGCCCGGCCCCGCTCGTTCCAGCAACTTCGGCAGTTCCGCAAACACCGACGGCGTGTAGCCCTTCGAGGCCGGCGGCTCGCCCGCCGCAAGCCCGATCTCGCGCTGCGCCATGGCAAAGCGCGTCACCGAATCCATGAGGCAAAGGACTTTCAGGCCCTGATCGCGAAAATACTCGGCCGTCGTCAGCGTCATGTAGGCCGCTTGCCGGCGCATCAACGCGCTTTCATCCGACGTCGCGACCACGACCACGCTGCGCGCCAGACCCTCAGGGCCCAAGTCGTCGTTCAAGAACTCCTGCACCTCGCGCCCGCGCTCGCCGACAAGGCCGATAACGATGACGTCCGCCGCCGTATAACGCGCGATCATCGACAGCAGCACCGACTTGCCGACGCCCGAGCCCGCAAAGATGCCGAGCCGCTGCCCCTCGCACGCCGTCGTAAACGCGTTCAGGGCCTTCACGCCCAAATCCAGCTTGCCCCCGACCCGCGCCCGCGCATGCGCCGAAGGCGGCGTCGCGCGCACTCGGTAAGGAGTAGGCCCCTCTGGCAAAGCGCCCTTGCCGTCGACCGGCGCGCCGAGCGCATCGATCACCCGCCCGAGCCAGGCGCGCGAGGGATTGACCTCCGCAACCTCTGCCTCGACGAACGCCTTGCAGCCCATGCGCACGCCGTCGAGATCGCCGAACGGCATGGCGAGTGCTGCGCCATTGCGAAAGCCTACAACCTCGGCCGACACGTCGCGCCCGCGCGGACCTGCAATCGCGAGTCGAGTCCCGATCGCGAGCGCATCCACAGTGCCTGCTACTTCTACGAGCAGTCCCTGCACGCCTGTCACCCGGCCGTAACTCCGGAATCGAGGCGCTGCTTGCACTGCCGAGATGAGAGCGCGCATGAGTAAGTCCGTCTAAACCACGGACGAGTATGGCTTCGCGCCGCTTAAGGTTGCCCTAAGCTTCGCCAGCGTGGCGGGAAAACGTCAGGGTCCGGACAATTTTCGCATCGCGGTTTACGAACACGCGCCCGCGATTAAGCTTTGTTAAACATTACCACTTAGATTCGTTGGTGAACGAACCAACAAGGGCACCGGTTGTAGCCCGGTTGCGAGGGGAGACTGACCAGCATGCGAGTTCTCTTGATCGAGGACGACAGCGCCATGGCGCAGAGCATCGAACTGATGCTCAAGTCCGAAGGATTTAACGTCTATACGACGGATCTTGGTGAGGAAGGCGTCGACCTCGGCAAGCTTTACGATTACGACATCATCATCCTCGATCTGCAGCTTCCCGACATGTCGGGCTTCGACGTCTTGAAGCAGCTGCGCGTCAACAAGATCGCGACCCCGATCCTGATTCTGTCCGGTTCGACCCAGGTCGAAAACAAGGTCAAAGGCCTCGGCTTCGGCGCCGACGACTATATGACCAAGCCGTTCCATAAAGACGAGCTGATCGCCCGCGTTCACGCGGTGGTGCGCCGTTCGAAGGGCCACTCGCAGTCGGTGATTCAGACCGGCAAGCTGACCGTGAACCTGGACACCAAGACCGTCGAAGTCGACGGCAGCCGCGTCCACCTGACGGGCAAGGAATACCAGATGCTGGAGCTGCTCTCGCTCCGCAAGGGCACGACGCTGACGAAGGAAATGTTCTTAAACCACCTCTACGGCGGCATGGACGAGCCCGAGCTCAAGATCATCGACGTCTTCATCTGCAAACTGCGCAAGAAACTGCAGGCGGCCGCCGGCCAGCACTACATCGAAACGGTGTGGGGCCGCGGCTACGTGCTGCGCGATCCGATGGAAGAGAAGGCAGCTTAAAGTTAGGGACCTGAGGGGGTCTGGAAGGGCGCCGGCGGCAACGCTGGCGCCCTTTGTGTTTCGGGCCGCCGTGTACCGGATTGCCGCGCGGTCAAATCCCCTCACCCTCGCTCAAGAAGTCGCGCACGAACGGCGACGCCGGGTTGCGGCGCAGAACATCCGGTGCACCCACCTGCTCGATCTGACCCTCGTTCATCACCGCCACGCGGTCGGCGAGCGCCAGCGCCTCATCCTGGTCGTGCGTGACCATGATCGTGGTCAGCTTCGTCTCGTCGTGCAGTGCGCGCAGCCACTGGCGCAGGTCCTTGCGCACTTTCGCGTCGAGCGCACCGAACGGCTCGTCGAGCAACAAAATGCGCGGCTCGATCGCAAGCGCCCGGGCAAGCGCCACGCGCTGGCGCTGGCCGCCCGAAAGCTGCGTCGGATAGCGCTTGCCCAAGCCGTCGAGCTGCATCCGCGCCAGAAGCGCGTCCACCCGGCGGGCGATTTCCTTGCGCGGCGGGCGCTTGGCCGCCGGCCGCACGTCGAGCCCGAAAGCGACGTTCTGCGCCACTGTCATGTGACGGAACAACGCGTAGTGCTGGAACACGAAACCCACGCGCCGCTCGCGCGCGGGCACATCGGTCAAATCCTGCCCGTCGAAGCGCAGCGTCCCCGCATCGGGCAGATCGAGACCGCCGACCACGCGCAGCAATGTCGTCTTTCCCGATCCCGATGGACCGAGCAGGGCCATGAACTCGCCGGTTTGCACGGTCAGTGAGACGTTGCGCACGGCTTCGACCGTGCCGAACCGCTTCGTGACGCCGTCGATTTCAAGGGCCATTGCGTTGGTCTCTTCTCAATGCCGGTGCGTGGCGGCGATCTCGTCGCCGTAGCGCCACTCGAGCACGCTCTTGAGCACGAGCGTCACGAGCGCAAGCAGTGCCAGCAGCGAGGCGACGGTGAAGGCGGCGGCGAAATTGTATTCGTTGTAGAGAATCTCGACATGCAGCGGCATCGTGTTCGTGAGCCCGCGGATGTGGCCCGACACGACGGAAACGGCGCCGAATTCGCCCATCGCCCGTGCATTGCAGAGCAGCACGCCGTAGAGCAATCCCCAACGCACATTGGGCAGCGTCACGCGCCAGAAGGTCCGCCATCCCGACGCGCCGAGCGAGATCGCGGCCTCTTCCTCCGCCACGCCCTGCTCCTGCATCAGCGGTATGAGTTCGCGCGCGACGAAGGGAAACGTCACGAACACGGTCGCAAGCACGAGACCAGTCACCGTGAAGATGACCTTGATGCCGAGTTCGTCAAGCCACGGCCCGAGATAGCCCTGCGCGCCGAACAGCAACACATAGACCAGGCCCGAGATGACCGGCGACACCGAGAACGGCAGGTCGATCAACGTCGTGAGAACGGCCTTGCCTTTGAACTCGAACTTCGCGATCGACCACGCCGCAGCCAACCCGAATAGCGTGTTCAACGGAACAGCGATGGCGGCGACCGTGAGGGTCAGCCAAACCGCTGACAGCGCATCTTCTTCCACGATCGCCACCAACGACGCCTCGACGCCGTTACGCAGCGCCTCGACAAAGACGGCGATCAAGGGGCTCAGCAGGAAGAGGCTGATGTAGCCCACACCGAGCGCGATGAGGATCCAGCGTACAATCGGCCCGTCGTCCGTTGGACCTCGAAGGGGACGTCTCGTCGTGCGCGCGCTCATCGCCTCAACCCCTTGCCCGCGCCCATGCCTGCAGCGCGTTAATAACGAGCAGCATCGCGAACGAAATCACCAGCATTGCCGAACCCACCGCCGCCGCGCCCGCATAGTCGTACTGTTCGAGCTTGGTCACGATCAGAAGCGGCGCGATCTCGGACACCAAGGGAATGTTGCCTGCGATGAAGATGACGGAGCCGTACTCCCCGACTGCGCGTGCAAAGGCGAGCGCGACGCCCGTCAGCCAGGCGGGCAGGATCGCCGGAAAGATCACGCGCCGGAACACTTGCAGACGCGTGGCGCCCAGCGTTGCGGCTGCTTCCTCGAACTCCCGCTCCAGGTCGGCCAGCACCGGCTGGACGGAGCGCACGACGAACGGCAAGCCGATGAACGTCAGCGCCACGACGACGCCGATCGGCGTGTAGGCGACTTTGACGCCCAGCGGATCGAGGAACTGACCGATCCATCCACCCGGCGCATAAAGCGTGGTCAGCGCAATGCCCGCAACCGCCGTCGGCAATGCGAACGGCAGGTCGACGAGCGCATCGACGACGCGCTTGCCGGCGAAACGATAGCGCACGAGTACCCAGGCGACGAGAAGTCCGAACACCGCATTGATGGCGGCTGCGATCAATGCCGCCCCAAAGCTGAGCCGCAAGGACGCCGCCACCCGCGGCTCGCTGACCGCGGCCCAAACGCCGCTCACGCCCAACTCCCAAGGCCGCAGCAGGAGCGCTGCGAGCGGAATCAAGATGACCGCGCTCAAGTAAAAGACGGTGAAGCCGAACGTGATCCCGAATCCTGGAATCACGCTCGAGCGACGAAACCGCCAAGCGGTGGTGCTCACTCACTGCCCCGGCTTGTAGATTTGATCGAAGATGCCCCCGTCGGCGAAATGCGTCGCTTGCGCCTTCTGCCAACCGCCGAACACCTCATCCACGGTAACCAAGGGAATTTTCGGGAACTGCGCCGCGTACTTCCCGACCACCTCGGGGTCGTTCGCGCGGTAGAAGTTCTGGGCGATCATTTCCTGTGCGGGCTTCGTGTACAGGAACTTGAGATAGGCCTCCGCCGCCGCCCGCGTGCCCTTCTTGTCGACGTTCTTGTCGATCACCGCGACCGGCGGTTCGGCCAAGATGCTGACCGAGGGATAGACGATCTCGAACTTGTCGGCGCCGAGTTCCTTGATCGCAAGCCGCGCCTCGTTCTCCCACGAGACGAACACGTCGCCGATACCGCGCTGCGTGAACGTCGTCGTCGAGCCGCGCGCGCCGGTGTCGAGCACGGCCACGTTCTTGTAAACCTTCGTGACGAACGCACGCGCCGTCGCCTCGCTGCCCCCGGGTAGGCGCAGCGCCCACGCCCAGGCGGCCAGATAGTTCCACCGCGCCCCACCTGATGTCTTTGGGTTCGGCGTGATCACCTGGATGCCGGGCTTCGCGAGATCGCCCCAATCCTTGATCTTCCACGGATTGCCCTTGCGCACCAGAAACACGATCGTCGATGTGTAGGGCGATGAATTGTGGGGTAAGCGCTTCTGCCAATCGGCGGGCAGAAGTTTCGCCCGCGCCGCGATCTCGTCGATGTCGTAGGCAAGCGCAAGTGTGACGACATCGGCCTCGAGCCCGTCGATCACGGAACGCGCCTGCTTGCCTGATCCGCCGTGGCTCTGGCGGATCGTCACCGTGTCCCCGGTCTTGGCCTTGTAGTCGGCGGCGAAGGCCGGATTGATCTTGTCGTAGAGCTCGCGCGTCGGATCATACGCGACGTTGAGCAGCAACACGTCCTTGGCGAACACGGTCTGTACGAACAGGAACAGGAAAGCGAGCGCGGTCAGCGAATAACCGGCAAAGCGGGACGTCGTCGTCATGGGGATTTCTCCTTACGTGGCGTCAGGCGTCAGAACGTGAATTGTGTGCGCAGCGAAACGATTTCCAGGTCCTGGCCGATTTGCGCACCGGCCGGCGGAACGAAGACCCCGGTTCCGTAGGCATTAGCCGCGCCCGTGCTCAACCGGTCGATCTCAACCCATTGGTAGTCGAGAAGGAAACGGATGTTGTTGTTCACGTACCAGTTGAGGCCGACGGTCCACGCACTCTGCTCTCCGCCGCGGATGCCGCCGGCGGCGGGCACCAGGTCTTCGCGGAAGTTCAAGTCGGCTTCGCTGTAGCGAAGCGCCAGCTCCAGCGCGCCCCAACCGTCGCCGTCGACGCTGAACGGCTTTGCGGGTTTGAGGCCGGAGAAGATCCCGTTCGCTGCATTCCACGAACGCGTCTCGCCTGTGAACGCATAGGCCGCCTGAATGTACCAGCCGGAGAAATCGGGATCGGGCAATGCGCCGCCGAGTTCGCGCTCGAACTGATACCAGATGTGCTCGCCTTGAACGTAGACGTTCTGGAACGTCGCCGCGAACTCCACGCCCGGTGCAAGCAACGTGTCGGTGTTGATGCTGCCCGTGTCGATCAAGCGTGTGCTGTCGACGCGGATTTCGGGCCGGTCGCGCAAGCGGAACGGATAGCGCTGTGCCGCGTCCGGTCCTTGATCCGGCGCGCGGAACAGATAGGTCGCGTTCGCACCGACATGGATATTCACGTCCGAACTCTTGTAAGCAAGAAACGCTGCGCGCCCGACCAGCGCCAACTGTTCGTCGAAGCTCTGCGTCGCGATCGGCGCACCGGTGACCGCGAGCGAGGCGAACCAGTCCTCGCCGTTCGCGTAACCGGCGACGCCGGTGCGGCCTTCCGCGCCCGCGATCTGGCGCTGCAACTCTGCGGGCGAGGCGCGCTCCAGGAACAGCGAGTCGGCGTTCGAGACGGAGTCGTCGTAGCCGACCGACGGACCGAACGCGCCCGCGCGCAGACGCACGCCGTCGATGCCGCTGTATTGCAGATAGAGATCCTGGATGCGCCCGCCGTCTTCCTGGCCGCTGCCGCCGAACTCGTAGGACAGGCTGTACTGCCATACGGTGTCGAGCTTGCCTTCGATCCCGAACTGCGCCCGGCGAAAGTTCGTGCCGTCGTTGAGATCGCGGGCACGCGAGGCTTCGGTCGCGTCGCCGAACGATCCGCGTCGGAAATCGGCCGCAAGCGCCCCGGCCTCGTCCTGGAAATAGTTCGCGTAGTCGAGCGACAGACGCCCCCGCAGGGAAATCGAAGACTTGCCGTCGCCCGATTCGAACGTCGGACGCGCGTCTTTGATGGAGAGCTTCGGCGCTTCAGCGCGAATGCGCCGCTCTTCCGCGAACTGATTGACCGACGATGTCTTCACGTCTTGGACCTGCGCCGACAGCGCCTCGAGTTGCGCCTGTTGCTCCGCGATCTGCTTCTTCAACGCGTCGATCTGCGCTTTGAGATCGTCTTTGGATGCAGCCGACACCGGCGCCGAAAGAACCCCGGCACATGCCGACGAAACCAACGAAACCGCCAGCAAAAGTCTCGCACCTCTCATCGCGCCTCTCCAACCCAGGTTCGGACAGTGTCGAGGTTATGCACAATCTCTACTGAGTCAATAGAGATTATATAGTTTGACAACGCGGATTGGTGAAATCCCAGCCGTTCGGCAGGAAAACCGCGGCTCGCGCCTTAGGCGCCCGGCTTGATCTTGCGCCGGTCGGCGAGCGCGTCGGCCAGCGAGTGTTGTTCGAGAATGCGCGCGGTCGAATTGCGCACGTCGACCAGGGACTTGCGGATCGCGCACGTTGTCTCGTCCACGCAATCCTCGCACCGCCGATAGGCCGTACGGCTCGCGCACGGGCTCAGCGCCAGCGGCCCGTCGATGATGCGGATGATCTCGGCAAAGCTGATCGCTTTGGGCTCGCGCCCCAGAAGATAGCCGCCGTGACGCCCGCGCACGCTGTGAACGAGCCCGCGCCGTTTCAACTCAACCAGAATTTGCTCCAGGAACTTGCGCGGCACGTTCGCGCCCTCGGCAATATCGGCGATCTGCACCGACTCGGTCGTCGAGTGACCGGCCAGATGCAGCATGGCCCTGAGGGCGTATCGTGCTTTTTGAGACAGCATGTCGTGTGAGTCGATTGGTTCGATAGACTTACACTACACGCATCGGGCAGGCAGGCGCCACACGATGCCGCGAGCGTTGGTTAGCGCTGGCCCCTACCCCTCGTTTCTCCCAAGCCGCATATCCGGATCGAACGGATAGAGCGGCCGGCGGATGCGCGTGTATTTGAAGAGGCCGAGGTCCGAGGCGGTACAGCCGTCCCCGTCGCACATCACGATGTGCTTGGCGATCGGCTCGAAGCCCGCGCGAAAGTGCTGGCGCGACTTGATGATGACATAGCGCTTGGTACGCGGATCGATGCCGCAATGCGTGAAGACGCCGAGGTCGTAGGGCTCGCTCCGTTTCTCCGACACGACGATGAGCATGGCCCCCGTGTCGAGCACGGCGGTGCGCCCCATGCGCACGATACTGCCCGTCGCCATGGGCCCCGTGACCTTGAACTCGCCATCCGTGATGCACTTCACGCGCCCCGAGACGGCGAGCGGCTTTCCTTTGAGCCCCATCGCCGGCATGTCGACTTTGCCGCCGAGATTGAGTGTCACCGTGCCGCCCACGCCCGCCTCGATCATCTGCGCAACGCACGCCGGATCGCAGATCGGCCCGGCGCAAACGTCCTCAAGTCCTTGCGCGATCGCCTCCGCGACCACGCTCATGACGTCCTGCGTCCCGCCCGAGGCCGTATTGTCACCGTGGTCGGCCATCACGATCGGGCCACCCTTGAGCGACTTCGCGCGCCCAACCTGCGCGGAAAGCGTTTCGGCCCGAAATAGAAAGTCCGCACGCCGCTCCCACGCTTGGTCGAGGATACGGTTCAGGATCGTCTCGCCCTCCGCCGTCCGCCCGTCGCACACGAACACCGACGAGAGCGCCAAATGCGGAATGTCGGCCTGCGGGAACCCGCCGAAGACCGACGCATTCAGCACCGCCCCGCCGTCCTCCGCTTCATTCGCAAGCCCCATCAACGTCTTCATCGGCTCGCGCGAGGGCGTGTGCATCAACGTCGAACTCATGATCGGCCGGCTGCCCCAGATCATGACCGGCCGCACCTCGCCCGCCATCGCACGCAACAGCGTGCGCCCCGCCCGCCGCGCCGTCTCGGCCATGTCGATGTGCGGATAGGTGCGATAACCTGTGATCACGGTCGCGCCCTTCACCATCGCCTCCGTCATCTGCGCGTGGAAATCGAGCGCGACCGCGATCGGCACGTCCGGCGCGACCTTACGGATGCGCGACAGCAACTCGCCTTCGCCGTCGTCGTAGGTCTCAGTCACCATCGCGCCGTGCAGCGCCAGCAGCACCGCATCGCACCCTTTGGCGATCTCATCCACGATCCCCGACGCCATCTCCTCGAACGCGGCGTCGGTGACAAGCCCCGAAGGATGCGCATTCGCCGCCATCGGCAGCGTGAACGCGGCCCCCGCCTGTCGCGCCACCTCGATGAACCCGCCGAGCGACGTGTTGGTCCCCTCCGCCTCCGCGATCGCGAGCGGCCCGGACAGCGCCCCTTTGCGCGCGAACGAAGCGATCGGCGTCGGCAACGGCGAGAACGTGTTCGTCTCGTGCATCATCATCGCAAGCACGAATTTCTTGGGCATGGCATCCTCCGTCGGCACCCACACATACTTTCATCCCGGAAGCCAGGCGAGCCCGTTCGATTCTACGATCAGGAAGCCCTTGATGACGCTCAACCGGGCCGAGCCCGCCGCCGCCAGATTCTCGACCTCTTGAAGAAAGAGCCTCGCACGACTGGCGAACTCTGCGATCGGTTCGAGAAATCGCTGGACCGCTGCACCGTCATGCAACACATCGGCGTTCTGGAGCGGGCGGGGCTCATCATCTCCCGCCGCGAGGGCCGCACGCGCTGGAACTATCTGAACGCAGCGCCGTTCAAGGACATCCACGACCGCTGGATCTCGCCATATGCCAGCGAAGCCGTCGATTTGCTGGCGCGGTTGAAGCGCGACCTGGAACGCGCGTGAGCTATGCGCGCACGGAGAACTCAAGTTCGTCGCCGAGCGGCAGCGCCATCGACACATAGCTGCCCGCCGGATCGCGCACATAGTCGGCATAGGGCTTCAGTGTCTTGCGAAACCCCTTCATGTCGTCGCAGAAGACGGCCGCGCCCGGCTTGAGCTTCGCTTCCATCAGCTTCAGCACCGGCAGGCAAAGTTCCTTCCACCCGTCGAGGAACAGCAAGTCGACCGGCGTGGCGACATCGCGCAGCGTCTCCATCGCATCGCCCTCGCGCAGGTCGATCAACCCATCGACGCCGGCCGCTGCGAAATTCGCGCGCGCCGCCTTGATCTTCTCCGGTTCGAGTTCCGTCGTGATCACGCGCCCGCCCCCGTTGTCGCGCACGGCGGCCGCGAGATAGATCGCCGAGATACCGAATGAACAACCGAACTCCACGATCGTGCGCGCACCCGACATCCGCGCGAACTGATAGAGCGCGCGCCCCTGCGCAGCGTCGATCGGGATGTAGGCGCTCTTGAGATAGGGCTTCACGCTGTCCACCACGCCCCGCCCTGTCAACGCGCCGACCGCAGCCGCAGGCACCGCCCGCAAGAACACGAGCCAGTCGCCGCGCGCCGCATTGTGGAGCCGCTCCAGCGTCGCCTTGATTTTCGGGTTTTCGAGCGCCGTCATGTGCCTCTCCGCAACTGCAATGACGATGCGCGCAAAGAGGGCGGAGCGGCAACTCGCAATCAGGAGTGTCGATGAAAAGCGGCCAGAACCAAGGGCCTCGCCGTCTCAGCGCGCGAAAGTCAACTCGATTGCTCGCATTTGCCGCTGAGCGAACTAGGCGACGTTCGCCTTGGGCTGCGCCTTCGCGGGCTTCACGCTGACGCCTTGCGCGCCGGCAAGCGGCGTGAACACGTTCGTGATGCCGACCACGGTTTCCGCCGCACCGAGCAGCAGATACCCGTCCTCGGGCAGAAGCTGCGCCATGCGCTCCAGAATGCCGCGCTTCGTAGCTTCGTCGAAATAGATGAGCACGTTGCGGCAATAGATGATGTCGAACGTGCCAAGGCCCACATACGAGTCCAGCAAGTTCATCTGCCGGTACTGCACCATGGAGCGGATGTCGTCCTTGATCTTCCACTGCTCGCGCTCTTTGGTGAAGTACTTCACCATGAGCTGCACCGGCAGGCCGCGTTGAACCTCGAACTGCGTATAGAGGCCGGCCTTCGCGCGGCTCAGAACGTCGTTGGAGAGGTCCGTCCCGATAATCTCGACACGCCAATCCTTCACCAGCGCCGACTTCTCTCTCAAGATCATCGCGAGCGAATAAGGCTCTTGCCCCGTCGACGCTGCGGCGCACCAGATGCGCAGCCGCTTTGTCGCAGCGCGCGCCTTCAGCATCGCGGGCAGCATCAGTTTCTCGAAATGATCGAACGGCGTCTTGTCGCGAAAGAAGAACGACTCGTTCGTCGTCATCGCTTCCGTCACATCGCGCGCCAGCGCCTCGTCGTTCGCCTTGAGCTTCGCGACGACCGCGTCGAGACCGCCAAGCCCGTGCTTTCGCGCGACCGGGCCGATCCGGCTTTCGAGCAAATAGAGCTTGTCGGTCGACAGCACCAAGCCCGATCGGCGCTTCAGCATCTGGGCCACGAAATCGAAGTCCGCCGGTGTCATCGCGATAGCCCCAGAATCTTGCGCATTTCCGGTGCCACGGCAGGCAGCGGCAACACGGCGCTCGCCAGCCCCGCCTGCGCGACCGCGGCAGGCATTCCCCAAACGACGCTCGTCGCCTCGTCTTGCGCCAGCACCGTGCCCCCGGCGCCGGCCACGGCCCGCGCACCCTCGCGCCCGTCGGCGCCCATGCCGGTCAGCACGACGGCGAGCGTGGCGGCGCCATAGGCGGCGGCAATGCTGCGGAACATCGGATCGACTGCCGGCCGGCAGAAATTCTCAGGCGGCGTCTGCGTCAGCTTGATCGGCCCGCCGCGCCCTTGGATCAGCATGTGATGATCGCCCGGCGCAACGTAGACGCGGCCAGGTTCGAGCATCATCCCATCCGCGCCCTCTGTGCATTTCAGCCCCGAATGGCGCGACAGCGTTTCGGCAAGGATCGCCGTAAACGTCGCCGGCATATGCTGCGTGATCACGACCGGCACATTGAGATGAGGTGCCAGCGCCGCCATCACTTGATTGAGCGCCTGCGGACCGCCGGTCGAGGAACCGATCGCCACGATCTGCGGCTTGACCATTGAAGCCTTGCGCAGCGAAAGCGCGCCGCCTTGCGCCGGCACAGCTCGAACTGCGGCCTGGCGGCGCCGGCCGAGCGCGTTGATCTTGTCGCAGAGGTCGCGCCGGAACGCCTCGGCCGCATCGCCTGCGCCGACCGACGTCGGCTTAGGCACATAGTCCGTCGCCCCCAACGACAGCGCCTTGATCGAAATCTCCGCGTTTCGCCGCGTCAGCGTCGAGGCCATGATGATCTTGGCCTTCGGGCACGCCTTGAGCAGCAGCGGAAGCGCGGTAATGCCGTCCATCTCCGGCATTTCGATGTCGAGAACGACGACATCGGGGTCGACGGCCTTGATTTGCTCGACGGCGGCGCGCCCGTTGGAGACCGAGGCTGCGACCGCAAGCCCCGCATCGGCCGCGATCCAGCGCGCAATTACACCGCGAATGACCGCGGAATCGTCCACGATCATCACCCGCACGGGCCCTGCCCCTGCCGGTCTCGTATCGGCCTTGTTGACGATCGCGTTGCTCATCGCTGGCCCCTAGACCAAGCCGGCTTCGGCGAACTTCGCTTCGATGATCTCGCGGTCGAACGGCTTCATGATGTACTCGTTCGCACCCGCCTCGATCGCTTGCGTGATGAACGAGATGTCGTTCTCCGTCGTGCAGAACACGACAACAGGTCTATCGCCGCCGTCTTCCTGACGCAGAGCGCGCAGGAACTCGATCCCCGACATGTTCGGCATGTTCCAGTCGAGCAGGATGGCGTCGGGCATGGCGCCGCGGCACGCGGTCAGCGCGATCAGGCCGTCTTCGGCTTCGGAAATCTCGAACTTCAGCTCTTCGAGAATCTTGCGCGCCACCTTGCGCACGACGCGGCTGTCGTCGACGACGAGACAGTGCTTCACGGCCAACCCCATCTAAACCCAGTGTGAGGACTCGCGGAGTCTTCGATGTGCCCGCGTTATCCGTACCTTGAGGCTTGAGCCTACGGGTCAAAGCGTAAAAATGCGCTGAAGCGGGCGCGTTCAGGGAGGCTTCCGCCACCTGACGCCAGCGGCAAGATTGTCGCTTTTCAGGGACAGTCTATGAACGCACGTTTAACGCGCTCAGGCCGCCTCGCGCTTGCCGAATTCGAGGATACGCCCGATGTTGAGCACGATCAGCAGCCGCCGGTCGAGCCGGTACACGCCCTTGGAGACCGCGCGCCACCGCTTGTCGAGGTTGACCGGATTGGCCTCGAATGCCGACGGCTCCAGTGACAGCACGTCGCCGATCTTGTCGATCAACAGGCCGTAGGATTCGCCTGCCCGCTCCACACCGACCGCCATCATTTTCTCGTAGGACGACCGCCCCAGCCCCAAATGCTGACGGCAATCGATCATCGTCACGATGCGCCCGCGCAGGTTTAAAACCCCGGCAACGTCCGGGTGCGACAGCGGCACCGGCGTCAGGCGTTGCGGCTTGAACACGTCTTGCACTTCGTCGATCGGCACGCCGAACAGCTGATCGCCGATCTCGAACGTAACGAAGTCGTTGGTGATTCCGGAAACGGTGTTCTGGGTCATGCCGCAAGCGCCTCGGCGCCGATATAGGATTTGATGGCCGACATCAGTTCTTCACGGTCGAACTTGCGCGCCAACGCATCGAACGAACCCAACGCGGCGTCGTCGCTGTCGGAGGCGAGTCCCACGACCGGCGTCTTCTTCCACTGCGGATCCTTCTTCACCCGCGAGGCGAAGCTGCGCCCGTCCATGCCGGGCATCTGGATGTCGCTGAGAATGAGGTCGAACGACTTGCCTTCCTCGAGCAGTTTGAGCGCGCTCTCGGCCGTCGCGGCTTCCGTCACCTGATAGCCGGCCGAGGCCAGCAACGGCGCCATCATCGTGCGGAAGAACGGGCTGTCGTCGACGAGCAGCACCTGCCGCTTCGATGCCGGCGCCGTACGCGGCGAAAACCACGAACGGAACGCGTCGCTGACGTGGTAGGCGATATCGACGACTTCCGTCGCCTTGTCGCGCACGACGGCGGTGCCCAAAAGTCCGCTGTCGCCGGAGGCAAGCTCGACCTTGAGCGAGGCCTCGACGATGTCGAGAATCTCTTCGACGGCGACGCCCACGGCCCGCTCGCCGTCGGTGAACACCAGCACGGGCTGGCCGCCTTGTTCGCGCAGACTCCCGACGAGCGAGGTCACGATCGGCATCAGGGCGCCGCGGTATTGCAGCACATGCCGTCCGTTCGACCGCTCGATCTTCGCGGCATCCACGACCTCAAGCCGCGTGACCGCTCCAAGCGGCACCGCCTTCGGCTCCGTCGAACCCGCCCGGAACAACAGAAGCGCCTGTTTCACTTCGCCGTCCGCCACACGCGCCGACGCCGCTTCTTCCGCGGCACTGCGCGCCGCGACCTCGCCCGACACCGCCGCCGCGACGCCGTTCGGATCGAGAATCATGATGACGCTGCCGTCGCCCAGGATGGTATTTCCCGAATACATCGGGATTTCCTTCAGGATCGGGCTGACCGGTTTGACCACAATTTCGCCCGTGTCGAACACGGTGTCGACGACGATACCGAACGTGCGCCCGCCGGCCTGCGCGACCACGATGTAGGACTCGGCCGACGCCGCCTTGCCGTCGGTCGGCAGCTCCAGAACCTGCGCCAGGCTGAGCAGAGGCAACAGCCGGTCGCGCAGCCGCAGCACACATGTGTCGTTGATGCGTTCGATGCGCGTGTCCGTGCCTTCGACCGCGCGCACGAGCTCCATGACGCAGATCTGCGGGATGGCGAAGCGCATCCCCTGCACGCCCACGATCAGCGCCGAGACGATTGCCATCGTCAGCGGAATCTTGATCGCGAACGTCGTGCCTTGGCCCTCTTTCGACTTGAGCTCGATCGAACCGCCGATGAGTTCGATGTTCGAGCGCACGACGTCCATGCCGACGCCGCGGCCGGAAACGTTCGTGACCTTCGCCGCCGTCGAGAGCCCTGCGTGGAAGATGAAGCGATGAATCTGCGCCTCGCTCATGCGCGCGACATCGGCCTCGCTCGCCAAACCGTTCGCGATCACCTTCGCCTTGATCTTCTCGGTCGGCAGGCCCCGCCCGTCGTCGGCGATCTCGACGATGATGTGCCCGCCTTCATGGAACGCGCGCAGCGAAATCGTGCCGGTCTCGTTCTTGCCCGCCGCTTTGCGCTCGGCCGGCGTCTCAAGCCCGTGATCGCCCGAATTGCGGATCATGTGCGTGAGCGGATCCTTGATCAGCTCCAGCACTTGGCGGTCGAGCTCGGTCTCGGCCCCGTGCATCTGCAAGTCGATCTTCTTGCCGAGATCGTTGCCGATGTCGCGCACGATTCGCGGCAGCTTCGCCCAGGCATTGCCGATCGGCTGCATGCGCGTCTTCATGACGCTTTCCTGCAGCTCGGCCGTCACGTTCGAGAGGCGCTGCAGCGGCACCTTGAACTCGCTGTCGTTCAGGTGGCGCACCATCTCGAGCAACTGATTGCGCGTGAGCACAAGCTCGCTCACCATCACGATCAGCTGTTCGATGACGTCGACGTTGACGCGGATCGACTGGTTGGCGACCGAGACCTCGCTGCCCTTTGCGGCGGGCTGCGCCGCGTCCGCCTTAGCGACCGGCGCCTGCGCGGGCTCCTCGGCCACGGCCTCCGCCTCGACCTTCGGCGCCGGAGCAGGCGCCGGCGCGCCTGCCTTGAGTTCGCCGGCTGCCGCCCGCTCGAGTTCGGCGATCAGCTCGCTGTCGTCGCCGGCAGGTTCGGCTTCCGTTTTTTCGATCTGCTCCAGGATTTCTTTGATGCGGTCGAGCGAGGTCAGGATCAGCGTCACCGCTTCGGGCGTGACCTGCACCACGCCGTCGCGGAATTTCCCGAGCACGTTCTCCGACGCGTGCGCGACCTTCTCCAGCCGCGGCAGACCGATAAACCCGCACGTTCCCTTGATCGTATGAACGAGGCGGAAAATCTTCTGCAGCACGTCCTTGTTGTTGGGATCGGCCTCGAGCTTCACCAACTCGCCGTCAACGACCGTCAGGCTCTCGCCCGATTCGGTCAGGAAGTCGCGTAACAGGTCATCCATGCGCGTCAGTCCCAGATACTCGGCAGCACTGTTGTTCGCCGTTGGTTAATCAAGAATGAACTTCATCGCGCGAGCGACAGCGCAGCCTTCTTCGTCGTCTCCGTCGCCGCATTCGCCTGCTTGATCGCCTCGGAGATGCTCACGATGTTGGACGCGATGCTGTTGACCGCCGAAGCCGCGCTTTGCATGTTCGCGGAGATGTCGCGCGTCACCGAACTCTGCTCCTCGACCGCGCTCGCCGTTCCCGACACGAAGTCCTTCACCTGCACGACCGATTCTTGGATTTGAGCCAAGGCGTTGATCACGTCGCCCGACACCGTCTGAACGCTCGAGATTTCCTTGTTGATCTGATCGGTGGCGTCGCTCGCTTGACGCGCCAGATTCTTGATCTCGTTGGCAACGACCGCAAAGCCCTTGCCGGCATCGCCCGCGCGCGCCGATTCGATGGTCGCGTTGAGCGCCAGAAGATTGATCTGGCTCGCAATGTCTTGGATAATTCCCACGATCGCGCCCATCGACTTGCTGGCCGCACCCAGCCGCTGCGCAGACTGATCCGCTGTTGAGGCGTGGCTGACCGTGCCGTTCACCGCCGCGAGCGACTTGTTCATGCTCTCCGAGATTTCGCGGATCGAAGCCGACAGCTCTTCCGCGCCCGTCGCAACACTGTTGACGTTCGCCGACGACTGCGCGGCCGCGCTCGACGCGCTGGTCGCCTGCTCCTCGGCGCTGCGCACCGCGCCGTCGATTGCGCCGACGTTCTCATCGATCAGTTTGCGCACGTTCGCCAAGAGCTCGATCTGCGCCGAAATGTCGGTGGCGAACTTCACGACTTTGAACGGCCTGCCGTTCATGTCCAGAATCGGGTTGTAGGACGCCTGAATCCAGACCTCCTTGCCGCCCTTGCCAAGGCGCTTGTACTGCGCCGCCTGATACTCCCCGCGCGCCAGCGACCGCCAGAATTCGGCGTATTCCCCGGAGTTCCGGTAGGCCGGGTCGACGAACATCGAATGGTGACGACCCTTCACCTCGTCAAGCGTATAGCCCATCACCGACAGGAAGTTCTCGTTCGCCGTGATGATCTTGCCGTCGAGTTCGAATTCGATGACGGCTTGCGCCTTGCCGATCGCAGCGATCTGCCCGTTCAGGTCCGCGTAGATGAGTTTTTGCTTCGTCGTGTCGGTCGCGAACTTGACGACTTTGTAAACCTTTTGCTCGCGGTCCAAGACCGGGTTGTAGGACGCCTGAATCCAAATCTCGCGCCCGCCCTTGCCGAACCGCTTGAACTCCGCGGCCTGGAATTCACCGCGCTGAAGCTTCTGCCAGAACGCGCCGTACTCTGGAGAATTACGATAGACCGGATCGACGAACATGCCGTGATGCTGACCCCGAATCTCGTCGAGCGAATAGCCCATCGCGCCCAGAAAATTCTGATTGGCGGTAAGGATCGTGCCGTCCGGCTTGAACTCGATCACCGCCTGCGACCGCGACACGGCGTCGAGCGTGGCTTTGGCATCGTCGAAGCGGTTGAAACCGAGATTCATGCTACTCTCCCTTGGACCCTGCAGCCGCACGGCACACAGTTGCTTGAAAATCCAAACTGGAGCGCCGGGGGTTAACAAGAACTTAATTACCCCGTGGTCAGAAGTATTTACGCGAAAATACACAAACTAGAGCGGGCTACGCGCAAGTACACTTCCGGAGTGCTTAAGCAAAAAAGAGAGAGCTGCACCACGAATAACATGGCGCAGCTCTCTGACTTGAGAATATTCTTGGCCTAATCTTACGCCGCGCGGGCGCGATCCAGGAACGTTTTGACCTGCTGGCCCAGCACGTCTGACTGCTTGCCGATTTCCTCCGACGTCGCGAGCAGTTGTGCGGCGGCGGCGCCCGTGGCCCCTGCCGCTTGGCTGACGCCCGTGATGTTGGCCGAAACCTCCTGCGTGCCCTTCGCCGCTTCCTGAACGTTGCGCGCGATCTCCTGCGTCGAGGCGCGCTGTTCTTCGACCGCCGAAGCGACCGCCGTCGAGATTTCACTGATCTTGCCGATCGTCTTGCCGATCGTTTGGATCGCGTTGACCGTGTCGCTCGTCGCACCTTGGATAGCGCCGACAAGCTGTCCGATTTCCTCGGTCGCCTTGGCGGTCTGATTGGCGAGGTTCTTGACCTCGGACGCGACGACCGCAAAGCCCTTGCCCGCCTCGCCCGCGCGCGCCGCCTCGATCGTGGCGTTGAGCGCCAAAAGATTGGTCTGCGAGGCGATGTCGCTGATCAGTTTGACGACGTCGCCGATCTTCTGCGCCGCCTCGGCCAGGCCGCGAACCTTCGTGTCGGCCTTCCCCGCCTCATCGACGGCGCCTTGGCCCGCCTTCATGGACTCGCTCATTTGGCGGCTGATTTCGCTGATCGAGGCCGCAAGCTCCTCGCTCGCCGACGCCACCGTCTGCACGTTCGAAGACGCTTCTTCCGACGCCGCAGCGACCGCATTCGCCTGATGGCTTGTCTCTTCCGCCGCCGCCGACATCGACTGCGACTGGGCCTGTATGCCCTTGGCCGCACCCGCCACGGATCGGATCACTTCCTTCATCGTGTTGTCGAAATCGTTGATCGCCGCCTCGAGCGCCGTCTGGCGCTTCTGCCGCTCCGCCAATAGGCCTTCTTGGTAGACGGAGATGGCGATTTCCATGTCCATCAGCACCGCCGTGTTGACCGCTCCGACAACTTCCGCACAGCGCTGCGCGTTGCGGTAGTTCGCCGTTGCGATTTCCGCGAGCCGGTTCAGCACCAGCAGATATCCGCCGATGTACCACCGCGGGTCGAGACCGATCCGCGCATGCGTCATGCCGATCGTCCGCACGCCGTGCATATAGGCCTCGTCGAACGTGCCGGAGAACAACCGCTGCCAATGGCTGCCCTGCGCCATCTTAAGCCGCGGAATCTGGTTGCCGACCATGCTGGAAAGCTGCGGCACCATGGCGACGTGGTTGTAGAACGCGTCGAGGATTTCGGGGAGCTTCGGCTCTACCAGCTTCCAGAACTCGCGAAGCGCCACGCCGGTCTTGTCAGTGACGCGCATGAAGCGCAGACGACCCTCACGGTCGAGGGATGTCGAACCGGACGACGCATGTCCAGCGGAAGAAAAGGCATTCATCGAAGTTACCCCTGCTCGGTCGAAAGGCGGCAGACTGATCTGATGCCGAACGCCCCCCGTATGGACCCCCGGGGACGACCGGCCCGTTCATGGCCGCGAATCACAAAACGGATTTGCAGAGTCCCGGACTGCACAAAGATCGGTCAAGCGCGCGCGGGTAAAAACAACTGCGCGTTGCGCGACAAGCGCATTATCCGTGTTTACAACTTGTTAAGCAGCCGAGCGCTAACCGCGTCGTTCGAACCGCGTCTCGAAGCGCACTGTGTCCCCTTCATGCCAGTGCAGAATTTCGCCGCCGAGTTTCTTCGCAAGCAGTGCCGTGATGAACGGCGCGATCGTGCGTCCGGTTAGGTCTTCGTGCGGCGTCTTGAGCGCGAGCCCTTCCTTGATATCTGTCGCGAGATTGGCCTTAAGCCCCTTCGCGGTGATCGAAACGTTGAGTGCGTGGCGCCCCTGCTCGACCTTGACGGTCAGCAGCCCGCCGCGCGGGATGCAATCGGCCCCAAGCGCCGAGAGGTTCAACAAGACGCGGATGATTTCCTTGTCGACGGCGATCGGTGGCGCCTGCCAGTCCAGTTTCGCCTTGCCCGCGCGGAAGAACTCTGCCGCCACCTGCCCCACTTCGCGCAAGTCGATCTCCGCCCCCGCCGAACCCATCGCGCCGAACGCAAGCCGCGCGAACAGGAGCCGCGCCTTCGCCTGGCCGACGCTGTGCTCGATCAGGCGCATCGCGTGCGCCCGCATCTCCGCGTCTTCCTCGTCGGCCAGAATCTCCAAACCGTTCGAGATCGCCGCCACCGGACTGATCAGGTCGTGGCACACACGCGAAACGAGCAGTGCGCCGAGATCGAGCTCGCTGGTCGGTTGCTTGGGTGAATCTTGAGGCAGCGGATTTGTCCCGGCGGCCAATGACAGATATTCTGAGTGTGCGCGTTGCATCAATCTAAACCACCCAATTCCGCTTAAGAAACGCTTAAGCGCGAGACGCTCGGTCCCATGGCGAAGCACGAATCTTTGGCGAGCATGCTCGAACCCGGACAATATGTCGTGCTCGAAGGGGCCGACGACTGGGGATTGGGCCAGATTCAATCGGTCGCCGGCGAACGAGTGACCGTCAACTTCGAACATGCGGGAAAGCGTGTGATCAACCTGAAAAACGCGAACTTGAACACCGTCGATCCCGCAGGACGCGCATCATGACCGCAAACCTCTCGCCGGACGCGCGCGCACTCCTGCTCGCGCACATGGTCGAAATTGCGCGCGATGCGGGTGCCTTGGTTATGCGTCACTATGCGGGCGCCGTGGAGCGTCGCGAGAAGGCCGACAAATCGCCCGTCACGGTTGCGGACGAGGAAGCCGAACAGCTGATCCTGGCCCGCCTCGCCGACGTTGCGCCGGGCACGCCGGTTGTCGCCGAAGAAAGCGTCGCAGCCGGCAAGCGGCCGGACGTTTCGGGCGGCGTGTTCTTCCTTGTCGATCCCTTGGACGGCACGAAGGAATTCCTAAGCCGCAACGGCGAGTTCACGGTCAATATCGCGCTCGTCGAGCACGGCGTGCCCACTGCAGGCGTCGTCTTCGCGCCCGCCGTCGGGCGCTTGTTCTCGGGCGCGAACGCCAAGGCGTTCGAAGAACGCGGCGGCAAACCCGTCGCCATCGCCACGCGCGGCATTCCGGCCGACGGCATGGTCGCCATCGCAAGCCGCAGCCACCGCGACCGCCTGACGGACGAGTACCTCGCGCACTATCCGATCCGCGACCTCATCGCCGCCGGCTCCTCGCTCAAATTCTGTGTCATCGCCGCCGGCGAAGCCGACATCTATCCGCGCCACGGACAGACGATGGAATGGGACACCGCCGCCGGCCACGCCGTGCTCGCCGCCGCAGGCGGCCGCGTCACGCGCCTCGACGGAAAAACGCCGCTCGTCTACGGCAACGCGAAAGAGAAATTCGCAAACCCAAGCTTCGTCGCCTGGGGCCGCTGAAACTCCTTAGCCCTTCTCCCGCTTGCGGGAGAAGGTGGATCGCGGCGAAGCCGCGAGACGGATGAGGGGACACCGCGCTAACGCTCAAGCCTGTTTCACCTTCAGCAACGTCGACTCCGCCGCCACGATTTCGACCCGCGTGCCGGCGGCAAGGTCGCTGCCGTCGACCGATTGCGCCGACCAGCGCGTGTCGCCGACGGTGACCGCGCCCTGACCGTGATGGAAGTCTTCTGCGACCGTCGCCGTGCGCCCGACCAATTGATCCGTCCGCTGATTTAGCCCCGCGACCGGCAAGCGCGCCGCCTGGGGCAAGTAGTGCGACACGACCACCAGCACGACCGACAACACCGCAAAGATCGCGAGCTGCAGCGCCCAATCGCCGATGAAGAATGCGGCGATCCCCGTCGCCACAGCGGCGATGCCAGGCCAAATCAAGTACTGCGTCGGCATCACCATCTCTATGCCGATGAGAAGCGCCGCGAGCGCAAACCAATGAAAAGGCCCGACCTCGAGCAACAATGCGCCGAAATCCATGAACGTCCCCTCCCGCCTGAGCGGTTGATCCTACAGCCTATCGCGTGGGCGGCACACTGCCGCCGCTGCGCGCCGCAGAGGCCGCCGCGCCCCTCTCGCCCGCGAGCTTTGCGAGCTCACCGATGCCCGCGATCGTGCCCAAGAGCCCCGTCGCCTCCATCGGCAGCACGACGAATTTCTGATTGGGCGCCGTCGCCAGCTCCTTGAACGCCTCGACGTATTTCTGTCCGAGGAAATAATTGATCGCCTGCACGTCGCCCTTGGCGATCGCTTCCGAAACGAGCAACGTCGCTTTCGCTTCCGCCTCGGCCGAACGCTCGCGCGCCTCGGCGTCGCGGAACGCCGCTTCGCGCCGGCCCTCCGCTTCTAGGATCGCCGCCTGTTTCGAACCTTCCGCGCGAAGAATCTCGGCCTGCTTCTGACCGTCGGCCGTCAACACTTCCGCGCGCCGTTCGCGCTCGGCCTTCATTTGCCGCGCCATGGATTCGGTGATGTCCGACGGCGGCGACAGATCCTTGATCTCGATGCGCGTGGCCTTCACGCCCCACGGCTGCGTCGCCGCGTCGATGACGCGCAAGAGCTTCACGTTGATTTCGTCGCGCTTGGAAAGCACCTCGTCGAGGTCCATCGAACCGATCACGGTGCGCACGTTCGTGAGCGCAAGATTGGCGATCGCCCGGGTCAGGTCTTGCACTTCATAGGCCGCGCGCGCCGCATCGACGACCTGGATGAACGCGATCGCGTCCGCCGTCACCTGCGCGTTGTCCTTGGTGATGACCTCTTGGCTCGGGATGTCGAGCACGGTCTCCATCATCGACATCTTGCGCCCGACGCGCTCGAAGATCGGATTGACGAACCCGAGTCCCGGTTTCAACGTGCGTGTGTATTCGCCAAACCGCTCGACCGTCCATTGATAGCCTTGCGGCACGAACTTGATCGCCCGGAAAATGAGGACGATCGCGGCGAACACCAGCGCGAAAATGAACGTGGTGCCGAATTCTTCGAACATAGGACCCCTCTTCTGTTGACGGACCGGACGCGTCGCCGCCACGAATCAGCCGGAATCATAGCGAAGCTCACAGCCACACGCCTTGCACCAGGCCTCGCAACTGTCATATGGCCAGGCTAGAATTCGCCCGCAAGGGGCTTGAATTCTCTCGGGAGACACAGATGACCGACAAAAAGATGACCCGCCGCGATGCATTGGCCACAGGCGCGGGCGGCGCCTTATCGCTCGCCGCCGCCTTGGCGCTCGTCAACGAAACGGCGATGGCCGCCGACGACACGTACTCTGAACCTGAAATCGTGCGCATCGCCTCCGACTTCTTCGGCATGACGACCGAAGCCGTTGCGAAGGCCGTGTCGCGCGTCTTCGCCGACCTCGGTCGCCCGAACGCCTACATCAAGGGCGAAGAGGCCTCCGGCGCGATCGGCGTCGGCCTGCGCTACGGCGACGGCACGATGCACCGCAAAGGATTCAAGAACCTGAAAGTGTATTGGCAAGGCCCGTCGATCGGTTTCGACGTCGGTGCCAACGCCTCGAAGTGCTTCACGCTCGTCTATCAAATCCGCCGTCAGGAAGAGATCTTCCAGCGCTACCCCGGCGTCGAAGGCACGTATTATTTCATTGCCGGCATCGGCGTGAACTATCAGCGGACGGGCCGCATCTCGCTCGCCCCCATGCGCACCGGCATCGGCATCCGCGCCGGCGTCAACGCCGGCTACTTGAGCTACACGCGCGAACGCAACATCCTGCCGTTCTGATACCTGATCGCTTACAAGCGCCGCTGCGACCCACTCGGTCGCAACGGCGTTTTCGTTTGCGCAACGCACGCTCTACAGAAAACGACGACGGGTCGGCCGCGCATGACGCGACCGACCCGCTTAGCTTTCAAATCGCTCGGCGCTTACTCGCCAAGCCAATACGTCATCGGCGGATTGGGCCGGCCGACGAAGCACTGCTCGCCGAGACGATAGTGCCGTACGAGTTCCTCGGCCTGCCGCGCGAGATCGCCGCGCGGACCGAAGTCGAAGATCGAACTCGTGCCGTCGACCAACCGCCACGAAGCGCCGAAGCGCCGCGCTTGGACGGAGTCCGGATCGACGCGGTTGCAGTCGTCGCCCGGAATGCCGCCCGACGGAACGCGGTCGCCGCGCTTCCAGTACGTCATCCCATTGCCGCCCCGGCCGATGAAGCACTGTTGCGTGAAGCGGTAGTGGCGAATGATGTTCGCCGCCCGCTGGGCTTCGACGACGCGCAAGCCGAACGAAAGCAGCCAGTTGCTGCCCTGCACGACTTTCCACTCGCCGCCGGTCAAACGCGCTTCAACGAGGCTTGGGTTGATGCTGATGCAATCCTCCTCGAAGCTGAGTTCGCCCTCCCCGCCGCCGGGACCGCCGGGCCCACCCGGTTCGTCTCGATAGCGCCGCACCGACGAAATCGCGTCGTTCCAGCCGCCGGGAATGAGGTTGGGCACGTCCTCCGAGATCACGCGGCAACGGCCGGCATAGTTGACGTGCTCGCACACTTCCCACGCTTCCGACCCGCGAACGCGAAGGCTCGACGCGATGTCGTTCCAGCCGAGCATGGCAAGATTCGGCGTGTCGCCGTTCAGAAACCGGCTCGCGCCGTCATAGTTCGTGTGCTCGAAAAGCGTGATGCCCACGCGGCCCGGACCGGGACCCTCGCCGTCATCATCATCGCCCGGCCAGCCGCCACCGCCACCCGGCCAACCGCGCTTGATCATCGTGCCGCGCGTGACGAACGCGCGCCGCCGCGAACCGTCCGTGTAATGCGTATAGATCGCATAGGAGAGGCGATCGCCCGGCCGCAGTGTCAGGATAACCGTCTTGCGCGCAAAGCCGGGATTGTAGATCGCGATGACTTCCGTGGCGCTGGTGACGGGATTGGCGCCGGGTACCGGCGCGTACGCCACCGCATCGACACGGCCCCAATCGCAGTCGCGCGGCTCGCACTGGCCCCACGCGCGAACGTCGAGCCCCGCGCCGTCGAATCGGATGCGCAGTCGCGTCAAATCGCTCGTTCGCGGATCGGCGTTTCGCCACCGCCCTTCAAAGTCGTTGTAACCGGCCGCGAACGCGGGCCCGGTCCAAATTGCCGCCACTGCGGCGATGAGCGCTAAGAAGCGCATGGGCTACTCTCCTTGGGTTCGTGTCCCATTGGGCTCCAAGCCCCAATCGGACAGCGCCTATGTATCGGGGTTGAAGACGAACCGCCACGAAGCAGCGGTCACACACGGCGTTGTTGTCCACCGTTCATCCAGGCGCCAAAATTGCTGCGCCTGCGAATAGCATTTGACCGTGCCGGTGAATCGCGCGACAAAGCCCGCGGGACACGTCCCCCCAACGGGATGCGCCCATTCTGTAAGGAATGGATCAAAATGACGAAGCCTGCCGAACGGCCCACGCGGCCGCACTTTTCTTCTGGCCCCTGCGCCAAGCGCCCCGGCTGGACCCCCCAAGCACTCAACGCAGCATTGCTCGGACGCTCGCACCGCGCGAAGCCCGGCAAAGCGAAACTCGAACAAGCGATCGAACGCACGCGCAAAGTGTTGGGCGTGCCGGCCGACTACCGCATTGGCATCGTTCCCGCCTCCGACACCGGCGCGGTCGAGATGGCGCTGTGGTCGCTCTTAGGCCCGAAGCCCGTCGATGTTCTCGTCTGGGAAAGCTTCGGCAACGACTGGGCCACCGACATCACGAAGCAGCTGAAGCTGCAAGACGTCCGCGTGCTGAAAGCTGGCTACGGCGCGTTGCCGGACCTCACCCAAGTGAACCCGGCGCACGACACGATCTTCACCTGGAATGGCACGACCTCCGGCGTGCGCGTGCCGGACGGCGGCTGGATTTCGGATGCACGCGAAGGTCTGACGATCTGCGACGCGACGTCCGCCGCCTTCGCACAGGATTTGCCGTGGGCGAAACTCGATGTCGTCACGTTCTCCTGGCAAAAGGCGCTGGGCGGCGAAGCCGCACACGGCATGCTGGTCCTCTCGCCCAAGGCCGTTGCCCGTCTCGAAAGCCACAAGCCTGCGTGGCCTCTGCCGAAAATCTTCCGCATGACGAAGGACGGCAAGCTGAACGAAGGCATCTTCAAGGGCGAAACGATCAACACGCCCTCGATGCTCTGCGTCGAAGACTATCTCGACGCGCTCACATGGGCCGAGAGCATCGGCGGCCTTCGCGCGCTCATGGCGCGTGCCGATGAGAACCTCCACGTCATCGACCGCTGGACGAAGACCGCAGGGTGGGTCGACTTCCTGGCGAAGGACCCGAAGACGCGCTCGAACACGTCGGTGTGCTTGAAGATCGTCGATCCCTGGTTCACCGCGAAGGACGCTGAAGGCCAAGCAGCGGCCGCGAAAAAGATCGCCGACCTTCTCGACAAGGAAGGCGTCGCCCACGACATCGCCGCTTACCGCGACGCCCCGCCGGGCCTGCGCATCTGGTGCGGCGCCACCGTCGAAAACGCCGACGTCAAGGCGCTGATACCCTGGCTCGACTGGGCCTGGGGCCAAGTCAAAGCGTCGTAGCCTGGGAGCGCGGGCGTCCCGCCCGCTCTTCCTTCCCTCTCTCCTTCCGACGAAGAGTTTAGCAATGCCCAAAGTCCTGATCTCCGATCAGCTCTCCCCCGCCGCTGTCCAAATCTTCAAAGACCGCGGCATCGACGTCGACGTGAAAGTCGGCCTGCCGAAGGACGAACTGAAATCGATCATCGGCCGCTACGACGGCTTGGCGATCCGCTCGGCGACGAAGGTGACGGCGGACATCCTCGCCGCCGCCACGCATCTAAAAGTCGTCGGCCGCGCCGGCATCGGCGTCGACAATGTCGACATCCCGGCCGCGACCGCTCGCGGCGTGATCGTGATGAACACGCCGCACGGCAATTCGATCACGACGGCCGAGCACGCGATCGCGCTGATGTTCGCGCTCGCGCGCGAGATACCGGCCGCGAACGCCTCCACCCATGCCGGCAAGTGGGAAAAGAACCGCTTCATGGGCGTCGAGCTCACCGGCAAGACGTTGGGCATCATCGGCTGCGGCAACATCGGCTCCATCGTCGCCGAACGCGCGAAGGGCTTGCGCATGAAGGTGGCGGCTTTCGACCCCTATTTAAGCCCCGAACGCGCAGAGTCCCTCGGGGTCGACAAGGTCGAACTCGACGAACTGCTTGCGCGCGCCGACATCATCACACTGCACACGCCCTTGACCGACAAAACGCGGAACATCCTCGACGCCAAGGCGCTCGCGAAGACCAAGAAGGGTGTGCGCATCGTCAACTGTGCGCGTGGCGGCCTGATCGACGAAGCCGCCCTGAAGGACGCGCTGGCCTCAGGCCACGTGGCAGGCGCCGCGCTCGACGTCTTCGAAACCGAGCCCGCGAAGGACAATCTCCTCTTCGGCTCCGACAAAGTTGTGGCGACGCCGCATCTCGGGGCTTCGACGTCGGAGGCGCAGGAGAACGTCGCCCTGCAAGTCGCCGAGCAAATGTCGGACTATTTGCTCACGGGCGCCATCACGAACGCGATCAACATGCCCTCGATCACGGCCGACCAGGCGACAAAGATGAAGCCCTGGATCAAGCTCGCCGAGAACCTCGGCGCGTTCGCCGGCCAACTCACCGAGACGAGCATCAAATCGGTCGAGCTCATCTACGAAGGCCACGTCGCCGAATTGAACACGCGCGCACTCACGCAAGCGGCTCTCGCGGGCCTGCTCAAGCCGGCGCTCTCTGACGTCAACATGGTCAACGCCCCGGTCGTCGCGAAGGAGCGCGGCATCCAGGTCTCCGAGGTCCGCCGCACACAGCACGGCGCCTATGAGGGCTATCTGATGCTGAAGGTCGCGACCGAGCGCCAGGAACGTTCCGTCGCCGGCACCGTGTTCTCGAACGGCGTGCCGCGCCTCATCCAGGTGAAGGGCATCGACATGGAATCGCACTTCACGCCGCACATGCTCTACGTCACGAACGAGGACAAGCCCGGCTTCATCGGCAAGCTCGGCACGCTGCTCGGCGACGCGAAGGTCAACATCGCAAGCTTCAACCTCGGCCGCACCGCCCCCGGCAGCGACGCGATCGCCCTCGTCGAAGTCGACGGTCCCGTGCCCGATGCTGTGCTCGCCGAACTCCGCAAGATCCCGGTGGTGAAGCAAGCAAAAGCGTTGGTGTTCTGATGGCGGGCGTCGCGGTGATCGGCGCCCAGTGGGGCGACGAGGGCAAGGGCAAGATCGTCGACTGGCTAAGCGAACGCGCCGGCGTCGTCGTACGCTTTCAGGGCGGCCACAATGCGGGCCACACGCTCGTCATCGGTGGCAAGACCTACAAGTTCTCGCTGCTGCCCTCGGGCATCGCGCGGCCGAACAAACTGTCGGTCATCGGCAACGGCGTCGTCGTCGACCCATGGGCCTTGATCGACGAGATCGAGCGCATGAAGTCCCAGGGGCTTTCGATCACGCCTGAAAACCTGATCGTCGCCGAGAACGCGCCGTTGATCCTGCCGCTCCACGGCGAACTCGACACGATCCGCGAGACCTCGAACGCAGGCACGCGCATCGGCACCACGAAGCGCGGCATCGGCCCCGCCTACGAAGACAAGGTCGGCCGCCGTGCGCTGCGCGCGATCGACCTCGCCGACACCGCCGCGCTGAAGGCGAAGGTCGAGAATTTGCTTGCCCATCACAACGCGCTGCGCCGCGGCCTTGGCCACACCGAAATCGACGCCGACGTACTGACGGCGAAGCTGAAGGAAATCGCGCCCAAGATCACGCCCTTCCTCGCCCCCGTGTGGAAGCGCTTGCACGACATCCGCGTGCGCGGCGAACGCATCCTGTTCGAAGGCGCACAAGGCGCACTGCTCGACGTCGACCACGGCACCTACCCCTACGTGACGTCGTCGAACACGGTCGCGGGCCAAGCGGCGGCCGGCTGCGGCATCGCCCCGCGCGCGATTTCCTACGTGCTCGGCATCACAAAGGCCTACACGACCCGTGTCGGCGAAGGCCCCTTCCCTGCCGAACTCACCGACGAGATCGGCGCGCGCCTTGGCGAGCGCGGTCATGAGTTCGGCACCGTCACCGGCAGGAAGCGCCGCTGCGGCTGGTTCGACGCCGTACTCGTCCGCCAGACGGTCATCACGGGCGGCATCGACGGCATCGCCTTCACGAAGCTCGACGTCCTCGACGGCCTAAAGGAAATCAAGGTCGCCGTCGCCTACGACCTCGACGGCAAACGCATCGACCATCTGCCCGCCGCCGCCGACGCACAAAAGCGCGTGAAGCCGATCTACGAAGCGATGGAAGGCTGGAGCGAATCGACCGCAGGCGCGAGGCGCTGGGCCGACCTGCCCGCGGCCGCGATCAAGTACGTCCGCCGCGTCGAAGAGCTGATCGGAGCCCCCGTCGCGATCCTCTCGACCAGCCCCGAACGCGACGACACGATCCTGGTCAAAGACCCGTTCGCGGCATGACGTGTCACTTCGGCCAGATCAGCGCCACGTAGCCGACATAGCCCGCGATCAGCGCCACGCCCTCGCGCCGGCCGATGCGATAGCCCGTGTACGCGAGCGCGACGAGCAGCAGCGACACGCCCACCATCACGAGATTGTCGCGCGCGATGATCTCGGCCGGTACGGCAGTCGGCGCGATGAGTGCGGTAATACCGCCGATGCCCAGGATGTTGTAGATGTTCGAACCCAGGATATTGCCGAGCGCGACATCCGCCTGCCGCTTCATCGCCGCAATCACCGACGTCACCATTTCGGGCAGCGAGGTCCCGACGGCGACGATCGTCAAGCCGATCACGGTCTCCGAAATCCCCATCGCGGCCGCGAGCTTCACCGCGCCGTCGACCAGGAAGCTGCCGCCGAAGATGACGAGCACGAGGCCGGCCAGCGCGATCGCAAGCGAAATCGCGATGTCGGCGGCGGGCAAGCGCGCGTGCTCCTGACCCTTATGCTCGACCAGGCCTTCGACCGCCTCGCCACGCTCAAACGCCGCCGTATGGTCGCCCGTCCCGCTGCGCTCTTGCAGATAGGCGTAAGTGACATAGCCGATCAGCATCGCGACGAACGCCGCGCCGACGAACGGCCCGAGCACCATCAAAGGCGACACGACGGCGAGCAGCATCGCCGCGCCCACCATGATCACGCCGTCGCGCTTCAGCGCCGACTGCGAGACCGCGATCGGGAATATCAGCGCCGACATGCCGAGGATCAAAAGGATATTGGCGATGTTCGACCCGACGATGTTGCCGATCGCGATCCCGGGCGACCCTTCGAGAGCGGCCTCGACGCTGGTCACGAGCTCCGGCGTCGACGTGCCGAAACCCACGAGCGTGAGCCCGATGAGCAACGGCGAAAGTCCTATGCGCTCGGCGAATCGCACCGCGCCGCGCACCAGGAATTCACCGCCGAGAACGAGCAGAACGAGGCCGCCGATCAGCGAGAGCGCAATTTCCATGCGCCGCTATGTAGATCGGCCTCGGCGAAGGTAAAGGCAAAATCGCAACACGTTGAGAACTTCCTAGGAAGCCCTACCGCGCCGGCAGCGCCGCCGGCTCCTTCGCCTTCGCCGCCGGCCCACCGCCGGTGCGCGAGGCCTTCGCGGCCTCGCGGATCGCGCGTTGCAGCTTTTCGAACGCCCGTACCTCGATCTGGCGCACGCGCTCGCGGCTGATGTCGAACTCCTTCGACAGGTCCTCAAGCGTCGCCGGCTCTTCCTTCAAACGCCGGGCGGTCAGAATGTGCCGCTCGCGCTCGTTCAGCACCTTCATCCCTTCGGCCAACAACTCGCTGCGATCGCCCTTCTCTTCGCTCTCGGCGAGCAGCGTTTCCTGGTTCGGCGAGTCGTCGACGAGCCAATCCTGCCACTCGCCCTCCGAGTCCGCGCGCAACGGCGCGTTCAGCGAATGGTCGGGCGCCGCCAGACGGCGGTTCATGGAGATCACTTCGTCCTCGGTCACGCCGAGCTTGGTCGCGATCTGCTTCACCTGCTCGGGGCGCAGATCGCCGTCCTCGATCGCCTTGATCTGGCCCTTCGCCTTGCGCAGGTTGAAGAACAGCTTCTTCTGCGCCGCTGTCGTGCCGATTTTGACGAGGCTCCAAGAGCGCAGGATGTACTCCTGGATCGACGCCTTGATCCACCACATCGCATAGGTCGCAAGGCGGAACCCGCGCTCCGGATCGAAGCGCTTGACCGCCTGCATCAAGCCGACATTGCCTTCCGACACGATCTCGGCGAGCGGCAGCCCATAGCCGCGATAGCCCATCGCGATCTTGGCGACGAGGCGCAGATGGCTTGTCACCAACCGGTGCGCGGCATCGGAATCTTCGTGTTCGCGCCAGCGCTTGGCGAGCATGTACTCCTCGCCCTGCTCCAGCATTGGGAAATTGCGAATCTCGCTCAAGTAGCGGTGCAACCCGCCCTCAGGCGAAAGCATCAGATAGCCAGCGGCCATATCCAACCCCTTGCGTATGACGCCGGAAGAAACGTGCCGTTCGGCCCCGAAACCCGGCGTCGGTTCAACGCGCCTGCCCTCTCCAAGGCACAGGCATGAGCGAAACTACGTATGTACGGATCGGGGCGATTTTAAGACCCCCGACCCTCCGCGACTAACCCTTTGAGCGCAAGATACGTTTCGGTGAAGTCATCGGGCAACACACTCTCAAATCTCAGCGTTTTGTGGGTCGCCGGGTGCTGAAATCCCAGGACCGCCGCGTGCAGCGCCTGGCGCTTGATGGTGAGCGTCAATCCCGGGATCGACCGCGGCCGCCCATAGACCGGATCGCCGATCAAAGGGTGCCCGATATGAGCCATGTGCACGCGAACCTGATGCGTACGCCCGGTCTCGAGTTTGCATTCCACAAGCGCCGCCGTGGAACCAAACGCCTCGATCACTTTGTAGTGCGTCCGCGCCGCTTTCCCGCCGACCCGCAGCACCGCCATCTTCTGCCGGTTCAAGGGGCTGCGCCCGAGCGCCCCTTCGACCACGCCCGCGCGCTCCCGCGGCACGCCCCAAACGAGTGCCTTGTAAACGCGCTCGATCGCATGCGCCGCGAACTGCTTGCCGAGCGACGTGTGCGCCTTCTCGGTTTTGGCCGCCACCATGAGGCCGGTCGTGTCCTTGTCGATGCGGTGCACGATGCCGGGGCGAAGCTCACCGCCGATGCCGCGCAAGCTCTCGCCGCAATGGGCGATCAGCGCGTTGACGAGCGTGCCGTCCCGATTGCCCGCCGCCGGATGCACGACGAGCCCCGCCGCCTTGTCGATGACGATGAGATGCGCATCTTCGTAAACCACGTTGAGCGGAATGGCCTGCCCTTCCGGCACCGCCGGAATCGCAGCCGGAATGAGCAGCACGAGTTCCGTCCCCGCCTTCACCTTCGCCGCCGCATCGTCGATCGCCCGCACGCCCGCCGTCAGCCGCCCGGATTCGATAAGCTGCTTCAGCCGCGATCGCGACAAATCGGGCCAAGCAGCGGCCAGCACGCGGTCCAGCCGCTCGCCCGCTTGGCTCTCGCCGATGGTCAGTGTACGACGCTCGACCGCATCAGAGGATGTCGTCATGGCCGATGTCGTACCCCAAGAGCCGCCGCCCGCAAATCGCGGGCTTTGGATGCTCGTCATCGGGCTCGGCATCGCGATCATCGTGGTCTTGGCCCTGATGATCGGCATGGCGATCAAACAGGCCGTGTTCGACAAGCCGGCCCCGGCGGCCACCGCGACGTTCAAACCGGGCGAAGTCCCGGAACTGAACCTTGACCTCGCACCCGGCACCGCGGTCGCCGACGCCCGCCTCGACGGCGCGACGCTGGTCGTGCGCATCGCCGGCCCCGAAGCCGACGAAGTCCTGGTCATCGACCCCGCAAAGTCGAAAGTCCTCTCCCGCGTGCGCTTCAACAA
>JAEUML010000306.1 GCA_016792785.1 Alphaproteobacteria bacterium
CCGGCGCTCAAGAGCGCGATGAAACGCTTGCGCGCCACCTCGCCCTGCTTCGTCATCGCGTCGGCCATGTAGGCGCCGCCCGCCATCGACGTTGCGTAGTTGTAGACATAGAAGCCCCGATAGAAGTGCGGAATGAACGCCCATTCGACACAGTAGGTCGGGTCGACGCTCATAACCCCCTTCGCCGAACCGTGATACCGCTTGAGCAAGTCGCAATAGACCTGTGTCAGCCGCTCGCCTGTCAGGGGCTCGCCTTTCTCGGCCAACGCGTGCGAGTCGATGAGGAACTCCGCAAACATCGCCTGCCGGAAATAACTGCCGCGAATCTGATCCAGCGCCTCGTTCAGGAACGCGATCTTTTCCTCGCGCGTTTTCGCTTGCGCGAGCATGTGTTCGAACAACAGCACTTCGTTCGTGATCGAAGCCGTTTCCGCCGTGAACGTGGAGTAGTTCGAGAGCTCGTAGGGCTGCGCCCGGCGGGTCAGCACGGTGTGAACGGCGTGACCCCACTCATGCGCGAACACCGACAGCGAGTCGTAATCGTCGTTGTGATTGAGCAGCAGATACGGGTGAACGTCGTAAGCGGCGCCCGCCATATAGGCGCCCGACGCCTTCCCCGGCTGCGGATACGCATGCATCCACCGCTTTGTGAACCCGTCCCTCAGGATGTCGGTGTACTCCGCCCCGAACGGCGCGAGCGCTGCCAGCGTCAGCCGTTTGGAGTCCTCCAGATTGTAAGTGTTCCGGATCGAGGTCAGCGGCGCGTAAATGTCGTAGTAGGCCAAGTCCTTGACCTTCAGCATCCGCGCCCGAAGCTTCAGATAGCGATGAAACGTCGGCAGCGCCCGGTTCACCTCGCCGATCAACGTCCGCACGACCGGTTCGGGCATGTTGTCGGAGAACAGAGATGCCTCGAGCGCACTGTTGAACTTGCGCGCCTTGGCGTTGAACACGTTCGCAAGCATCGCCGCCTGCAAATTGGCGCCGAGCGTCCCCTCGAATGACTTGAACGAACCCCAAAACGCATCGAACACACGCTTGCGATCCTCACGATTTGCGGCCTGCCGGTGCAGCGTGTAGGCCGCCTGATCGAGCTTGACGTCCTTGCCGTCCGCAAGCTTCACCGTCGGATAGGGCAATTCGCCGTTCGTGAAGATCGAATAGACACTGCCCGGCTGGCCTAAGGGGTTGCCGGCTTGCGCAAGCAAATCTTCGCTTTCCGGCGACAGTGTGTGCGGAGCGCCGCGAAGAACGTCGCGCAGGAAAAACGCATTCTTGGCCAATCCCGGCGTCGCCGCAATGAAGCTCTCGACCTTCGCCGCGCCGATGCCCAAGATCTCTGGCCGCACGAACGCCGTCGCCTCGCCGAACTTTGCGTAGAGATTGGACGCCGCTTGATTGCGCGTCTGATTCTCGGAGACCCGTACGTCCTCGTCCGACTTCAGCGAGGCATAAACCGAAAGCCGAGCCAGCCGCTTGTCGATCGCCGTCATCTGGTCGAGCGCGGCCAGCATCGTTGCCGCATCGCGCCCCAGCGTGCCTTTGAGTGCGCCGACCGCAGCAACTTCCTTCTCGATCGCAGCGCGCTCCGTATCCCAAGCAGCCGCCGTCGGGAACAGATCGGTCAAATCCCAAGTCGCGGATGGATCGTCTTTCCCGGCAGCCGCAGCCGGCACAACAAGAAGCGCGCTCGCCATCAAGGCGGCGACGAAAGTCTTGAACATCGAAATTCCCCCAATCGTGTTCCGAGCCTAAAGCGGCCGCGCGGCAGCGCTCAACGGGGCGCCATGCACGTTTGGTTGATCAGATCCCGGCCACCGCGCAGGCGCGGCAAAGACCTGTCACCTCGATCGTCTGCCCAGTGACATGAAAACCGCGATCGGCGGCTTGGGCGTCTATGGCGCGCCGCAGAGCCAACGCCTCGCTCTCCGCGACCGTCCGGCATCGCTCGCAAATGAACAGGCACGCATGGTGCGGCCGGTGCGGACCGAAACAGGCAACATAGGCGTTGAGCGAATTGATCCGGTGGATCAGGCCTTGCTCTATCTGAAAATCGAGCGCCCGGTAGACAGTCGGTGGTGCGGCCTTGGTCTTGCGTTCACCGCCTAGCCGCGAGAGTAGGTCATAGGCTCCGACCGGCCGGTGGCTTTCGCACACGAGTTCCAGCACCCGCCGGCGAAGCGGTGTCAGCCGCACCGCTGACGCGGCCGTCAGGGCCTCCGCGGCCGCCACAGCCTCGGCCACACAGCTCGTATGGTCATGTTTGGTGGCCACTGTGCCCCTGCGCATGCCCGGATTCACGACAGAATGCTCCCAAGATCCGCCGCAGCCTATCAGATGCGGTGAAACCAGCTGATGCCGAAACTGGCTGCCATTGTGCGCTGCACAAGATCCCGAATCTGTCCAAAACCGTGGCGTTTCTGCCTCACAAACGGGCCCTTTGTGATCGAATTACCAGTCCTTCGTTGACACCAGCACCTTCTGCGTGTGCTGTTGAGGTGGGGTGCTAAAGGTGGGGGGCAAAGGCATGATTATGCCTGCAATTCCTCGCCTTTGGTCGCGAAATACAAAGTGGTGGGTAGGAGGAATGTGCGTCATGTTGAGGTCGAAAGTCGTCCGCGTTGCACTAATGGGTTCCGCGGCGGCAGTCGCGCTGATGGGGGCGGCATCGACCGCTCAAGCGGTCGAAACGAAATTCGGTGAAGTCCAGATCATCTTCGACACGACCGTGTCGATGGGCGCCTCGATGCGCACCGCCGATCGCGAAACGGAATTCCTCCCCGAAGGCAACGGCGGCAACAGGGACCCGCGCACGCCAGGCTTCGGCGGTGGTGTGAACACACCGGCGGCGGCATTGGCGGCAGGCTTGGGCGGGCGCTTGGGCTATCAAGTCACGCCGGACAACAACGACGGCTCAGTCAACACGGACGACGGTCGCTTGAATTTCGATTCAGGTGATCTCATCGGCGCGAACGTCAAGGCGAACCACGACCTTCAAATCAAGTACCAGAATTACACGATCTTCGCCCGCGCGGTCGGCTTCTATGACGTGATCATGAACGATCACAATGTGGGTGAGCGCTCGGAACTCACGGATGCGGCGCTCGGTGATGTTGGCCGCAACTACGAACTTCTCGACGCGTTCATCTCCGCTGACTACACGATCGCCGATTTGCCGGTAAACCTCCGCGTCGGCAAGCAAGTGATCAACTGGGGCGAGAGCACGTTCATTCTTCATGGCAACAACGTCTTCAATCCGATCGACGTCGGCGCGTTCCGCCGCCCCGGCTCGGAAATCAAAGAAGCGCTCGTTCCCGTGAACGCGGTGTCGGGTTCGGTCTCGCTGCCGTTCGACGTTTCGATTTCGGGCTACTACGCACTCGATTGGGAGCCGTTCGAACTCGACCCGTCGGGGACGCCGTTCTCCGGTGCGGACATCGTCGAACTGGGCAGCGGCATCGGCGGCAACGAACTGCGCGGCAGCTTCCTGACGGGCAGCCCGGCTTCTGGCGCACGCCGGAACTGCACGCCGTTGGCCAACGCCAACTCGGCGACCTTCACCGTTCAGCAGCCGCTCAATGCCTTGCTTCCGGGTTCTGGCCTTCTGGCGGGTGGAGCCGGAGGGTCTGCAGGCGACCCGTCGGTTTCGACCAACGGACGGCTGGATTGTACTGATGACAACGCTCTGACGGGCATTCTTGCGAACACGATCAACTATCAATCACTGTACGCTATCGGCCGCCACGAAGAGGTCAAATGGGGCCTCGTACGCGCGCTCAGCGGGGAAGGTTATGACATCGCGGGCGCCGCGGGCATCGTTCAGCGCAAGGAAACGATCCAGGCCGACGACAGCGGTCAGTGGGGCATCTCCGGCCGTTACTACGCCGATTGGCTCGGCGGCACCGAGTTCGGCGCCTATTATCAGAACTATCACAGCCGCCTGCCGTTCATTAGTGAGGTGATGAATGGCGCTCCGGTCCTTGGTATTGCTGTGACCGGCGACGTGTCGAACCAAACTGCCGGTGGCATCGGTGGGCGGCAGTTGCTGCCCGCAGGTTGCGGTTTCACGGCTGCGATGGCCGGACAGACGCCTGCTCAGATTGCGGCGATTGCTCCGGGCGCCGCCGGCGTCACGGCTGCCGGCACGCTCGCGGGTGTTAATGCGGCCTATGGCAACGACTTGCAAAACCGCCCGGTTATGGACCCGCAGAATCTCTTGGATCCCGCTGTGAATGCGGCACTTGTAAATGCTGGTTTCGGCGCACTGGCGCTCACTCCAAACGCCGCAGGATCGTACGATCACGTGCTCAATACGATGCGCTTGAATTGCGCTTTGGCGTTCTATCAGTCATCAGCATCGTTGAACGGTGTTGGCTTTGGCCTCCAGACCCTGAACGGTGCCGAGAACCTGATTGCCAATCCAAATCTGGGGTTGATCGTCGAGTACCCGGAAGACATCGAGATCTACGGCTTGAGCTTCAACACGACGATCTGGGGTTGGGGCGTGCAAGGCGACTTCTCGTACCGTCCGGCGGCGCCGTTCCAGGTCGATACGGACTCGCTGACGATAACTGGAGCTTGGCTGGGCTGCTCGCTGGTTGTCGGCTCGCCGGCCGCCAGTACGGCGATCCCCACGGGTCTTCCAGCACCCAACAACTTCGTTCCGGGAACCGGATCGCTTACTCAGATTCGTGAGGCTGATGGCAGTGGCGCTGCGCCAGCGTGCGCCCCGAACTCAGGCATTGGCCGCAAGATCAGTGGGGTCTTGAACAATGAAATGTTTACGGCCAACTTCGGTACGACGGCGACGTTCACGCAGTCGGACTGGTGGGTCGACATGCTTGGCGGCGACCTGGGCGTTCTGGTTTCGGAGTTCGGCTTTGTCCACGTCCCGGACGTTGCGACTCAGAACAAGGCGCTGCTCTCGGGAACCGCGGTAAATGGTACGCGCGCTGCGCAGTATCAGGCAACGGGCTGCAACGGGTCGAACTTGGGTCTCGGCGGCTTGCTGGGTTTCGACTCCAAGGGTCCCGGCATCAAGGCGATCAAGCAGTGCCGTCCGGACGACACCTCGATGGGCATGGTGTTGCTTGCCCGTATGGACTACAACAACGCCTTCAACAGCGGCTGGGTTGTGACCCCGCAAATCGCGTACGGTTACGACTTCTGGGGCACGACGCCCTCGCCGTACGGCAACTTCCTGGAGGATCGTCAGTCGATCGGGTTGAGCGTGACGGGCACGTTGAACAACAACCTGCGCGTCGGCGGCAGCTACACGAACTTCTTCGGCGGCCACATCAACAACAAAGCGAAGGACCAGGATTTCGCGTCGGTGACGGCGAGCTATACGTTCTAAGGGGGACGGGGGCTTGAACTGAGTACCGAAGGACCTTGGAAATCAGGTGGAGGAAACGAAGTGAAGAAGACGAAGTTGTTGATGTTGGCGACGGCTGTTGCGGTGCTTGGCACTGGTGCGGCGTTTGCCAAGGTCCCGGCGGATCAGGTTGCCCGATTGGGCAAGGACCTGACGCCGATGGGCTCGGAGCGTGCTGGTTCGCCTGACGGGATGGTTCCTGCATGGGATGGTGGTCTGTCGGCGCCGCCGTCTGGGATCAAGTATGATCCCAAGACGCAGAACACGCCGAACCCGTTCCCGAACGACAAGCCGAAGTTCACGATCACGGGCGCGAACGCGGGTCAGTACGACGCGAATCTGACGGACGGCCACAAGGCGCTGTTGAAGAAGTTCGGTTCGTACAAGATGAACGTGTACGAGTCGCGCCGGACATGCGCCTTGCCGCAATATGCGTATGAGGCGATCAAGTACAACGCGGCGAATGCTGAGCTGACGCCGGACGGCGACGGTATCAAGAACTTCAAGGTTGGCTATCCGTTTCCCATTCCGGGCAACGCGATGGAACTGATGCACAACAAGCGGTTCTCGTTCCGCGGCTACAAGCTGACGCGTCAGTTTGCGGCGGCGCCCGTTCAATCGAACGGTTCGTTCAATCTGATCTCGGTACAGGACGAGGCGATTTTCCGTTATGCGAACCCGGCGGTGAAGACGTCGGACGAGCTGAACAACATCGGCTTGCTCTATATTGCCAACACGATCGCGCCTGCCCGTTTGGCGGGCAACGTGATCCTGGTTCACGAGTCGATCAATGCGAGCGTCGAGCCGCGCAAGGCCTGGCAGTATTCGCCTGGCACGCGTCGCGTTCGCCGCGCGCCGGACATCGCCTACGACAACCCGGGCACGAACACGGACGCGATGTCGACGTCGGACGCGTTTGACGGTTTCAACGGGGCTTTGGATCGCTACACGTGGGACTTGAAGCCGCGTCAGACGAAGTTCATCGGCTACAACTCGTACGATCTGCTTCACACGAAGTACTCGAACTTAGTGAAGCCGCAGCACATCAACCAGGACCTGGTTCGTTATGAGCCGCACCGGGTTCATGTGGTTGAAGCGAAGCTGAAGTCCGGTTCGCGCCACGTTTATGCCCGCCGGGTCTTCTACATGGATGAAGATGCGAAGGTCGTGAACAACGCGGAGAACTACGACGGTCGCGGTCAGCTATGGCGCTTCCAGGAGATTCCGCTTGTGAACGCGTATAACGTACCGCACTGCGGCACGGGTGCGCTGGAACTGGTGTACGATCTTCTGTCGAGCCGTTATCTGGCGCTGTCGATGCGGGCTGAGGAGCCGCCGGTGAACTTCTTCGCCGACGAGCTGAACGAAGCGCGCTACACGCCGGAAGCCATCCGCACGCTGGGCGTCCGCTGAGACCCGCGGTCTGAGCGTTGCATGGGTTGGGGCCGGTCTTCGAGGAACGAGGGCCGGCCCTTTTTGTTGGAGGGATCAGAGATCAGGGATCAGGGATCAGAAAGGTTTTTCAATTCTGATCCCTGATCCCTGATACCTGATCCCTGGAGGGGCCCGCCGAATGAAGAAGCTTATGCTGGTGACTGCGGCGCTCATTGGCGCCGGAGCGTTTGTCCCTGTCGCGCTGTCTGTTGTACCGCCCAAGGACGGCCATGCGGTTCAGTCGAAGCTTGCGACCGAGGCGTTGCTTTTGGGGGTGACGCGGGCGGGCAAGCGGATCGTGGCGGTCGGCGAGTACGGGAACATCGTTCTCTCCGACGACGACGGTGCGACGTGGCATCAGGCCAAGGACGTGTCGACGACGGTGACGATGACGGCGGTTTACTTTGCCGACGACAAGCGTGGCTGGGCCGTGGGTCACGACACGCTGGTGATGCACACCGCGGACGGCGGCGAGACGTGGGTAAAGCAGTTCGGGGGCGGCGAGAGCGACAATGCGCTTCTGTCGGTGTTCTTCAAGGATGCGAACCACGGCTGGGCGGTGGGCGCGTTCAACTACACGATCGAGACGACGGACGGTGGCAAGACCTGGGTTGAGCGCAAGACGCTGATGCCGCCGCCGGCCAAGCCAGCGGGTGGTAGCGCGCCCGCGCCTGCCGAAGCGGCTCCCGTCGATCCGACGGCGCCCAAGGCGCTGGCCCCCGGGGCCGATCCTTATGCGGCGGCCGAGGGTGATGAGAACCATCTGAACGCGATGTTTGCCGGACCCGATGCGGACACGGTCTTTGTCGCGGCCGAGGCGGGTGCGATGTACCGCTCGCTGGATGCGGGCAAGACCTGGGAGAAGGTTTTGACCGGTTATCCGGGTTCGTTCTGGGGCGGTCTCTCGGCCAAGGACGGATCGGTCTATGCGATGGGCATGCGCGGCAACATCTGGCGCTCGACGGACAAAGGAGCCACCTGGACGAAGCTCGACACGGCCGGTGCGGACCAGTCGATTGCGGCCGGCATGCAGCTTCCCGACGGTTCGTTCGTGTTTGTGGGCTTGGGCGGTCAGGTTCTCTATTCGCCGGACGGTGCGAAGTTCACGTTGACTTATCGTCCCGACCGCAAGGGTCTGAACGCGGTCATTCAGGACGGCGCCGACAAGCTCCTGGTCTTCGGCGAGGCCGGCGTCCGGCCTCAGTCCATGACCCCGACACCTGAGGAAATCGAAGAACCCCTCCCGCCTCCAGAGGGTGGGGGCTAGGCGAACCTCGCGTCTCGACGGGCGAAAATTATCGAACACTGCGTGCAAAGCGGCCCCGTTTGGGGCCGCTTTTGATTGTGGCGCAAATGATTCAGCACGCAAAACACAGTGGTGCACTGTGCGCCGAATCACCAAATTAACACTCTGTTAACCATTTTGCCGCGTTCTGGAGCGTGAAGCTCAAGAGGCGTGCGTGCGTCCGTCACGACTCTGCGGGCAGCACGCTCATTCGTCGGGGCGTTGGCATCGCGAAAACGTCGGCGGGCAAGAGCCCGTCGCCAACGTACAGAGGGGAAACAGTATGTCGAAGTTGTTCGTCCGGCGCTTAAGCCTGCTCGGATCCGCATCTCTTGGTCTGCTCGCCGCCCTATCGGTCGCGCAAGCCGTCGAAACGAAATTTGGCGAGGTCAGCGTCACCTTCGACACGACCGTGTCGATGGGCGCCTCGCTCCGCACCGCCGATCGCGAGGACGCGTTTCTGCCTGAAGGCAACGGCGGTCCGGTCGATCCGCGTTCGGGTGTAGGCGATGCGAACGTGATACCGGGCGCCGCAAGCGCCGCGTTTCTTGCCGACCTTACGCCGCAACTGAGTTTCGCCGGCGCTGGCACCGGCGTTATGCGGTGGACGAACAACCCCAACAATCACGACGGCAGCATCAACACAGATGACGGCCGCTTGAATTTCGACAGCGGCGACTGGATCGGCGGTACGATCAAGGCAAACCACGACCTTCAGGTCAAATACCGCAACTACACATTCTTCGCCCGCGCGGTGGGCTTCTACGATGTGATTCTGAACGATCGCGACGCCGGCAACCGTTCGCAACTGACCGATCAGGCGCTCGGCGATATCGGCCGCAACTACGAACTTCTCGATGCATTCGTTTCGGCCGACTACACGATTGCCGAAATGCCGCTGAACCTGCGTCTCGGCAAGCAGGTGATCAACTGGGGCGAAAGCACGTTCATTCTTCATGGCAACAACGTCTTCAACCCGATCGACGTCGGCGCGTTCCGCCGTCCCGGCTCGGAAATCAAAGAGGCGCTGGTCCCCGTCAACGCTGCTTACGGTTCGCTTTCTCTGCCTTTCGACGTGTCGCTGGCGGGCTACTATGCCCTCGACTGGGAAGAGTTCGAACTCGATCCGTCAGGTTCGCCGTTTTCGGGTGCGGACATTGTCGCCCTGGGCAGCGGTCTCGGCGGCAATGATGGTCGCGTCTCGTTCTTGACCGGCAACCCGCTCACTGGCATGCGCCGCACTTGCGACGGCGGCGTTGCTGACAGCAACGGAGGGCTGCCTTTGGTCTATGGAGCCGGCTTGTTGCCGAATCCACTTGTGGCAACGGCGGGGGTGCTCGATTGCCTTGACAGTCCGTTTGTTGCGAACACGGTTCCCTACACGATAGGCCAGCATGAGGCGACAAAGCTCGGCCTGATCTCGAGCTTGGGCACCGAAGGTGTGACGCGTGTCGGCCAAGGCATCATCTCGCGTGACGGCGACCGCTTCGCGAACGACAATGGACAATATGGTTTGTCCGTTCGTTACTTCGCCGATTGGCTCGAAGGCACGGAGTTCGGCTTCTACTATCAGAACTACCACAGCAGACTGCCGTTCGTTTCCGAGTACGCGCGCACGATGGAGGTCGCGGTCGCACCTGTATCGCATTCGACGCAACTCTCCGGCGCCTCCGCAAAGTTTGCGACGCCCACCGGTTGCTTGATCGACAGCGATCCCGGCGTCTTTGCCGATCCGCGCATCTCGACCGCGCTACTTGGCAACGTGGGGCTTACCGACCCACAGAACTTGCTGAATCCGGTTTCGCTCGGCACGGCCTTCGCCATCACCGGCGCGAACGGTGGCGTAGTTTACAACAGCCCTGTTGCGGGCATCGACAACATCTACAACGCGGCCGTGCTGCAGTGCGCCTTGTCGCTATTCCAATCGGGAACGAGTGTCGTCGCCGGAGGATTCCCGACATTGTTCGACGGAGCCGAAATCCTCACCTACGCCTCCGACCTCGGCCTCTATCTCGAGTACCCGGAAGATATCCCGATCTGGGGCGGTTCGTTCAACACGACGATTTGGGGTTGGGGGGTGCAAGGCGATTTCACGTACCGCCCGGATGCGCCGTTCCAGGTCGACACCGACTCGATCACGATCGCTGGCGCCATGGAGCAATGCGCCTTCGCCTCGGTCGGCGATCTAATGTCGACGTTCGAAGCGCTCGGCACGCTGCCGGGTCACACGTGTTTCTCCGGCGGCTCGGCGGGCAATCAGTTCATCTCGGGCGTTCTCTACAACGAGATGTACACCGCCCAGATCGGAACGACCGCAACCTTCACCGGTTCCGATTGGTGGGTTGATGCAATTGGCGCCGACATCGGTATCGTCGTTACGGAAGCGGGCCTCGTCTATGTCCCGAACGTCGAAGACACTTGGCTCGACAAGTACGATCCCGATGGTCTGGGCTCGGCGAGCCCGACGCGGGTCTTTAATCAATACCAGAATATCGGATGCAACGGCTCTGATCTTCCGCTCGGTGGCTTGCTTGGTCTCGACCGCAAGTCGAGTGCGCAGTGCCGTCCGAACGACTTCTCGGCGGGCCTCGTCCTCTTGGGCCGCATCGAATACAACAACGTCTTCAACAGCGGCTGGGTGCTCTCGCCGCAGATCGTCTATGCCTACGACTTCGAAGGCACGACGCCTTCGCCCTACGGCAACTATCTTGAGGATCGCCAGTCGGTTGGGTTGAGCATCACGGGCACGTTGAACAACAACCTGCGCGTCGGAGCGAGCTACTCGAACTTCTTCGGCGGCCACGTCAACAACAAGGCCAAAGACCAGGATTTCGCATCGGTCACGGCCAGTTATACGTTCTAATGAATGTTGAATTCTGGGCCCGCCCTTTTCGTTAAGGGCGGGCCGATTTGCGACTGGGCCTCATCGGGAGTACCATTTCGCCTGAGCGCTTAATCGAAGGACCGATCTCGGTGATGCGTCTCGATGCGGGGGTTGGTACCGAAGGACCTTGAATTAGGTGGAGGAAACGAAGTGAAGAAGACGAAGTTGTTGATGTTGGCGACGGCTGTTGCGGTGCTTGGCACTGGGGCGGCGTTTGCCAAGGTCCCGGCGGATCAGGTCGCCCGCTTGGGCAAGGACCTGACGCCGATGGGGTCTGAGCGAGCGGGTTCGCCTGACGGGATGGTGCCTGCGTGGGATGGTGGGTTGTCTGCGCCGCCAGCTGGGATCAAGTTTGATCCCAAGACGCAGAACGTTCCGAACCCGTTTCCGAACGACAAGCCGAAGTTCACGATCACGGGCGCGAACGCGGGTCAGTACGACGCGAACCTGACGGACGGCCACAAGGCGCTGTTGAAGAAGTTTGGTTCGTACAAGATGAACGTGTACGAGTCGCGCCGGACCTGCGCGTTGCCGCAATATGCGTATGAGGCGATCAAGTACAACGCGGCGAATGCGGAGCTGACGCCGGACGGCGACGGCATCAAGAACTTCAAGGTTGGCTATCCGTTTCCCATTCCGGGCAACGCGATGGAGTTGATGCACAACAAGCGGTTTTCGTTCCGCGGCTACAAGACGACGCGTCAGTTTGCGGCGGCGCCGGTTCAATCGAACGGCTCGTTCAATCTGATCTCGGTTCAGGACGAGGCGATTTTCCGTTATGCGAACCCGGCGGTGAAGTCGTCGGACGAGCTGAACAACATCGGCTTGCTCTATATTGCGAACACGATCGCCCCGGCCCGTTTGGCGGGCAACGTGATCCTGGTTCACGAGTCGATCAACGCGAGCGTCGAGCCGCGCAAGGCCTGGCAGTATTCGCCGGGCACGCGCCGTGTTCGCCGCGCGCCGGACATCGCCTACGACAATCCGGGCACGAACACGGACGCGATGTCGACGTCGGACGCGTTTGACGGTTTCAACGGAGCGTTGGATCGCTACACGTGGGATCTCAAGCCGCGTCAGACGAAGTTCATCGCCTACAACTCGTACGACCTGCTTCACACGAAGTACGCGAACCTTGTGAAGCCGCAGCACATCAACCAGGACCTGGTTCGCTATGAGCCGCACCGGGTGCATGTGGTTGAAGCGAAGCTGAAGGCGGGTTCGCGTCACGTTTATGCCCGCCGGGTCTTCTACATGGATGAAGATGCGAAGGTCGTGAACAACGCGGAGAACTATGACGGCCGCGGTCAGCTGTGGCGCTTCCAGGAGATTCCGCTTGTGAACGCGTATCACGTACCGCACTGCGGCACGGGTGCGCTGGAGCTGGTGTATGACCTGTTGTCGAGCCGTTATCTGGCGCTGTCGATGCGGGCTGAGGAGCCGCCGGTGAACTACTTTGCCGACGAGCTGAACGAAGCGCGTTACACGCCGGAAGCCATCCGCACGCTGGGCGTCCGCTGACGGACGCTGGCAGCTGTTGAAGTGATCGGGCCGGTCTTCGAGGAACGAGGGCCGGCCCTTTTTGTTGGAGGGATCAGAGATCAGGGATCAGGGATCAGAAAGGTTTTTCAATTCTGATCCCTGATCCCTGATACCTGATCCCTGGAGGGGACCGCCGATGAAGAAGCTTATGCTGGTGACTGCGGCGCTTATTTGCGCCGGAGCGTTTGTCCCCGCCGCGCTGTCGGTTGTTCCGCCCAAGGACGGCCATGCGGTTCAATCGAAGCTAGCGACCGAGGCGTTGCTCTTGGGCGTCACGCGGGCGGGCAAGCGGATCGTGGCGGTCGGCGAGTACGGGAACATCGTTCTCTCCGACGACGACGGTGCGACGTGGCATCAGGCCAAGGACGTGTCGACGACGGTGACGATGACGGCGGTTCACTTTGCCGACGACAAGCGCGGCTGGGCTGTGGGTCACGACACGCTGGTGATGCACACCGAGGACGGCGGCGAGACGTGGGTCAAGCAGTTCGGTGGCGGCGAGAGCGACAACGCGTTGCTGTCTGTGTTCTTCAAGGATGCGAACCACGGCTGGGCAGTGGGGGCGTTCAACTACACGATCGAGACGACGGACGGGGGCAAGACCTGGGTTGAGCGCAAGACGCTGATGCCGCCGCCGGCCAAGCCTGCGGATGGGACGGCGCCGGCACCTGCTGCCGAAGCGGCCCCTGTCGATCCGACGGCGCCCAAGACGCCGGCCGCAGGCGCCGATCCTTATGCGGCGGCCGAGGGTGACGAGAACCATCTGAACGCGATGTTCGCCGGTCCCGACGCGGACACGATCTTCGTGGCGGCGGAGGCGGGTGCGATGTACCGCTCGCTGGATGCGGGCAAGACCTGGGAGAAGGTGTTGACCGGCTATGCGGGTTCGTTCTGGGGAGGCCTGAGTGCCAAGGACGGGTCGGTCTATGCGATGGGCATGCGCGGCAACATCTGGCGCTCGACGGACAAGGGCACGACGTGGGCGAAGCTCGACACGGCCGGCGCCGACCAGTCGATCGCCAGCGGCATGCAGCTGCCTGACGGTTCGTTCGTGTTCGTGGGGCTTGGCGGTCAGGTTCTCTATTCGCCGGACGGGGCGAAGTTCACATTGACCTACCGCCCCGACCGCAAGGGTCTGAACGCGGTCATTCAGGACGGCGCCGGCAAGCTCTTGGTCTTCGGCGAGGCCGGCGTCCGGCCTCAGTCCATGACCCCGCTCGCCGAAGAAATCGAAGAACCCTTGCCCCCGGCCGAAGGCGGCGGCTAGGCCTCTTCGCAAGCGCAATATCCCGCAGCAATCACGCGGTCGTCACTGTGACGGCCGCGTCATTTTTCTTGCCTTGGCGAGGTTTGGCCCTACCATCATCACCGTACCCGCAATTTCTTCCGGAGTGACGGACATGGCCGAACTGACGAACATCACGAAAGACCCCGCCTACAACGCCGTCGACCCGGACGACTTCCCCTCGATGATGGACGTCGACCGCTACAACGCGCGCACGACGGCGTTCGACAAGATCATCTCGGCGACCCACGACCATTTCTGGGATCCGCTCGACAAGAAATACATCGACTTCTCCGAGCCCTTCGACATGGAGAAGGACTACATGGTCGACCCGGCGCTGATGACGGAGCTGCGCACGGCGGTCGGCGACAAGTTAGACGAGCGCGGCAAGATCAAGCTGACGAATCTGAACACGCTGTGGTCGTTCTCGAGCATCCTGCACGGCGAGCAGGGCGCGCTCTCGCTCTCGGCCTCGCTTTGCCACATCCTGCGTGATCCGGGCGCGCAGGAATATGCTGCGAACCAGACGCGCGAGGAAGCGCGTCATGTCACCGGATTTGCTCGTTACATCCAGGCGCGCTGGGGCAAGCCCGCGCCGGTCGGCCCCGCGCTCGGCAACCTGCTCACAGAACTCGTGCTGTCGCCCTTCGTTTGGAAGAAGCTCGTCGGCATGCAGATGTTGGTCGAGGGTCTCGCCATGGGCGCCTTCGCGACGTTCTACCAAAAGGGCCACGACCCCCTGATGGTGAAGCTCTGCCAACTCGTGATGACGGACGAGGCGTTCCACCACAAGTTCGGAAAAATCTGGGCCGACCGCACGATCCCGCATCTCTCGAAAGGCGAAGCGGAGAAAATCGAGGATTGGGCATGGGAGGTCTTCCAAGTCCTTCTCTTCAATCTCGCGAGCCCCGACCAGAAGGGCTGGATTTACCGTGAGCTCGGTCTCGACCCGGCTTGGGTGCAACAGGCGTTCATGGAGGCGTTGACCGACGCCGAGATCCGCAAGGAGCTGCAGGAATCGACGAACATCTTCCGTGTGCTGATCAAGACGTTGCTGAAAGCCGGCATCATCACCGATCGCACGCGGGGCAACTACGCCGCCTATATCGATATGGCCGAACTGCACGCTGAGGGTGATCGCATGGTCGGCGACGATATCGCGGAAGAAGGGATCAAGTATCTCATGCAGTTGAACGGCGGCCAGATCCTGCGCACGCCGTCCAGCATCGCCGCCGAATAAGCAAAGGGGGGAACCTCATGGCCAACATCACGAAAGACATCGCCTACGACGCGGTGGCGCCCGGCGACTTCCCGTCGATGATGGACGTCGACCGCTACAACGCGCGCTCGACCGCGTTTGACAAGATCATCTCGGCGACGCACGACCATTTCTGGGATCCGCTCGACAAGAAGTACATCGACTTCTCCACGCCCTTCGACATGGAGAACGAGTACATGATGCCCGCGTGGCTGAACCTCGATCTTCAAACCGCCATCGCCGACAAGCTGAACGACAAACAAAAGATAAAGCTCGTCAACAAATCCGTGCACTGGGGCCTGTCGTCGATCCTGCACGGCGAACAAGGCGCGCTGTCGCTGTCCGCTTCGCTCTGCCATGTGCTGCGCGACCCGGGCGCTCAGGAATACGCCGCGAACCAAACGCGCGAAGAGGCCCGCCACGTCACGGGCTTTGCGATGTACATCAAGGCGCGCTGGGGCAAGCCGCTGCCGGTGGGCCCCGCGCTCGGCAATCTGCTCACCGAAATGGTGCTCTCGCCCTACGTCTGGAAGAAGCTCGTCGGCATGCAGATGCTGGTCGAAGGCCTTGCCATGGGCGCCTTCGCGACGAACTATCAGTACACGAGCGACCCGCTGTTGAAGCGCCTCTGCCAACTCGTGATGACGGACGAGGCGTTCCACCACAAATTTGGAAAAATCTGGGCCGACCGAACGATCCCGCATCTGTCGCAACAAGAGCGCGACATGATCGAAGACTGGGCGGCGCAGGTCTTCCAGGGCCTGCTCTTCAACCTCGGCAGCCCCGAACAGAAGAAGCCGATCTACGCCGAATTCGGGATCGACTGGGAATGGGCCCAGGCCGCGTTCCGCGAAGCCTTCACCGACGCCCGCGTGCGCGAGCGCCTGAAGGA
>JAEUML010000314.1 GCA_016792785.1 Alphaproteobacteria bacterium
GGTATCCCCGCGCCCGTGTCGTTGACGTAGACGCGCACCTCGCCCGCGGCGCCCTCCGCGCCATAGACGATGCGTCCGTTCGGCGGCGTGTGTTCGATCGCGTTGATCACCAGGTTATAGACCACCTGCAGCAGCCGTTTCTGGTCCGCCCAGATCGTCCCCATATCGGCGTCGCATTCGTTGACGACTTCGACGCGGGCCTTGCGCGCACGTTCTTCGACCAGCGGCCGAACGCCCGCCAGAACCTCGCCCACATCAACGTCGCGCCGGTCGAGCTCGATCGTTCCCGCTTCGATCAGCGCCAGATCGAGGATATCGTTGATCAGCGTCTCGAGCGTCTTCGACGCGTTCAAGATGTCGGCGAGATAGCCGTGCTGCTTGTCGTTCATCTTGCCGGCGATGCCCTGCTGCATCATGTCGGCAAAGCCCATGATCGAATTCAGCGGCGTGCGCAGCTGATAGGACACGTTCGAAATGAAGTCCGACTTCAGCTTGTCGGAGGCGAGCAACGCCGCGTTGCGTTCCTCCAGCGCCTTCTCGCGCATCGCCGTATCGGTCACGTCGCGGTAGGAGAGAAGAAGCGAACCGTCCGGCAGCGGCGCCGCCGCGAACGTCAGCACCTTGTCGTCGTTGCGTTCGAGCCCGTCGACGGTCACGCGCCGCTCGGACGCCGCCCCCGTGATCAGCATCGTCAGCATGCTCCAATGCCCTTCGTCGGGCAGCACGCGACGGCAAAGCGCGAACACGTCGGCAAAGCGCGGCTGATCGGCGAGCGTCTTCGGATCGATCCGCCAGTACTCGGCGAACGCCTTGTTCGAAAGCTTGAGCCGCCCGTCCGTGCCGAACACGGCCAGCGCCTCGCTCAGATGGTCGATCGTCGTGCGCTGCACGCTCGACAGCTGGTTCAAGCTGCGCTCGAGCGCCATCTGGTTCGTGACGTCGGCATAGATAAAGATGAGGCCGCCGAACGGATGCGGCTGGCACGTCACGCGCAGCGTCGTGCCGCGCGGCAAATGCCAATGCTCCTCGCGCTCCTCGATGACGCTGGTGTAGAGCGCAAGCCGTTCCTTCTTCCACGCCGCGAAGTCGCGCTGTTCCGGCAAGCGCCGCGTCTCGCGCAACCGCTCAAGGATGTCGCCGTCGGACGGATGCGTTCCGAGCCAGCGATCCTCGAGATCCCAGAGCTTGCCGAACGCTTTGTTCGAAAATTTCAGCCGTTGATCCGGACCGAAGATCGCAACCGCGACGGGCAACCGGTGCAGCGTTTCCTCATGCGCATCGATGTGCTGCTGCAAAAGGCGCTTCGTCTCGTCGACATCCGTCACGTCGAGCGCAAACGAAGCGACGCCGTCGCCCATCGGCACGCACTGAATCTCGTACGCCCGCCGCTGCCCGCCGACGACGAGATAGTGCCGCGCGGTCTGCGTTTCGTTGCTCTCAAGCGCCTTCTCGGCGAGCGCCCGGCTCTCGCGGTCGAGTTCCAGCTGGTCGGCAATCGGATCCTGCCCGATCGATGGGTCGACCGCCGTCGCGTAGGCTTTGTTGACCCACACGAGGTCGAGGTTCAGCCCGCGCCGCCACACCGGCATCGGCGACACATCCAGCAGATCGCCGAGCCGTGCGCGCTCGATCTCGCTCGCGGTCAGACGGACGGTGAGATTGTAGTTCGCCTCCGCGTCGGGCGTCACGTCGCGCAGCCACAGCGCCGCCTGCCCCGCCGCGGGTTTGCCGTAAGCCTGGAACACGCGACCGTCCGCCCCCGGCACGGTCAGCGAGAACAACGACCCCTGCGTCTCAAGCGACGTCAGCGCGTCTTGCAACTCGCCGTGCGCGTCGTTCGTCAGCACGCCGTCGAGAACGGCCGCCGCACCCGCACGCGCCTCGACGTCGCCGTCGATGTTGCGCCACACGAAGAGAGAGCCCGGATCGGCCGAAACGATCGCCGCTTCCTTCTGGAACTTCGCCTCAGCCCGCGCCGTGCGACGCGCCGCGCGCTTCAAGAGCGCGTCCGAGCGCGCGCGCATCGCCATCATGACGAGCGCAAGCGAGCCCGCGAGCGCGATGGCGCCCAGCGTCACGCCGAACGGCAACAAGAACGCGATGTCGTTTGCCTGCTCCAACCTGACCCCATGCTCTCTGGCGGAGACGGCGCCGTTGTTCGGCGCCGCTCGGCGGCAAGGGGTTTGCTGGCGATAACCGGGAGCGAATCCTGTGCGATCAGGTCCGCTGCACGTCGATCCTCGAAACAGCCCCGTCCCCTACGCCGAACCCCCTGTTTGCGAGAATCACTGCCTTCGAATCGATCATAGGAATCGCACCCGGGACTGTCCCCGCGCTCATGGTAAACGCGGGACGAAAATCGAGCCGGGTCAGGGGCTTGGACGGGACTCCACAACCGTTAATCGCAAGTGGGGGATTTTAACGTCTCGGTAACGATTTAGGTCCGCCACCTGAAGCGCCGTCTGAACTTCTCGCCACAAAGACAACGCAGCGTCGCTCTGTTGCCGAATTGCGCCAGCAAGCTTCCAAATGACAGCCGGATAACAGCCCGCCGCGTGCTCAATTTCGGTGACACCCGCCACACGCGCCGC
>JAEUML010000332.1 GCA_016792785.1 Alphaproteobacteria bacterium
TCGTTGCGGTCGGTGACGACGGTTTCGAGGTTCGCGAAGTTGACGTCGCCGCTCATCTCGCGCGCGATGTCTTGCGTCGCGTCCGGCCATTTCAGCTGCTCGCCCTTCTTGGTGCCGAACGAGGCATAGACGAGTTGGTAAGAGCCGTTGAGGCCGGTATCGCCGGCCAGCGTGACGACGTACTCGGTTTCCTGCGGCGTTACGGCGTCGGCGAGCGTCACGGCGCGGCCGGGCAAGGTGTCGGCGATGTGCGGCGCGATTTCGACCGCGAAGGCGACGACTTCACCGGGCGTGCGCGGCGCGTGTTTGGCAGCGAGCACCGCCGCCATCGCCGCCATAAACGCCAGTACCCAGAACGCCCGCATCGCCACCCCAACTCAAGCGCACGCATCGATGCATATCGCGCGCGGGAAAGCAGCGGTGCGGTGCTCGCTTGGTGGGGGAACGCCTTACTGCTTGTACGCCTGCGGGAGCGGGCCGGTGAGGTCTTTGTAGCGGCGGGCTAGGTCTTCGGCGCGGCTTGTCAGCGGTTGTTCGCGGCCGGCGATGATGACCGTTTGTGCTTGGGTCATCGGTTCGAGCGGGTCGCCGCTCCATACGACGAGGTTCGCCTGCTTTCCGCGTTCGAGCGAGCCGGCCGTTCCGGCCATCCCGAAGATGCGCGCGGGGTTGATCGTGATCGCGGCGAGTGCTGCGCCATAGGGCAGGCCTTGCGCGACGGCGTTGCCGGCGTCGTAGCGGACCTCGCGGATGCGGTGACCGTCCTCGCCGTTCGAGAAGGCGATCGTGACGCCGGCGGCATGCAGGCGCGCCGCGTTCTCCATCGTCGCGCCCAGCGTTTCGAACGAGCCCGGCAGGTTGTCGTTTGCGCCCAAGATCACGGGCACGCGGGCGGCGGCGATTTCGCGCGCGACCATCCAGCCTTCCTCCGCGCCGCTCAGCACGATCCTCAAGCCCTGCTGTTTCGCAAACGCCAGGATCGCGGTGATATCGGCGGCGCGGTGGACTCTGACGATCAACGGCATGCGCTTCTGCACGACGGGCAGGAGTGCGGCGAGGTCCGCGTTCGACAGGCGCAGCTCGCGCGAGGCGCCTGTGTTGTAGCGGCCGCGATTGCGGGCGTACCAGCGCACGTCGTCGAGGTCGGCCTTCAACGCCTCGATCGAAGAACCGCGGGCGCCGCCGGCGCGCGCCGCACCGCCTTCGCCGAGTTCGAGCATCATGGCGGCGCGCGCGCGCACAACCGGCGGGCGCGACGCGTCGAGCGCGACGAGTGCGGCGCGGCCGGCAAACAGAAGCTCGCGCCCGTCGCCGCCGGCATAGCCGGGCGTCACGAGCGCGTGCGTCACGCCGCCCGCGCGGGCGCGGGGCAGCGTTGTCGCGTTCGGGTCGATGCCGTGGGCGACGTCGAAGGCGGCGCTGATCGTCGCCGACGACGTGGCGCCGTCGTTCGCGCTTGTCTCCAAATCGACTTCGACCGAGCCCAGGTTCGTTCCGGCGACGAAGATGCCCGGCGTAACCGGCGCGCCTTTCGCGTCGATGATGCGCGCGTTCTTCGGGACCGCGACGTTCGTGCCGACGGCCGTGATGCGGCCGTTCGCGACGACGATCGTGCCGTTCTTGATCTCGCCCGCTTTGCCCATCGTGTAGATGTGGGCGTTGACGACGGCGAGCGTGTCGGCGTGGGCGAGGTTCGCTGCGGCGAGCCAGGCCAGGAAGAGAAGGAGCGCGCGCATCAGTTTCCTCCCTCGGGTTGGCCGAGCATGAAGTCGGATTTCGGTTGCCGCTTCGGATCGGCGCGGTCGTAGGCAAGGCCGCCGTCGACATAGACGCGCTCGGCCTTTGCATAAACGGAGAACGGGTTTGCGCTCCAGATCACGACGTCGGCCATCTTGCCGGCTTCGAGCGTGCCGGTCTTGTCGGCGATGCCGAGCATCTTGGCGGCGTTCGCCGTGATCCATTTGATCGCGGTTGCTTCGGGGATGTCGATGCCCAGTCTGCGGCCGGCAGCGATTGCAGCCGCACTTTCCTGGTTCAGTCGCTGCGTCAGGTTCGCATCGTCGGAGTGGATGACGACGCAGGCGCCCGCCTTCTCGAGCAGCGCCGCGTTCTCTTCGATGCCGTCATAGGCTTCGAGCTTGAAGCCCCACCAGCCGGCCCACGTCGCCGAGCAGATGCCCTGCTTCGCGAGCATGTCGGCGATCTTGTAGGCTTCCGAGGCGTGGTGGAACGCGGTGATCTTGTAGCCGAACTCCTTGGCGATATCGATCATGATCGCCATTTCGTCGGCGCGGTAGCAATGGTTCTGCACCAGGATCTCGCCGTTCAAGACACCGGCCAGCGTTTCGAGTTCGAGGTCGCGGTCGGGCGGCGCGCCGTCACCTTTCTCGGCCGCCTTCAGCTTCTTCGCGTATTGATCGGCCTTGATCCACGCCGCGCGATAGCCCGCGACGTTGCCCATACGCGTCGAGGGCGCACGCTGCTTGCCGCCATAGACGCGCTTCGGGTTTTCGCCGCACGCCATCTTGAGGCCGTAGGGCGCGCCCGGAAACTTCATCGCTTGCATCGTGCGCGCGGGCACGTTCTTCAGCGTCACCGAACGACCGCCGAACAGATTCGCGGAGCCGGGCAGGATCTGGAGCGTGGTGACGCCGCCGCGGCGTGCGCTGTTGAAGCCTTCGTCCTGCGGCCAGACGGAGTGTTCGGCCCACACTTCGGCCGTGTTCGGATCAGTCGCTTCGTTGCCGTCGCTGTGGGCGGTGACGCCGGGCGAGGCGTAGACGCCGAGATGCGAGTGCACGTCGATGATGCCCGGCGTGATCCACTTGCCCTTCGCGTCGACCGTCGCGTAGCCCGCGGGCACCGCAAGGCCCGCACCGACCGCTTCGACCTTGCCATCCTTGAAGAGCACGGTGCCGTTTTCGATCTTGTCGCCCGTGCCGGTGAGGATCGTCGCGCCGACGAGCGCGGTCGGCTGGCCGGGCAGGGCCAAGTAGGTCGAGGGGAACGGGTTCTTCGGGTCGACCTTGCCGGCCGCCGGTTCGGGTGCGGTTGCGCAAGCGGAGAGAACGAGCGCGCACACGGTCAACGCCAACAGACGCTTCATCACAGTGTCCCCCGAAACTGAGCCTCGCACGCGATACTACACGGGCTGGCGTCCAGGTGGCTAGACGAGGGCGAACACGAGAAAGTCAGCGGGTTTCGAGCGTGCGCGTCTCAACCCAGGCGGCAACGGTCTCGCGGTAACCAGGAACGAGACGTTCGGTGTTGCGGCCGGGCCATGGTTCCATCAGGCCATGGCCGGCGTTTGGATAAACCACGAGTTCGATGGGTTTGCCGGCCGCTCGCAGCTCGCGCAAGATCGCGATCGTCGCCGTTGCGGGTGCGGATGTGTCTGCGCCGCCCAAGAGCCAAAGTTGCGGCATCTTCAGGCGTTCGAGCGTCGGGCGCGGGTCGTAGGCGAACGAGACGTCCTTGTCCAAGGCGCGGCCGATGATCGGGCCGATCCAACCGGCGGCGAAGCTTGGGATTTGCAAGAGTACGCCGGTGTAGCTTGTCGACGGCAGGCTTTCGACCCATGCCTCGCCGCCGTGGGCTGCGCGCCAAACGGCGAGTTCGTCCCAGCCGTCGCTCCAGTTCGAGCGTACGATCTTGGCGGTGATGTCGGTAAGGCGGCGAAGCTTTGCAAGTTCCGTCTCGCCATAGCCGGCTCTCTTCACATGGGCGGCCATCTCGTCGCGATCTTCGGCGGTCACGCCTTCGGCGAGTCCGTAGCTCACGACGACAAAGGCGACGCTGCCGTCGAGTGCGGCGAGCGGGGCGACCCAGCCGCCCTGGCTTGCGCCGTGCAGGCCGATTTCGACATCGGGTCCGAGTGTGCGGCGCAGTTCGGTAACTGCGGTGCGCACGTCGGCCGCGCGCACGTGGAAGTTCGCGGTCGCGCTGCCCTGCGATGCGCCGGTGCCGCGCTTGTCGAGGATCAGGCTCGCCACGCCCTGCAGCGGCAGCGTGTACTGCCAATGGATGCGGTCGATGTCGCCGTCGTCGTTTGAGCCTGCGACCCAGATGACGGCCTGGCGGGGTGGACTGGGCGGGAGGACGAGCTTGGCGGCGAGTTCTATACCGCCGCTCGAAACGCGCAGGGTGCGCTCTTCGAAACGGTGCTTGGCTGCGCCGATCGTTTTGCCATCCTTTGCGATCGTGGCGCGCGGTGTGGTGCAGTCGGGGCGCACGAAGCGAACGCCTTCGCCTTCGAAGAGGCCTGCGCCGCGCTTGGTCATCACACCTCGAGCGCCGTCGGGGAAGAAGTACTCCATCGTGTCCCCGTCGTCGTAGGCGACGATGACTGCATCACCACCGCTTTCGAGCGCGTAGGCGCCGACGTAGCACAATGCCTCTTGAGTGACGGGACCGGAACGGGCGCTCAGCGCCCAGGCGACCCACGCGGAAGCGGCGGCGATCAGGAGGAAAACGGCGAGAGCGATCCAGCGCAGCATATCGGTCCCTTCAGCGAAAGCGCCGGGCGACATCGTCGAGCCGGCTATCGAGTGCTGCGCGGTCGAACCAGCGGCCCTGAAGCACGACGCCGTCGGGGCGGCGGTAGGCGGCGACGTCGGCGAGCGGGTTTGCGGGAAGCAACACGAGATCGGCGTCGCGGCCGGGTGCGATCTCGCCGGTGTTGGCCAACCGCCCGATGACGCGGGCTGGATTCACGGTTGCGGTGCGGAGAGCTTCGTAGGGCGTCAATCCCGCCTCGACCATCAAGCGAAGCTCCTCGTGCAGACCATCGCCGGGGATGATCATCGGATTGAGCGCGTCGGAGCCTGCGAGGATCATGACGCCTTCGCGGGTGAGGTCGTGCAGCGTCGACTTCGTCAGCGCGAGCAGTTGCTTGAAGAATGCGGCGTCGACGCCGGGCTTCGCGTACGGGTTCTGCGCGCGCGACCAAAACGTGTCGACGAACATCGGATGCAACGCGCGCATCTGAGGGCGGCTGGCGAGACCGTCATAGTCTTCGATTTGACGGACCGCGTTGTCGAGAACGACCATGGTGCTCGAGACATGTGCGCCGTGGCGCTTCAACGCGGCGGCCGACGTGCCGCCGCTCGCGATCGCGCGGGCGATTTCGTCGAGGTGGGCAAAGCCGCGTTGTCCGGCGGCGAGCAGAGCGTCGACCGCTACGCCGCGCGTGACGTGGCCGTCGAGCGAGATCGCGTTGTCACGCGCCGCGGCAACGAGCGCCGCATGGACGTCGGGGCGCAGGTTCTCGCGCAGCTTGATGAGGTCGTAGCCTTCGCTCTTAAAGCGTGCGACGGCGGCGTGTGCCGCTTCGGGCGTTTCGACGACGAGGGTGACGGGTTCGGCCAGGATCGGGGGGCGGCCGGCGATCATCGGGCTTGCGACGACGAGGCGCGGTACGGGGTGGGTGCCGGGCGCGCGGTCGCGGAAGCGAAGGATGTCGCGTGCGCCAGACATGACGCGCACGGATGTGATGCCGAACGCCGGGTAGAGGGCGAGAACGTCGTCGAAGTCGATCGGGGTGGGCTGTGCGCCGAACGCCGGGGCGAAGCTCCCGGACTCGACGTGTACGTGTGCGTCGGTCAAACCGGGGCCAAGAAACCCTCCGCGGCCGTCGATCACCATGCCGCATCTGGAAGTGTCGGGTGCCGGTCCGATTGCCGCGATCTTTGCGCCCACCAGTGTGACGGTTTGATCCCGCGCTATGGCCGGAGTGGTCATCGCGACGACCGCGACATTCTTGATCGCCAGCGTGCAGGCGTTCGCGTCACCGAGACTTGCGTTGGTTACCAGGAATGCGAGCGCCCATTGCAGGGCGCGCCGAGGGGCTGCATGCTTCGTCATGGGGGCCATTGTCGGCACGGACGGCCAAGGCCCAGCGACCCGAAACGTGTTTTGGGACCTGTTTTTTCTTAGGACCTCCTCAAATGGCCGGACCTCTGCCGCTGGTCTTCGAAGCGTCGATCGCGGCGCAAATGATCCTGTTCGCGAGCGTCCAGGCGGCCGGTGTGGGGCGCGGTGGTACGTTGCGCCCGGTGCTTGCCCTGGCGACGGGCAGTCTTGGGCTTGCGGCGGCGATCAATCTCTTGGCGGCGCTCGGCGCGCTCGGCGGTTTGCGCGACCTTAACTTGTTGCTCGAGATCGGCTGTGTGGCGGCGAGCTTTGTTTATGTGACACGCGCCCACGAGGGAGCGCCCGCGCCGTCGGTCCGGGATCTGTGGCACGCGGCGCTGCCGGTGGGTGTCTTCCTGTCTTGGACGTCCGGGCTGGTGGGCAACGTCGACCAACTGACGCTGCTCGTCTTGTCGGCTTATCTCGCGGCGTGCGCGGTGGCACTCGCAAGGCACTGGCCACGATACAGGCCGCAGCCGGTGCTCGTGTTTGCGCTGTTGCTGACGGCGAGCGTGGCGGCGCTCGTGGTCTTGCGTATGGGGATGATGTCTGACGTGGCACTGGGGCTCAGCCTTCGGGAGAGCGGCGCCTACCTTGCGCTGCTGCTCGTCATGGCGGGCCTGTCGTCGGCCGTTCTCGTCCTGGAGCTTCGGCATCCCAACATGCTTGCCGGCGTGTTCGTGCCCGCAAAGGCTGCGTCCGCGTTGAGCGCAGCTGCGCTCGACGAGATCGATGTGCGGTTCCAACGCTTGATGCGCGAGGGGCGGCCTCATCTCGATCCCGAGCTTTCGCTTGAGGCATTGGCGGGGCAACTCAATCTGAAGCCGCGGGAGCTTTCCCAATTTGCAAGTGGGCGCTACGGCGTGACGGTGCCCGCGCTCGTCAATCAGTGGCGGCTGGACGAAGCGGCGCGCATGCTCGCCGATCCCGCGAACAACCTGCCCGTGACCACGATCATGTACGACGCGGGTTTCGGTTCGAAGAGCAGTTTCCAGCGCGAGTTTCACAAGCGGTTCGGGATGAGCCCGAGCGCCTATCGAGGCGTCAAAAACGGTGCCGGCAAATAGCCGGCCACGTCAGGCAGGCTGTCAACGCGACGTGCGCTTCAGAATCTCGCGAAGGCTCGCTCTGAACGCGTCGGCTTCGGCGTCGAAGATCGGATGCGGTGCGGCGACCGGCGTTGCGGCGCCGCGCGGCGGCAGGACGCTCGCGATGACGCCTGCGCTGCCTGTCGGTGTGTGCGTGTCGATCACGGTCTTGATGTCCGCGGCTTCGACCGCGACCTGATCCCGCTTCACGAGGCAGTGCGTCATGTAGGAGTAGCCGGGCACCGCCTGCAGCATCATTTCGAACTGGAACGGCAACGCGACATTCTCGCGCGTCGCGGTCCCCTGCACGGTCGCGCGGCCGACGGTGCGCTCCCCGCGCGTTTCTTGTGCAACCGTGATCGTCAAGTCCGTGACGCGCGCCGACTGGTCGCCGGTCAGGATCGCGCGCCAGAAGGCCTCGTTCGCTTGGTCCTTCATGGCGGCATTTATCTCGGCCTGCGTCATGTTTTTGGTGTTCGAGCGCTCTTGGCTCATCAGCAGGCACATGCCGCGCGTCGTTTCCCGGCGCGGCGACAGCAGTCTGAGATCGAGCGGAAAGTCGTTGCTCGGCTGCTGGGTCCAGCCTTCCGGAACCTCGACGCTGAAGCCCTTCTCGCGGTCGAGATAGGGTGCGCCGGCGGCGGCTGCGGCGAAACACATTGCGGCCGCGGCGGTCAGCAAAAGACGGTGCAGCATTCGATCAACCTTTCCCGGCCCGCAGCGGCCAGCGTGGCCGCTGTGGCATAGGCCTCGCGTGTACCACGGCGGCGGGAATGCAACCAGCCGCGCCACCCACACGCGGCGGGTGAACGTGCTGTCGAGCAACAGATTGCCGGCGATCAAAGCAGTTTGTTTGCCGAATGCGGAGAGCGCCTGGCGTGGCGCCCGGACCTGACGGGGCTTTGTGTGCGCATTCGCACGTGTCCGCGCGGCCCAAGCGGCAAAAAATATCGGCGGATGATTGCGATCTATTGCAACTGGCGGGAGAACGGCACTGGATTCTATATTCGTTCGTGTCACTTCTGAGTCTGTGCCTTCGATTCGGATTCGTGATGTCCGGTAGCTTCAACACGCCCGATCCCGTGGCCGAACTCGGCCAGAAGCTAAGCAAGCGTCTTGGCGGGCGTGGTTTGGCTGTCCGCGCTTTGCCGGTGTTCGACCTGCGCAAGGGGACGGCGACGACGTTCGCCTGCGTGCCATCGCGCATGGGGGCCGAGACGAACGCGTTCGGCCACTGGTTGTTGCAGGGGTTGGACGAGGCTTCCATCGCCTCGCTCGACCTCGAAATGCTCGACGTGATGATCGGCTATGCGAAGCGGTTTTCGGAGGCGAAGTTGATCGCCGCGATCGCGTGTACGGTCGCATACTCGACATTGACCAATCCGCGTGCGCGCAAGGACATCCTCGACAAGCTCAACGTCGCGAAGGCTGCGACCAGCACGCCGTTGCTGATCAAGATCGAACTGATCCCGTCGGGGACGCCGACGTTCCGCCTGTCGGAGGTCGTGCAGTACCTGAAAGGGACGATTAGGCTCGTCTTCGTGTCGATCGACGAGGTGCAGGGGCGCGCGACTTGGAATCCGGGCGCGGTCGGCGCTGCGGGATTCGGGCTGATGCTGAAGCCGGAGGACGACGCGGCCGCGGCGCGGCTGAAGGCGCAGCGATTGACGGCTTTGTGTGCGTCGCAGGGTGCAGTGCCGTTTGTGGACGGCGTGTACACGGGCGATGTCGCGCAGGTGTTGACCGAAGAAAACATCCGCTTCGCGACGGGGCCGGGGCTCAGTCTTTCTGTGTTTCCGCTGAACGGCAGCTTGCCGAAGGTGCCTCTGCCGGCGCGCTGACCCGTGGGCCGCTTGCAATAATCTTTCGCTTCGTGTGGTCTTCCCTCGCCGGTCAAACCGGGGAGGCGACGTGGACGCGGGGAAACCAAAGGTGCCGCCCAAGGCGATTATCGCCGTGGTCATCGGCAATTGGCTCGAATTCTACGACTTCATCGTCTTCTCGTTCTTCGCGGTGATGATCAGCCGGGCGTTCTTTCCGGCCGAACTGGTCAGCGATCCGTTCTATTCGTTGCTCGCAGCGCTCGCCACGTTTTGGGCGGGGTTCTTGACGAGGCCGCTGGGTGCGTTCGTGATCGGCGCCTACGGCGACCGCGCGGGACGCAAGGCGGCGATGACGCTGACCATTTTGATGATGGCGCTGGGTACCGGGATCGTGGCGCTGACGCCGTCTTACGCGACGATCGGGATTGCGGCCCCTCTGCTGCTGGTCGCGGGGCGGTTGGTCCAGGGGTTCTCGTGCGGCGGCGAGGTGGGGGCGGCGACCAGCTATCTTCTGGAGGCGGCCGAGCCGCATCAACGCGCGGCGATGACGGCATGGCAAGGGACGAGCCAGATGTTCGCGGGCGCCGCGGGCACGGGGCTTGGGCTCATCCTGGCCGCGAACCTGACCGAGGCGCAGCTTTACGATTGGGGCTGGCGGGTGCCGTTCCTGCTCGGGCTTTTGATCGGGCCGGTTGGGCTCTACATCCGCCGCGTTCTGCCGGAGACGATGGACCGCCACGAGGCGCATGAGAGCGGCGCGGCGGTGATCAAGAATCTGTTCGCGGGAAACACGCTCGCGATCGTGCTGGCGGTGCTGTGCATCGTGGGGCCCACGATCTCGACCTATGTGTCGGGCTACATGACGACGTACGCGATCAAGACACTGATGCTGCCGGCCGACATCGGCATGCTGACGACGTTTGTCGGCTATGTCGCGGGAATCGCGGCGGTGCCGCTGGGCGCGTGGGCGGCGGACCGCTGGTCGATCAAGGGGTCGATCCTGGTGCCCCGCATCTTGTTCGTGCTGTTCGTGTTCCAGGGCTTTGCGATGATCACGGCGCCTGGGGCCAGTATCGAGACACTGCTCGCCGTCAACATCATCCTGAACTTCCTGCTCGCGTTGTCGTATGGCGGGCTTTACGTGCTTCTGACCGAGGCGTTCCCAAAGGCGGTGCGCTCGAGCGGGCTTTCGATCGCCTATTCGATTTCGGTGACGGTGTTCGGCGGTTCGACGCAGCTCGTCGTCGCCTATCTGATCGAGACGTACAAAGATCCGATGATGCCGGCCTATTATCAGATCGGCGCGAACGTTCTCTCGCTCGCGGCCGTCTTGCTCATCACTGCGCGCGGGCGCGCGCGTCCGGCGATCGAGGCCGAAGCGCCCGGGTGATGTTTTTCTGACTCACTTTCGCCACATGCGGCGTCGTTGACGAGTTCCTAAAGAACAGCGTTAACGCCGCATTTACGGTCAGCGTGGCTACCCTATCCCCGTTATGCCCGGTGATCGCCTGTTGCGCCCGGGAGCGGGAGGGTCACTTATGAAGAGAACGACTTTGTTACTGAGTACGGTGGCGGCGCTCGCGCTCGTCACCCCGGCGCAAGCCGGCAATATGAAGGGCTGGTACTTCAGCCTGGAAGGCGGCGTTACGGGCGCCAACAATCTGAACTACGACGTCATCGGCACGCCCACCATCACGCACACGCACGTGCTCGACGCCGACGTCGAGACGGGCTGGGCGCTTTTCGGTTCGATCGGCTACGGCTTGACCGAGCGCTGGCGCGTCGAAATCGAGGGCGGTTATCGCAGCAACGACATCGACAATCTGTTCGAAGAGTCGCCGACCTATTCGTCGGGCGTGACCTATGTCACGCGTGACGTCGACGGCGATCTTCGCGAGTTTTCGCTGATGGCGAACGTGATGTACGACGCACCGATCAGCGAGAAGATGTCGCTGACTGTCGGCGGCGGCATCGGCGCCGACCACGTGGACTTCGACGACGGTTACTACGGCAGCGACGAGAGCTGGAACTTCGCGTATCAGGGCATCATCGGCTTGAACTACGACATCGGTGCGCAGTCGCAACTCTTCGTGCGCTACCGCTATTTCGTGGTGCCGGATCCCGAGTTGTCGTTCGAGTCCGTCACGGTTCCCGGCCATTTCTGCTGCCAGAACTTCGACGACATCGAGAAGCACACGGGCACGATCGGCTTCCGCTATTTCTTCGCGGGCGCTCCGGTCGTCGTGCCGCCGACGCCGACACCGACGCCCACACCGCCGGTGACGAAGCAGTTCATCGTCTTCTTCGGCTACAACAAGTGCAACATCACGGCCGAAGCGGATCGCGTGCTCAGCGAAGCGGCGGCGACGGCGAAGGCGACGGGTTCGGCCTCGGTCAAAATCGTTGGCCACACCGACACGTCGGGTTCAGCCGCCTACAACCAGCGTCTGTCCGATTGCCGCGCCAACGCGACGAAGAACAACCTGGTCGACAAGGGCATCGGTGCGGGACAGATCTCCGCTTCGGGCCGCGGCGA
>JAEUML010000351.1 GCA_016792785.1 Alphaproteobacteria bacterium
TGTGCAGCACGCCGGACGTGTACATCGTCGTGCGCGGCTTCCACGCCGCCTTGCGGCGCGCGAGTTCGTCGGGGGCAAGTTCGACGTCGAGCGTGCCCTTGTCCGCATCGATCGCAATCATATCCCCGTCGCGCAGCAGCCCGATCGGCCCGCCGACGGCGGCCTCCGGCCCCACGTGCCCGATGCACATACCGCGCGTCGCACCGGAGAAGCGCCCGTCGGTGATCAACGCGTAATGTTCGCTCTCGCCCTGGCCGTAGAGCGCCGCCGTCGTCGACAGCATTTCGCGCATGCCCGGCCCGCCCTTCGGACCTTCATAGCGGATGACGATGACCTCGCCGCGCTTGATGCGCCGTTCCTGCACCGCGGAGAACGCTTCTTCCTCGCTGTCGAAGCACCGCGCCGGCCCGCGAAATTTCAGGTTCACCATGCCCGCGACCTTCACGATCGCCCCGTCCGGTGCGAGAGAGCCCTTCAACCCGACAACGCCACCCGTCGGCGACAGCGGCTTCGTCACCGGCCGGATGACCTCTTGGTTTGGATTGAACTTCACGTCGCGCAGGTTTTCGGCCAGCGTCTTGCCCGTCACGGTCATGCAGTCGCCGTGAAGATACCCGCCGTCGAGCAACGTCTTGAGCAGCACCGGCACGCCGCCCGCTTCGTACATGTCTTTCGCCACGAACCGCCCGCCAGGCTTCAAGTCGGCGAGATACGGCGTCTTCTTGAAAATCTCCGCGACCGCGAACAGGTCGAAATCGATCCCCGCCTCATGCGCAATCGCGGGCAGATGCAGCGCCCCGTTCGTCGACCCGCCGGTCGCCGCCACGATGACGGCCGCGTTCTCGAGCGACTTGCGCGTGACGATGTCGCGCGGCCGGATGTTGCGCGCGAGAAGCTCCATCACCGCCTTACCGCTCGCCGTGCCGTATTCGTCGCGCGACGTGTACTCGGCGGGCGGACCTGCGGAGTACGGCAACGCCAAACCCATCGCCTCGGAGACGCAGGCCATCGTGTTAGCCGTGAACTGTCCGCCGCACGCACCGGCACCAGGGCAAGCGTGGCATTCGAGATCGAGCAGATCGGCGTCCGACATCTTGCCTGCCGCGTGTTGACCCACGCCCTCGAAGATGTCGACGACGGTCACGTCGCGGCCCTTGAACTTGCCCGGCAGGATCGAGCCGCCATACATGAACACGGACGGCACGTTCAGCCGCACCATCGCCATCATCAAACCTGGCAGCGACTTGTCGCAACCGGCCAACCCCACGATCGCGTCATAGCAATGCCCGCGCACGGTGAGCTCGACCGAGTCCGCGATCACCTCGCGGCTGACGAGCGAGGACTTCATCCCCTGATGTCCCATCGCGATACCGTCGGTGACGGTAATGGTGCAGAACTCGCGCGGCGTACCGCCCGCCACCTTCACGCCCGCTTTCACCGACTGCGCCTGACGCATCAGCGCGATGTTGCAGGGCGCGGCCTCGTTCCAGCAGGAGACGACGCCGACGAACGGCCGCGCGATCTCCTCTGCGGTCAGCCCCATCGCGTAGTAGTAGGACCGATGCGGCGCCCGCGCCGGCCCCTCGGTCACGTGGCGGGAGGGCAATTTCGATTTGTCGAATGTTCGGGTCATGAGGCGCACGCGAAAAGTTAGGGGTGAATGTCGAGTGGTGAACCTATCGGGCGCGCCGCCTCCCCTGACAAGCTCGGATTCGAAGGCTCTTTAGAACTTTAGAAGAACAAATGCGCGGGCAAGTCAGGGACTCACCCGCGCATCAGGCACACGTCAGATCGCTACTTTACCCAGCCGCAACTCTTCCCCTGGTTCTGCTCCTTCAGATACCCCATCAGCGGCTCGAAATATTCGATCAGCGCCGAGCCGTCCATCTGCCGCGTGCCGGTCAGCTTCTCAAGCGTCTCCGGCCAGGGCTTCGAGGCGCCGGCGGCGAGCATGTCCATGAACTTCTTGCCCGCTTCCTTGTTTCCATAGACGTCGCACTCGTGCAGGGGGCCTTTGTGTCCCGCCGTCTCGCACAGCGCCTTCTGGAACTGGAACTGCAGCACGAAGGCAAGGAAGTAGCGCGTGTAGGGCGTGTTGCCCGGAATGTGATACTTCGCGCCCGGATCGAAGTCCGCTTCGCTGCGCGCGACCGGCGCGACGACACCCTGGTATTCCTCGCGCAGCTTCCACCACGCGGCATTGTAGTTCTCCGGCGTCACCTCGCCAGAGAACACCTTCCAGCGCCACTGATCGACAAGCTTGCCCCACGGCAAGAACACGATCTTGTCGAGCGCCCACTTCATCTGTGAGTTCACGACCGCCTTCGGGTCCGCGTTCTGCGCCGGGACGAGCCCGATCTTGTTCAGATGCGCGGGTGTCAGCGACAGCGTGATCGTGTCCCCGATCGCCTCGTGGAACCCGTCATGTGCGCCCGCCTGGAACATCGGCGGCAGCGGGTTGGACAGCATGTTGTAGTAGATATGCCCGAGTTCGTGGTGGATCGTGGTCAGCTCTTCTTCGTTCGGCTCGATGCACTGCTTGATGCGCAAATCGCCTTCCAGGTTCATGTCCCACGCGCTCGCGTGACAAACGACGTCGCGGTCGCGCGGCCGGTTCAGCAACGACTTCTGGTAAAGCGACTCCGGCAGTTTCGGCATGCCGAGCGACACATAGAAATCCTCGGCCACCTTCGTCATCTTGACGGACATCGCCGCATCCGCTCTGTACGACGCCTCCGCAATCTCGAGCGGCGTCGTGGCACGGCTTTCCTTGCGCAGCCGCGCAAACTCGTCGTCGCGCTGCTTCTTCAAAGCACCCGTCACGTCCAGGCTGGCGACCCCTTTGTACGGCTCGACCAGCGGATAAATGTTGCTCCACTGCTGTGCCCACATGTTGCCGAGCAGGTGCGAGGGCATCGGCCCCGTCTTCGACACGACCGCGTCGCCGTACTTCGCGTTCAGCTTGCCGCGCACGTAGCAGTGCAGTTCTTCATAGAGCGGCTTCACCTGCCCCCACAGCCGCTCCGTCTCCGCCGCGAACTCGGCCGGCGTCATGTCGTAGCCGCCGCGCCAAACCTCGCCGGCGTCGGCAAAGCCCATTTCCTTCGCGCCCTGATTCACGATCTCGACGAAGCGCTGATAGTCCTTTTTGATCGGCCGCGACGTCTCGTGCCAGCCCACCCAGGCCGCAGCGCGCGCCTCGGGCGTCTGATTCGGATCGTTGATGATCTTCTCGATCTCGCTGAGATTCAGGCAGTCCTTCTCCGACCGGCACCACTTGCCCGCGCCGTAATTCGCCTCCATCCTCGAGAGAATCTTCGACAACTCCTCCTGCAGCTTCGGATCGGTCGGCGTCGGCGCCGCCACGTTTTTCAGCAGCATGATCGCGCGCGCCGTGTCGGGCTTCATGCCCTCAACACCGTTGAAGCGCTTCGATTCCTCGAGGCGCCGCGCCTGCCAGGCAAGCTGTTCCTCGTTCGCCTTGGACGCGATCAATTGTGAATCATCGGTGATGTAGGTCGACTGCAACCAGTTCGCCGCCGCAATGTAAGGCGTCATCTTGCGGATATCTGCGTTCAGATCTTCGACGAACTTGTCGGCCTCTTCCGCCGTCGCCTTACCTGTCCCCGTTTTCGTATCCGACGGCCCGCATCCCGCCAGAAATGCGGCACCAACCAACAGCGCCGCGCGCAAACCTCTCATCACCCTCTCCCTCGTGAGCGGGCGGACGATACTTCGCCCCGCGACAGCTGCACAACAAACCCTCGTGAACGCTCTGGCGGCCGCCTTCGCAACCGCAGCACACGAAAGACCTGTGGCGTTCCACCGCCCGCTCGCGCAACACTCCGCCTCATGCGCTTCGTCTTAGCAGCTCTTGTCACCGCAGCCCTCGCCGCCCTCGCCTACCTGGCCCTACGCTCACCGAACGAGAGCCACCGCGAGATCGTCACGCTCACGACCGACGATCCGCGCGTCGCGATTGTCGCGATCACGCACTTCGGCAATCCGATCCAAGCGGAGGGTCTGGGCACTGCGTTGGCGCGCTTTGCCATCGCCGCCGACGAAGACGGCATCCCCTGCGATTCCGACGATCTGGAAGTGCGCACGTCGAACGGCGTCATTCACTACCCGCAGCTCAATCTCTGCGAGGCTGGCTGGCGCATCACGCTGACGACCGCCGTGCAACCCCCGCCCCCGGGCCTTCGACCGGAGCCTGCGCTTCGTTGGATGACGGCCCGCATGACGGACACACCGTTCCCGACCGAGGCGCTTCACTACGCCGTCCCCGAAACCGACGGCACGCTGATGACGGCGACTTGTCAGCCAGGCACCGGCCGCATCACGGCGAAGTTCTCCGGCCAGTTCGAAGGCAAGGCGCGCACCGTCCGCATCGATTTCCACGCGCCGAGCGGCGTTCTGCGCTACGACGCCACCGTCGTTGAGGTCCAGCCCGCCGGCGCTGAGGAAGCGATGCCGTTCGAAATCGAACAGTCGGCCACAAACGCCTTCTGGACCGACCTCTCCCGCGGTGCCGCGATGCCGTTCCGTATCGCGGGCGAGGACGCCCTTCTCCTGGACGCCACCCAAGGCGCAGCGCAAATCGCCACCTTCGTTAGGACTTGCAGCGCGCGTTGAGCCGGCCTTAAGCCGCCTGCTTTCCGTTCAATTTCGCCGCGCGCGCGGCCCAAGCGCGGTTGACAGGGCTCTCAGGCTTCCACGACAGCCGTTCAGCGACGAACGCATCGGCCAGCGCGCGATCGCCTGCGCGGATCGCCGCTTCCGTCAGCGTCCACGAGAACATGTCGCGCTGCGCATGGCTGCCGCCATAGCGGTTCGCCTTGGCGCGGATCGGCGACAGGTGCTCGATCGCTTTCGCGTACTCGCCGCGCCCGAACGCCGCGAAGCCTTCGACCGCGGGCAAGCCCACTTCGCGCGACATCATCGCGTTGGTGCCTTGCGCGCCTGCCGCCCGCTTCACCGCCGCGATCAGGCGATCCTGCGCCGTCACGTTGCCGGTGGCCGCGAACGCCATCATCGCGTTGACGTCGTTGAAGACGTAGTAGCCGTGGTCGATGCGGCTTTCCCACTTCTCGACCAGATCGTCCCAACGCTTGCCGACATCGTGACCAAGCACGTGCAACCGCCACAGCATCGCCGAACCATCGATCAGCTCCAGCGCTTGGCCGAAACCGCCCGCCGAAATCTTCTCGTCGAACAGCTTCAGCGCCGCCTTCACGTCGTTCATGTCGAGATGGAACAGCGCCTTGTGCCACCACAGGTGATAGGCAAAGCCGCTGCCCGGCTCCCACCCGGCCGAAGTCGCCTCGAGGAAGTCGACGCCGTCCTTCCCGCGGCCCTGCATTTCCATGACGTGCGCGACCGCATGCGCGGCCCAGCCGTCTTGTTTGTTCAAGCCGAACGCTTCGCGGCCATGCATTTCGGCGGCCGCATAGTCGCCGGATTCTTCAAGCCCGAACGCGTACATGCCGTGGACGAAGCCGTAACCGGGCACGTTGCGGTTCCACTTCGGCAGCACGCGCGCCACGCGATCGCGCAGCATGTGCGAGTAGCCGAGGAAGAAGTCGCCCGCATGCGCAAGCTGCAACGCCGTCAGATCGCGCGGGTAGAGCATGGAGGCCCGACCCCAGAGCTCGACACCGCGCTCAAGATCGCCGCCGAGCCAAGCCCGGCCGCCCGCGATGTAAAGCTGCTCGCGTTCGTTGGCCTTGGGCGCCAAGGTTTCGGCAGCCTTCTGGCTCTTCAGCGCCTCGTCCTCGAACGCCTTGTCAGTCGCCGTCGCAAGCGCGCCAGCGCGCATGGCATGCGCCAACGCGAAATCCGGATGCTCCGCGATAACCGCGTCGATCGCACCCAGCGTATCGGCCTGATAGGCCGCGAGCATGTCGCCCGCGTGGTCGAGCGCTTCGATCGCCGCCTGCGAGTGATACGAAACCGGGTTGCCCCGCTTGTCCAACTTCGTCATGTCAGTCTCTCCAATTTCGTTGGCGCGTTCGCCCTGACGGCCTCAGCGCTTGATGGAGCGATGAAGTAATGATGAGCACAGCGAGACGATAGCCAACTCATGGTCAGGCGCGACCGTGAATATTTTTTCCTTTGCGTATCAAGCGCTTAACCGCGTTCCGGCAAAACTGTGGTGATTGCGGTCACGCCCCATGACAGCGCGCACTGCACCTATGGTACAGTGAACTATGTCACAAGCGCCCGCGCAAAAGCCCGTTTCGGCACGGGAACGGCTGCTCGAACTCGCCGAGCAACTCGTTCTGCAGAAGGGATTCGCCGCGACCTCGATCGAGGAACTGATCGCGGGCGTCGGCATCACGAAGAGCGGCTTCTTCTATCACTTCAAGGACAAGAACGACCTGGCGCGCGCGCTGATGCAGCGCTATCTCGACTACAGCAAACTCCAGCTCGACGACGTCTTTTGCCGCGCCGA
>JAEUML010000054.1 GCA_016792785.1 Alphaproteobacteria bacterium
TCTGTACCGACCCGCGCCGGTCCCTGGCTCACCGGATGCAGCGCCTCGAGCGCGCCGCCGAACGTCACCTGCTGAAACGCAGCCGACCCGCCCACAAGCGCAAGCCCGATGGTCAGCGCCAGCAACGGCCACAGCTCCCGCACCGGCACGCGGCGAAGAATCAAAACACCGGTCAACGCAGCCAGCAACCCGCCGGCGGCGACCGCGCCGCGATAGACCTCGTCACCCGACAGCATGGTCGCAACCCACAGCGCAACCGCCACGCCGCCCGCAAGAGCCACAAAACCCCACCACTGCGGCAGGCTCGCGCCCGGTTTCAAGAACGGCAGCATCAGCGCAAGCCCCAGCGCCGGCACGATCCACGCACCGGCAACGATCATCACGACGCCGAACAGCCCGCCCGCAACCGGCGTGATGCTGGTGATCAAGAGCCCAAGCAGCGCAAACCCCGCGATCGTCGATCCGCCGCTGTCGGCCTTGTCGATACCGTTCGCCCAGACAACGAGCGCGACGATCACGAACGCCGGCAACGTTACCCAACCCGGAATCGCGAACCCGATCAACGAACCCGCGGCAAGCGACTGCACCAGCCAGGGAATGAGCGTGAAGAACGGATGAAACGCCTCGATGTTGGCGTTCGCCGGATCGAACATCAGCGTCCAAAGAAACGGCACCACACGCGACACCGCCAGCATCGCCGCCGCAAGCACCGCAGCGAACACGACCGCGAGCACCGCGATGAGCACTTGGCCCCCAACCCGCTTCACCGCCGGCGCCTCACGCGCGGGCGCCGCGAACACAGCAATTGAGAGGTACACGCCGACCACGACCGCCGCCGTGCTCCAAATCACATAGAGCAGCGCCAAGTCCCACCAATAGACCGGAAGCGGCGGCACGATCCCCGGAAACGCCGCTGCCAAGAGCTCGCGATTCATCGCCCGCATCTCGCCGATCGGAACGAGCGCGCCTGACGCCGCCTTCGCCACCGGAAGATTCGTAATGTCCGCACACAGGAACTCTCGAAACCCCGGCCCGACCGCCGCGCGAATCGCCTCGCACTGCGCGCGTTGCTCCGCCAATCGCGCCTCGAGGGCGCGGCCCAACTGCAAAGGCTCGCCCGTCGCATCGAGTTTGAACGACGCCGCATCATAGAGGTCGTGCCGCGCCATCAGGCTTTGCAGAGCGCCTTTAAGCGCCGCATGCCGTTTGCCGTCGTCTGCCCCTTCGAGTTCCGCCCGGCAAGCATCGATGCTTGCCTGCGACCGCGCCGGCTGATTGAGTGCGTCGAACCGCTGCCACACCATCGATGAAGCTGAAGGAGCCGCCCGCAGCGGCGGTACGCACGCACCGGCAAACGCCGACCTCACCATGTGTCGCGCAGGATCGATGTAGGTCGCGAAGATCTCGTCGTCGCTGACCTGAAGTTCCTTGGCGAAGACGCGATAGAGCCGCTCCTTCGGCAGCAACGCGATCAGCCGCGCCTCCGGCGTCGTCACGCATCCCGGACAGTTCCGCGGCAGTTTCGCGAGCCGCTCGGTCAGCAGCTCGAACATGCGCTTCGCGCTATCGTCGTCGAGGTCGCGCGCCGCCTGCGTGTCGCGCCCGGCGATGTCCGCCGCCACGCGCCGAAGCCCGTCGAAATCGCCCGCGAACGCGCGCACGAAATCCTCGACCGCCGAAGCGGAAAGCTCGAACACGACGACGAGCGAAACCACGGCAAGCAACGTCCGCCGGCTCTGCCGCGTCAGCGTCACGCGCCCTTCGTCGATCGTCTCCCACAACCCGTGTCCGAAACTCGCGATCGCGATCGAGGCCAGAAGCCCGAAGAACACGCCGACGATTTTCGCCGTCACGCCGCCATGTTCGAACAGATGCGTGAACACGACATAGAGCACGAAGCCACCGAACACGCCGAACGCCCCGCAGAGCGCGGCGATGATGCCCGCCTTCGTCTCAGACTTCGCGGCGTCGAACGCATTCACCGCTGCCGAGAAAATCTTCATCGAAAGCCCCCGACTCCTCAGCTTCGAGAGTTCCAAGACTATGTCCCCGAACGCCGCACCGCAAACGGTGCGATGCTGCGGTCAACCCGCAGCACCCGGTTCGAATATCTTCTCCGCGTCCGCCAACAGCGCCTTGAACCGCGGGTCGTCGCGCACGGGGTCGAGACTGTTGTCGTAGTGCATCCAGCGGACCCACGCCGGATTGACCTTTGGCAAAACGCCTGAGAGCAGTTCGATCACATTGTCCACATCGCCGAGGGAGGCCATGGCGCACGCGATGTTGTAGTGCAGCCGCGTGTTGTCCGGATCGAACAGGATCGCGCGTTTTGCCCACGCGCGCGCACGGTCGGCTTCGCCCAAGTCGGCCAGCGACGTCACGACGAAACCCAGTGCGCCGCCATGGTCGGGCTCGATCTTGAGCAGCCGCTCGCACCGCTCGAGGCAGCGCTGCGCCGCGCGCTTGTGGCCCTCGCGATCGCCGAGCGCTTCATACGCTTGGGCGACCATGCCGGCAGGCCGATACGCATCCGGATCGAGCGCCATTGCCGTTTCGAAGTGATGGATCGCGTCGGCGAACTTCTTTTGCCCGATGCACGAGTAGCCCGCCAACAGATGCGCATCATAACTGTTCGGATCGAGCTTCAACGCCGTCTCGACCGCCGCCATGGCATGGCTCCAATCCGACCGCGGACCGCGCGCCGTCACCTCGCCGATCGCGGCGTGCGCCTCTGCAAGTTCGGGGTCGAGCGCAACGGCTTTCTCCGCTGCGACTTGCGCGCTGTCGAACGAATAGCCGTGGATCGCCCGCTGCGCGAGTTCCGCCTCCGCCAGCGCCTTCAGCGCCCACGCGCGCGCAAACCCGGGATCCAGCGTCACGGCCTTCTCGCACAACCGCACGATCAAGGGCTTCATACGCTCGCTGCCGGTACGATCGAACTGGCGCGCCATCAAGAACCAGTCATAGGCCTCCGTGTTCGTCGTCGCGCGATGCTGAAGGGCTTTCTTCTCTTCGGGCAAGAGTTTGACCCTCAACGCCTTCACGATCGCAGCCGATATCTCATCCTGCACGGCGAAAATGTCGTCGAGATCGCGGTCGTAGCGTTCGGCCCACACGTGCCCGCCGCCGGCGTCGATCAGCTGCGCCGTGATGCGCACACGTCCGCCCGCTTTGCGCACGCTGCCTTCGAGCACATGCGTGACTTTGAGCTGCCGCGCGATCTGCGGCACGTCGACATTCCGGCCCTTGAACGTAAACGCCGTGTTTCGAGCCGCCACCCACAGCGCCGAAACTTTGCTCAAGTCCGTAATGATGTCCTCGCTGATCCCGTCGGAGAAGTACTCCTGCTCGCTCTCGCCGCTCATATTCGTGAACGGCAGCACGCAGATCGAAATGGTCTTCTTCTTCCCCGCAGCCGATGCCGCAACGGGCGCACCCAGCGCCCGTACGACAAAGACGTGCACCGGCCGTTCGATGTTCTTAACGCTGTGCTCGCCCAGATCGTCGAATGCCACAGCGGCCTTGCCCACGATCTGATCGCTGACATTGCGCGCGACCGCCACCCCGCCGACGGGTGCCAGCGCTTGCAGCCGCGCCGCCACGTTGACGCCGTCGCCGTAGATGTCGTCGCCGTCGATGATCACGTCGCCGATATTGATGCCGATGCGATAGCGAAGCCTCTCGCCGTCCGCGACGTCTGGTTCGGCCACGACCATCGCCCGCTGAATCTCGACCGCGCAATTGACGGCCGACACCGCGCTCGGGAACTCGATCAGCACCCCGTCGCCCATCAGTTTGAAGATACGCCCGCCATGCTCATCGACCTTGGGGTCGAACAGCGCGCGCCGGTTCTCTTTCAGCCGCTGAAGCGTCCCCGCCTCGTCGCGCTCCATCAGGCCGGAGTAACCTACGACGTCGGCCGAGAAGATGACCGTTAGTTTGCGTTGCATGGCCACGCAGTATCACGGGCAGTCTCCGGGCACGCAAGGCGCGTCCCCGGGACGCGACACGGGCCTTACGTCCTAGCGCGGCGATAGGTGTGCAGAAAGAACCGCTTCCAACCCTTCTTCGTCTTGCTCTCAACCGCAAAGTGGAAGCCTTCGCCGTCATCCGTGGGCCAGTACGCCATCCGCGCCGTGCCGGCGGGCATCTTCGCCTCGAACGCGAGCACGTCGGGATGAATGTCGCGCCCGTCGCACAGCGTTCCCAGAGAACTCTTGCCGTCGTTCGTGAACGACGAGAAGCCGAGCTTGCCGTCCGCCCCCACGCGGTAGAACGCAACCTCGCGATACGCGCGCCCCTTGCCCATCGCCCAACGCGCGTCGAGCAGCACGGTCTTATCGCCGAACGCCGAGAACTCGCGCGTGCACGTTATCGCGCTGGCGTTCGCGCCGCGTCCCGTCGGCTCGCTGGTCCATCGTCCCAAGAGCGGCTTCAGCGCACCGAGCGCGCCACGACCCTTTTTCCAAACCATGCAGAGACTCCTTATGCCCCATAAACCCACGCCGCAAACAACGCCGAAAGATCGCGCCCCGCGGCCCGCTCCATCGCGCGCTGCAAGTCGCGCGCCGTCACCGTGCCGCCCCAATGCGCCCGCGTGTAGCCCCGCACGCCCGACCAAAACGCACGCTCGCCCAGTTCGCGCCGGAGCGTGTCCAGAAACACCATGGACTTCGCATACGCCATCGCGCGCTTCAGTTTGAGCGACGGATAGGCGCCCCGCCAACTCAGCGGCACGTCGAAACCCTGCGCCTTCGCGCCCGCCCAGCGCTTGTTCGCGAGTTCGATCTCGCGCGCGTAGGCCGCCTCACCCCACCGCGCTTGCTTGTAGGCGGCCGTCATGAACACCGCGAACCCCTCGTTGAGCCACAGCTCAGACCAATCGGCGCACGTGATCGCGTTGCCCCACCATTGATGCGAAAGCTCGTGCGCGATCACCCAGTCCTCGTGCGGATCGGCGAGAATGGGCTCGATCTCCTGAAGGCCGATCGTCGCATGGCCGGCCGCCTCTTGCGCCGCACTGCCGGGCACCAGCACCTGCGTGTAAGCAGGCGCGCCCAATGCCACGCCGGCTTTCGCCGCGAAGAAGTCGAGCATCGCCCGCGTGTCCCCGAACATCGCACGCACCCGCGCCGCCGGCACGTTCGCGGAAAGCACGTCAAGCCGCGGCTGCCCGGCGTCGAGCACAACACGCTCGAACGCACCTGCGGCAAATCCGAAGAGATAGGCCGAGCGCGGCCGCCGTTCGCGCCAACGCTGTTCGCTCATACCGTTCGCGATCGCGCGTTTCGGCAAAGCGCGTCCCGGCGCCACGGCCTCAGCACCCGCAGGCAGAAGCAGCGTGACATCGATCGTCGCCTTGTCGCCCGGCCGCTCAAGATCGCAAATCATGTAGTCGCAAGTGAAATAGGTGGAGCCGACGCGCGGCCCGTCGAACACCAATCCCTTCGCCGCTTTGCCCGCAAACGACAGGACAAGCCGCCCAACCTGTCCCTTCCGCATCGGCTGCGGCAAACGAAACACGCGCCGCTCACCCTCGACCGCATTTGCGACCATCGCTTCGCCGTCGATCGACGCCGTGACGTCGAGTGCGTTCGCGCTGAACGACACCGCCGAAAGCCCGTCGC
>JAEUML010000058.1 GCA_016792785.1 Alphaproteobacteria bacterium
TTTCGTCGGCGTCTGGGACACAGTGAACTCCGTCGGCTGGATCGAGAACCCGCTGCGCCTGCCGTTCACGACGCACAACCCGTCGATCGAGGTCGGCCGCCACGCGATCGCCATCGACGAACGCCGCGCCTTCTTCCGCGAGAATCTATGGCGCCCGAGGGACAAGAACCCAACCGGCCCGAAAGACCTGCTGCAGGTCTGGTTCCCGGGCTCGCACGGCGACGTCGGCGGCGGCTATCCCGAAAGCGAAAGCGGCCTCGCCAAGGTCGCGCTCGAATGGCTGCTGCGCGAAGCGCAAGCCGAAGGTCTGCTTACGGTCGAGGAACGCGAAGCACGCATCATGGGCCGCGCCGGCGGCAACTACGTGAAACCCGACCCGGGCGCGACATTGCACGACAGCCTGCGCGGTCCACTGTGGCGCCTCGCGCAACTGTTCCCGAAAAAGCGCTGGGAACGCCGCCTCGTCGACGGCAAGGAAACCTGGGTTCAAAAGCGCAAGATCAGTCTTGCGGGCCACCGCCGCATTCCGCCCGGCGCCTGCATCCATGAAGCGGCCTACGCGCGCGGCGAAGTTTACACAGCGAAACTGCCGGAAGACGCCGTGCGCGTGAAAACGATCGAACACGCCGCCGCCGAAAACCGCTACAGTGAAGGCGCAAAAAAAGCCCGCGCCTGAGCCACGAGAACATGGAACGCCCGCGCCGCCGCGACTGGCTCGTCACGACCGCCTTTACGGCCGCAGGCGTCGGCGCAACGCTCGCGCTCTGGCCGTTCGTCGCAGCGATGCTGCCGGATGAGGAAGATCGCACCCGCCGGGTATTCTTCGACATCAGAACGCTTGTCGGCACCAAGCGGGCCACGATCGCCGTGCTCGATCAACCCGTGATGATCTACCGGCGGACGCCGGAACAGCTTGCGGTCCTGCGCGATACGAAGTTGCCGAACAAGACCCGCGATCCGGACACGCCGATGTACTACGGCTTCCGTGACCGCGACTCCGAAGAGCCGCGTCAGCCGGAGTGGGCCCAAAACTGGCATCGCTCGCTGCGGCCGGAACTCATGATTTGCGTGGCCGAATGTACCCACGAAGGCCTCGTCGTCACGACGTTCGACGGAATCGACGACTGGGTATGCCCCAACTGCGGCTCGCGATACGACCTCGCCGGACGCGCCTATGCCGGCCCCGCCAAATGGAATCTCCGCGTGCCGCCGCACCGCTTCGTGTCGGAACACGAGATCGAGTTTCGCGAAGCGGACATGCGCGCCTAGCTAAAGCGCCGGCGCAGCCCGCAGATCTTGCACCACGGTACCGTACTTCTTTGGCACCTCTTCGTGCTCGTCGCGGAACGTCTCGGCAAGTGCGGTGGCATACCACTCGCGCATCGACGGCAAATCGAGCAAACGCTGCGCGTAAGTCTGCGCTGCCGGCTCCAGCTTCAACCCATACGTCTGCACGCGAAACGCAACCGGCGCAAAGAACGCATCGACCGCGCTGAACGAAGCCCCGCCGAGGAACGGCCCGCCAAACCGCGAAAGCCCATCGCCCCAAAGCTCATTGAGCCGCGCAACATCCTTGGCAAGCGCCGCCGGCGTCTCGTGCAACCGCACGCGAATGCCGCAGCTCATCGAACAAACCTCGCGCAACGTCGCAAACCCGGAGTGCATTTCCGCCGAAGCACATCGCGCCCAAGCCCGCGCACCCGCATCCTTCGGCCACACCCCATCATGCCGCTCCGCCAGATACTCCGCGATCGCGAGCGAATCCCATACGACCGTCTTGCCGTCGACCAACGTCGGCACCTTCCCCGTCGGCGAAAACGACCGAAACTTCCCCCAACTCCCGCCCGTCTGAAACGCAACCAGCGTCTCCTGAAACGCAATCCCCCGCTCCCGCATCAACACCCAAGGCCGAAGCGACCACGACGAGTAATTCTTGTTGGCGATGTAGAGTTGGTACATGAGAGTGCTCCATTCTCGGGTGGCGACTCTTAGCGAACGACCTATCGGAGCGAAAGCACGACTCGCGTTATTGTGACGACATGGACATCGCCCTCGCCGTCTTGTCGCTTCTCGGCACCGCCGTGTTCGCCGCCTCCGGCGCGTTGGTGGCGGCGGAGCAGAAGTTCGACGTGATCGGCGCCGTGTTTTTGTCGGTCGCCGCGGGCCTGGGAGGTGGCACGGTTGTCGACCTCTTGATCGGCGTCGACGTGCGCTGGCTGACCGCGCCCGAGCCGCTGTGGGCGGCACTCGCCGCCGCCGTGATCGTGTTCGAGGCGGTGCGTTTCGGTGCGCCGCCGGAGAAAACGCTGGTCTGGGCCGATGCGGCGGGCCTCGCGCTCTTCACCGCGACCGGCATGCAGCGCCTCGCTGCACTCGATCTCGATCCGGCCGCGACGCTGTTTCTAACCGCGCTCGGCGCAGCCGGCGGCGGCATCGTGCGCGACGTGCTCGCGAACCGCGCGCCGCTGGTCTTCTCGGGCGAAATCTACGTCACCGCCGCACTGTTGGGCTCGCTCAGCTACTATGCGGTGCAGGCCGCCGTGGGTGACGGCTGGGCGCTCACCGCGGCCCTCCTCGTGACGTTCGCGGTGCGCACCACCGGCATCGTCTTCGCGCTGCGCCTGTTGCCCGGGCGGATCAAGGACTAGTGCTATTGCGTTTTCGCTGGCGCGCACCATGTCACGCGCCATGTCCCAAAACCCCGAACCCAAGCGCCGCCGCGCGCTGATGCTCGTCAATCCGAACGCCCGCCTCGCCGCCGCCCCGCTGGACGCGGCCATGCAGGTGTTCGCCGACGGCGGCATCGAGGTGGCGGTCGAACGCTTCGGCTCCGCCGCGGAAGTCTCGCCCGACATCGTCCGCCGCGCACCGGGCTTCGACCTCGTCGTCGTCTGCGGCGGCGACGGCACGATGAACGCGGCGGCACGCGGCGTCATGGAAACGGGCCTGCCCGCGGGGCTGCTGCCGATGGGGACGGCGAACGATCTCGCGCGCACGCTCGGCATCCCGACCGACCTCGCCCTAGCAGCGCGCGTGATCGTCCAAGGTCACACACGAAAAATCGACGTCGGTGACGTCAACGGCCACTTGTTTTTCAACGTGGCGAGCATCGGCTTGGCCGCCGACATCGCGCGCAACCTCACGCCGCAGACCAAACGCCGCTGGGGCGTCCTTTCCTATGCACTGACAGCGCTGCGCACGCTTCTCTTCGCGCGCCGCTTCTCGGCCACGATCGTGACGAAGGAAGGCGACGTGAAGGTCAAGACGCTGCAGATCGCCGTCGGCAACGGCCGCCACTACGGCGGCGGCACGGTGATCGAAGCCTCAGCCGCGATCGACGACGGCTATCTCGATCTTTACAGCCTCGAACTTTCGAACGTGCTGAAGCTCGCGCTGATGTTCCCCGACTTCCGCCGCGGCGTGCACGGGTTGTGGGACGAGGTCCGCACGCACCGCTGCACGGAGTTCGAGATCAGAACGCGCCGCCCACGTTCCATCAACACCGACGGCGACCTCGTGACGTTCACGCCCGCATATTTCACGATCCACAAGGCGGCAATGTCGGTTTTCACGCCGCAAGCGTGACCGATCAATCCGTCGCGCCACACTCGCGCCAGGCTTGCTTCTGGAATTGCGCGAGGCGCGTGCGCACTTGCGCCGCTTCGTTGCGCAGTCCGGCAGCCTCGAGGTCGCCGCGCACTTTGGCGACGATGTCCGCATCGCCCGGCAACTCGAAATCGGCGACGTGCACTTCGCGCGCATACGCCGCAAGGTCGTCGCCCGCCTTGCCCAGGATCCGCCCCGCCCACAGCGCCGTCAGCACGTTGCGCCGCGCGATCACCGCATAGCGCGTGTCGGCGTCGATGCACCATGCGTCGCTCTCTGCGTGCGATGCTCGTGAGCGGACGACTGTCGCGTTCATGAAACTCTCTCTCCCTAGAACCGGCGCCGGCGTTGCGGCGCGACTTGTTTTCCAGGCCCAGGCGACTGTGTCCCCCTGGCGCCGGTACCCGGGTCGAATTGGGGTCGGACTCTGCGATTTCAAGAGCCGGAACCTACGGAATCGGAATGCCCTTCTGAGGATGAGGTTATGATCCGCACACCTTTGCATCCCTTCGCTGATGCGGCATGACTGCGCCCGCGCCGATTCCGGCACGAAAGCCCAAGGACTGTCCCTTTGTTCGACCAACTGACCACGCTCGCGGCCCTCAACCTGGGCTCGCCCGTCGTGCTGTTCTTCGTGCTCGGGGTCGCTGCCGCCCTCGCCCGCTCCGACCTCACGATTCCCGACGCCTTTGCCAAGGGATTGACGATCTACCTGATGCTCGCGATCGGCTTCAAAGGCGGCGTCGCGGTCTCGACAAACGGAATAACGGCCGAGTTTCTCGCTGTCGCCGCCGCAGGCATCGTGGCGGGCCTCGTCATACCCGTGATCGCGTTCTTTCTCCTGCGCGCAACCGCCGGCCTCGACCGTGTGACGGCAGCGGCCGTCGCCGCGCACTACGGCTCGGTCAGCATCGTGACGTTCGTCGCCGCCTCGACGCTGCTGACCAGCCTCGGCGTCGACTTCGACGGCTTCATGGTCGCCGTCACCGCGATCATGGAGACACCTGCGATCATCGCCGGCCTCTGGCTCGCCGCCGCCAAACGCGGAACGAACGGCGAGGCGAATTTCCAGTCCCGCGAACTCCTGCGCGAAGTGCTGCTGAACGGCAGCGTCGTGCTGCTGATGGGCGCCTTCGTCATCGGCGCGATCACGGGGGCCAAAGGCATGGAATCGGTCAGCCCCTTCATCGAGGCGCCGTTCAAGGGCATCCTCTGCCTCTTCATGCTCGACATGGGCCTGCTCGCCGGACGCAGGTTGCTGAACGCGGGCGTATTGCGCGCACCGCTCGTGCTCTTTGCGATCTACATGCCGCTGATCGGCGCCGCGCTGGGCTTTGCGATGGCGAGCGTGATCGGCCTCTCGCCCGGCACCGCCGCACTCTTCATGACGCTGTGCGCGAGTTCGTCCTACATCGCCGTGCCCGCTGCTATGCGCATCGCCCTTCCCCAGGCCGACCCGGCGGTCTATCTGACATTGTCGCTCGCCGTGACTTTCCCCTTCAATCTGACGCTCGGTCTGCCGCTCTATTTCTTCGCGGCCGGCGCGTTGGTGCCTTAAAGGAGCGCCGCCCATGGTCCAAACCTATCCGCGCAAGAAGCTCGAGATCATCGCTGAAAGCACGGTGCTGCCGCGCATCGAACAGCTGCTGCGCGAAGTCGGCGCCAAGGGCTACACCGTCGTGCAGGGCGCGAAGGGATTTGGCGCGCACGGCACCTGGTTCGACGACACGCTGACCCAGGCCGACCGCATGCTGATCGTCGAAGTGATCCTCACCGCCGAGGCCGCGGACGAGATGTTGGGCAAGCTCGTTCCGCTGTTCGAAACCTGGCGCGGCGTCGCCGCCGTGTCCGACGTGCAAGTGCTGCGCCCCGACCGCTTCTGAACAAGGCTTGAGACATGCAGAAACTGAAGTCGTTCGTCGAATCCGACCTGTTCACCTGGTCGATCATGGCGCTCATCATCTTGAACGCGGTGACGCTTGCGCTCGAGACCTCGCCCAGCGTGATGGCCGAGATCGGCCCACAGCTGCTCGCCTTCGACAAAGCGGTGCTCGGGGTCTTCGTCGTCGAACTCTTGCTCAAGCTGATCGTCTATCGCTGGGCGTTTTTCCGCTCGGGTTGGAACCTGTTCGACCTCGCGATCGTGACGATTGCGCTTCTGCCCGCCACCGGACCGCTCGCCGTCCTTCGTGCGCTTCGCGTGCTTAGAGTGCTGCGCCTGATCTCGCTCCTGCCGCAGATGCGCAAAGTGGTCGAGGCGCTGGTCTTCTCCCTGCCCGGCATGGCCTCGATCGCGATGCTGATGGGCGTCGTCTTCTTTGTGGGTTCGGTGGTGGCGACGAAGCTGTTCGGCGCAGCCCATCCTGAAATCTTCGGCACGCTTGGCGATTCGCTGTTCACGCTCTTTGCCGTCATGACGCTCGAAGGCTGGGCCGACATCGCACGCGAGGTGCAGACGACGCACCCGCAGGCCTATCTGTTCTTCGTGCCGTTCATCATCATCTCGGTCTTCGCCGTCTTGAATCTGTTCATCGCCGTGCTGACGAATTCGATGCAGGAGATGCAAAAGGTCGAACTCAAAGCCGAAGAAGAAATCGCCGCCGCCCATCACCGCGAACTCTCAGTCGAGATTGAGACGCTGCGCCGGGAAATCCAGGCTTTGCGCGCAGCGCTGGAACCCGTGACGAAACATGCGGCGGCGTTGACGAAAGGCTGAACCGCACCATCTTCCACTGTGCGCGGGGAAAGGCCTGCGCGCTTTGGAGAGCTTGATGTCGTTTCTTCTGCGTTTCAGCGCACGCACGCTCGTCGTCGTCTGGACGCTTATCTGCGTGCTCGTCTATCTGTTCGCCGAAGTGTTGGGCGAAGTGCTGATCGCGCAAACCGGCGTCGTGCTGGGTGGAACGCTGGAAGGCCTTCTCGGCTTCCTGCACGATATCGGCATGGTGCTGCTTGTTCTCGTATGGCTGGCGGTCGCCTGGGTGATCTGGAACCTGGGCAACCTCGCCGCGCGGCGCGGTTAGTTCAGCGGCTCGTGCGGCGCGCGCTTCGTGCGCCGAAGCTCCTGAATCGCCCGCCCCACCGACCACCACAGATTGACGCGCTGCGCATCGCCGCGCTGGATCATCGCGTTCTGCTGGCGTGTCGCCTCGCGCAGCGCCCTGTCGCCGTGGTTGCGGATCAAGGACCAGGCGGTGCGGATGACGTCGGGATCGGGATCGATGAGTGGTTTCTTGGCCATGCGCAAAATCGTCGAGTGCGATGCGCATGAGTTTGCACAGTGAAAGATTGCGAACCACTGACCGGGGGTCGAAGCGTTCGGTAACTCCGCAACTGTCAGGCGTCAGTTAACACACGCAGCGAATCTGATTTCGACTTTGACGTGCGTTAACAGATTTGGCTCGCGTTCAAAGCGGCGCGCGCGTGAACGGCACGGCGAGCTGGCCGAGGAACGTCGCGGGCATCGGATGGCGAATGCCGATATCGGCGGGCGGCCTGCGCGCCGCGTTGAAATACGTGGCGAATAGAAGATCGAACAGCATCAGGTTCTCGCCGTAATTCCTGTTGCCCTCAGCCAGCACCTTCGAATGATGCCAGCGATGCAATTCCGGCGTGTTGAACACGAAGTTCAACCACCCACAGCGCATCTCCACGTTCGAATGCGTGAGGATTCCGACGATCGCGGTGATCGCGCTGACCATGATCATCACATCCTGCGGCGCGCCCAGCACAAGCAGGACGGGAATTCCGAACGCAAGCCCGCTTAACGTGTCCACGAGATGGAACCGCCCCGTGTTCAGGAACCAAAGCCGCGTCACGCTGTGATGCACCGCATGGAAGCGCCACAGCGGCGGCCACTCGTGCGCCAGGCGATGCTTCCAGTAGAGCCCGAATTCGAGAAGAACGAGCCCGAGTGCAACCTGCAGCACGACCGGCAGCGACGATGGCCACCACGCGCCCCCGCCGGGCGAGGCCAATTCCGCAATCCCCAGGAACGTGATCGAGACGACGAGCGCCTGCGCCACCGCTTTGTTCAGCACGGTGTGCGCAATGTCGGGAAAGATCTGCCCGTCGTTCGCAAGCCATGCCTTTTCGTGCGGCATCACGCGCTCGAGCACGGCGATCGCGAAAGCGAGCGTCAAATAGGTCGCGTTGAACACGACAACGGTCATGCCGTTCGCGACGCCCCAATAGGTCGCCGCCGTCGACGCGCCGAACAACGCCGGCCACCACACATAGGATATGACGCGACGCATGCGTGAACCCCACCTCGAAAGTGAGAACGTCGGCGCCGAACCTACCACGCAGGCACGATGCGAAACAGTGCCTATGCAGCCTGCTTCTGCGCGCCTTCCAGCGCATAGACCACGGTCTCGTTCTCGCGCCCGCGCAGCTGCTTCGGGCCAACGAACTTGAGTTCGTCGATCAGCGCGCGCTCCTTACTCATCTCGTCTTTGACGGCCGCAACCAACGCCTCGCTCGCCACAAGCCCCGTGCCCAGTTCCTTCGACAGCGACTGCAACCGGCTCGCCACGTTGACCGTATCGCCCACAACCGTCAACGTCATCGACCGCTCACTGCCCAGATCGCCGAGCATCAGCGAGCCGTAGTGCAGCCCAACGCCGATCTGAATCTCGAAAAGGCCGCGCGCCGCGCGCTCCTCGTTCCAGCGCTTAACCGCCTCGATCATCGCAAACCCGCAAGCCAAGCCGTCACCCGCATCGCCCAAGCCACGGTCCGGCACGCCAAACACCGCGAGCAACCCATCGCCCAGAATCTTGTCGAGCGTGCCGCCGTGGCGGAAGATCACGTCCTCCATCCGCGCATGGAACTCGCGCAGGAACGAAATCGCCTCCTCCGGCGCCATCGTCTCGCAGCGCGTGGTGAAGCCGCGAATGTCGGCGAACAGCACCGCCGCCGCTTGCCGGCGCACCTCGCCGAACGGCCGCTCGCGCGTGCTGATCTCATCGACCACGCGCGGCGAGAAGTACCGCGCGAGATTGGCCCGCGCCTTCTCCGACGTCGCCGCCGCCAGCACGAGTTGGCGCGACCGCCATACCGCGACCGCAAGCCCGCCGGTCAGGAAGGCCAAGATCACGTAGTCATAGACGACCTTGATCACCGGCAGATACGCAGGGTCGCCATAGGCCCGCCACACGTCTCCGCCCGCCGGCAGCGCGAAATACGCGCCCGGCGACAATGCCGCCGCGGCCACCACCGCGCCCCACCCCAACGTGATGCAAAGTCCCGTCCACACGATGAAGCGCGGCGAATAGCTGAACGCCCCGTGCACCAGGAACGCGACGAAGAACAGCAACGCCCCTTCCTTCACCGCAACCGTCACCGGCGGCAGATCGTTCGCGAACGCATGGCGCATGATCAGCATGAACGCGAGATAGCCGCAGTCCGCAGCGATGAACGCATACTTCGCCCACGTCGCGCGCGGATACCGGCGCAGCGTCTCGAACTGCGCAAGCCCGATCGCGGCAAGACCCAATGGCATCGCGAGCAGAAATGCCCACCCGTCGCCCACGAACGACCCCGTGACGGCGAAGAGAAGGATCAGCGCCACGACGATCACCGCACGCACGGCTGACGCGAGCATCAACCCCGAACGCTCCGTCTCGTGGAACGACGTCAAGATGCGCTCCGACATGCCGGGATCGGCCGTCAGCGGCACGACCACCGACACCCAGCGCTTCACGCGCGACAACAGGTTTTCGCCATCCGCCATCGAACGCCTCGCAGGAATCGAAGATGAAACCGAGATTGGCCTGGCTTCACCGCTCGAAATAGCCCCCTCTCCAATCCGCACCAACGTAACAATGGCGAACTTCCGCCTTTCTGCCGCAACGCGCCTTTGTACCGGCAGAGAAAGAACCGCACCCGTCTGCGCCCGCGGCCGAACTTTCGACGCGCTCCAACAAGGCGCGGGTATCGGGGACATAGTAAGACGGGCAACGCCGCCCCCCCCGGCTGGCACAAAGCCCAGCGCCGGGTGCCCAGTGTGGTTTCATATGGAACAAATATGGAACAGCCGTTTGCCCTGCCAGGCAATACAGGATGGCCGCAAATCCCGTTCATGGTAGAAGGGATTTGCTCGGTGGGAATTTCGCGCTGTTGGGGAATTCGAGATGGGTCTCGTTGGTCGCCTCGTGGGTGGGGCTGTGGCCACAGTTGCGCTCGCAATGGGAGCAGTGGCGTCGGACAATCCCGGAGGCGGGCCAGCCACCCTCTCAGGTCAGCTGAAGGAAAGCGACCTCAACACGATCACGCTCACGGCCGAGGCCGAAAAGCGCCTGGGTCTCGTCTTCGCAAAAGCCGAGACGCGCAAGGTCGTGCGCACACGCACGCTCGGCGGCGATGTGATCGTGCCGAACGGTTCGGGCGCGACCGCGCGCTATGCGGCCACCGCATCGATGAGCGCGAGCGATCTCGCCCAGGCGCAGATCGACGCCGACGGTGCCGTGACCCGCGCCCGCGTCGCCCGCGACAACGCGCGCACGCGCCACGAGCGTGCGAAGAAATTGTTCGAAGCAAAGAACGTCAGCGAACGTGCGCTCGACGACGCCAAGGCCGAACTCGACACGGCAGAGGCGGCGCTCAAGACCGCGCAGTCGCAGCGCGCGCTGCTGGGCCAATCGATCGCCGCAACCGAGGCGCCCCGACGCATCTGGATCAAGGCGAGCGTTTATGTCGGCGATCTGGCCCGGCTCGACCTGACGGCGCCGGCCCGGGTGCACGCGTTGGCAGTGCATGGCAAGTCGCTTGAGGTCAAACCCGTTTCCGCGCCGATGATGGCGAACGCCCAAGCCGCCATCGCCAGCATCTTCTATGAGGGCGACAATCCGGACGGCGCGTTCCGCATGGGCGAGCGCGTGAATGTCGACGTGCCGACGACCGGTCAGACCGACGCGCTGACCGTGCCGTGGTCGGCAGTGCTCTACGACGTGCAGGGCGGTGAGTGGGTGTACGCGCGCTTGGCCGACCATGTGTTCGCGCGCAAGCGCGTGCTGGTGCGCGCGGTCGTCGGCGACACCGCCGTCCTGGCGCTGGGACCGCCGCCGGGCACCGAAGTCGTCGCGACCGGTTCGCCGGAACTCTTCGGCACCGAGTTCGGCGTCGCGCACTAAAGGGCCAAGGGGGCGGTATCGTGTTGGCATCGATCGTCGGCTTTGCGCTCCGCCAGCGCGTGTTGATCGCGGCGCTTGCGCTGTTGCTGGTCGTGTTCGGTGTTCAAACGTCGACGCGCATTCCGCTCGACGTGTTCCCGGAGTTCGCGCCGCCCCGGGTCGAGATTCAGACGGAAGCACCGGGCTTGTCGACCGAAGAGGTTGAAAGCCTGATCACGGTCCCGCTCGAGAATGCCCTGAACGGCGTCGCCTGGGTGAAGACGTTGCGCTCGAAGTCGGTGCTGGGGCTGTCCTCGGTGCTTTGCATCTTCGAAGAGGGCACCGACGTCATCCGTGCGCGCCAACTGATTCAAGAGCGGGTCGCCGCCATCGCACCGCGCTTGCCCAGCGTGGCGCGCCCACCCGTGATCCTGCAGCCGCTGTCCTCGACAAGCCGCGCGATGAAGATCGGCGTTTCGTCGAAAACGCTGAGCCAAATGGAGCTTTCCGACCTCGCGCTCTGGACGATCCGCCCGCGCCTAATGGGCATTCGCGGCGTCGCGAACGTCGCGATTTGGGGCCAGCGCGACCGCGAGTTCCAAGTCTTGGTCGACCCCGACAGGCTTGCCGCGAACGGCGTCACGCTGGATCAAGTGGTCAAGGCCGCGGGCGATGCGACCGTGGTCAGCGGCGGCGGCTTCGTCGACACGCCGAACCAGCGCCTGCCGGTGCAGCATCTGACGGAACTCTACACGCCCGACGATCTCGCCCGCACCGTCGTGCGGTTTGAGGGCGGCGCACCGATCCGCCTTGGTGACATCGCCGATGTCGTGGTCGGCCACCCTGCCCCGATCGGCGATGCGGTGATCAACGATGGACCGGGTCTACTTCTGATCGTCGAAAAACAGCCGTGGGGGAACACGCTCGAGGTCACGAAGAAAGTCGAGGCGGCGCTCGACGCCCTGAAGCCCGGTATTAAAGGCGTCGACGTCGATCCGACGATCTTCCGCCCCGCGACGTTCATCGAGCGCTCGCTCGGCAATCTCACGCAGGCGCTTTTGATCGGTTCGATCTTGGTCGTCGTCGTGCTGTTCTTCTTCACGCTCGATTGGCGCTCCGCCGTCATCAGCCTGACCGCGATCCCGTTGTCGCTTTTGGCCGCAGGCCTCGTCCTCTATTTCCAGGGCGGAACGCTGAACACGATGGTGATCGCAGGCCTCATCATCGCGCTCGGTGAAATCGTCGATGATGCGATCATCGACGTCGAGAACATTCGCCGGCGCCTGGGACTCAACGCAGCCGAGGCGCACCCAAAGCCCGCCTTGAACGTCGTCCTCGCCGCTTCACTCGAAGTGCGCAGCGCGGTCGTGTTCGCAGGCATGATCGTGGCCATGGTGTTCGTGCCGGTGCTGTTTCTCGAAGGCCTTGCCGGCACGTTCTTCCGTCCGCTTGCGATGGCCTATCTCTTGGCGATCGCAGCTTCGCTGCTCGTAGCGCTGACCGTGACGCCGGCGCTCTGTCTGATGCTGATGCCGGGCGAGCCTCTGGCGCGGCGGGAGCCGTTGCTCGTGCGCGGGCTCAAAGGCGCCTATGAAGCGATCCTGCCGGGCTTCGTGCGGCGGCCGCGCACCAGCCTCGTCGCCCTTGCGATCCTGATCGCCGGCGCCGGCATGACCGGCATCGTGCTCAAAGAGCAGTTCTTGCCGAACTTTCGCGAGACCGACTTTCTGATGCACTGGGTCGAGAAGCCCGGCACCTCGCTCGAAGCGATGACACGCATCACGGTGAGCGCCAGTAAGGAATTGCGCGCCATTCCGGGCGTCCGCAATTTCGGGTCCCATATCGGGCGCGCAGAAGTGGCGGATGAAGTTGTCGGCCCGAACTTCACGGAACTCTGGATCAGTCTGGATGAGAAAGCTCCCTACGACGCGACGCTGAAGCGCATTCAAGACGTCGTCGACGGATATCCGGGCCTCTACCGCGACGTGCTGACCTATCTGCGCGAACGGATCAAGGAGGTCTTGACCGGGGCAAGCGCCAGCATCGTCGTTCGCATCTTCGGCGCCGACGTCGCTGTGCTGCGCGGCGAAGCCGAGCAGGTTCGTGCAGCGATCGCAGGCGTCGACGGCGTGTCCAACCTGCACGTCGAGCAGCAGGTTCTGGTGCCGCAGATCCAGGTGCGCCTGCGGCCCGAAATCGCCGCAAACTTCGGGTTGACTTCGGCCGATGTCCGCCGCGCGGCCACGACGTTCGTCCAGGGCGAACGCGTGGGCCAAATCTATCACGATCAGCGAGTGCTGAACGTTGCCGTCTGGGGCGTAGAGCGCGTTCGACATGACGTCGAGGCGCTGCGCCAGTTGCCGATCGAAACGCCGACGGGCGCACGCGTGCCCTTGGGCGACGTTGCCGATGTCGTGATCATGCCGACGCCAAACGAAATCAAGCGCGAGGGCGGCTCGCGCCGAATCGACGTCACGCTGAACGTGAAGGACGGCAGCGATCTCGGCAGCGTGGCGCGCGAGGTCAAGGCGCGCGTGCAGAAGCTGACATTCTCGCGCGGCGACCATCCGGAGTTCTTGGGGGAGTATCAGGCGCTGCAAGACTCGCGCACCCGGCTATTGAGCCTCAGCGTCTTGAGCATGCTTGGCGTCCTGCTGCTGCTCTATGTCGAATTTCAGTCCGCGCGGCTGATGCTGCTCATCGCGGCCTCGCTGCCGTTCGCGCTCATCGGCGGTGTCGCCGGTGTGGTCATGAGCGGCGGCATATTGTCGTTGGGCTCACTTGTAGGGTTTGTGACCGTCCTCGGCATCGCGGCGCGCAATGGCATCATGCTCATCAGTCACTATCGCCACCTCGAGCGCGAGGAGGGCATGCCCTTCGGTCCCGCTCTGATCATGCGCGGCGCGACGGAACGCCTGGCCCCGATCCTCATGACCGCGAGCTGCGCCTCGCTGGCGTTGCTGCCGATCGTGCTTGCCGCCAACGCGCCGGGCCACGAAATCGAGGCCCCGATGGCTGCCGTCATCTTGGGCGGGCTCGTGACCTCGACTCTTCTGACGCTTGTGCTCCTGCCGACGCTCTATGCCGCGTTCGGACGCAGCGCGGCGGCCAATGGATAGACAAGAAAGAAGACGGCGGCCACCGAAGTCGGGGCCGCCGCACGTTGATGTCAGCAATCGCCGATCAGTACCACTGACCCGAGCCGGCCGCCGTGTTTTGTCGGCGTCAAAGAGATCGCTAAGCAACCTGCGGTGCGGCACATTCTGGAGAGTAGCGTTCGGCGCGACAGCGAGACCGTGCGCGTGACCGCATAGCGCTCGGCGAAGAAGCGGCTTGACGATCTACGCCTGGGACACCGGCGCGTCACTCCGCACAGTCTCCGTTGCTTTGCCCCCGTGCAGAACGAGGTCGGGAGGTTGCCACGAGGCAGAACGGTCCATCAACGTCTCGACCGTCGCCGTCAGTTCAGCCGAATATGTTGGGCGCAGCATGTCCCACAGCGCCTGAAAGCCCGGGCTCTGCAGTTAGGACCGCATCGCGGCTTTCGTCGTCGCCCAGGCGGCATCGTGCATGAACCCCGCTTTCTGCCGCAGCAACGCCTGCTCGAAATTGATCATCGCCGTGCGAAAGAAGAACTGCGCGCGATAAAGTTCGGCGGACGTTAACTTCGGATCACCCGCCGCGATGCACTCGATCAAGCTCGCATGCTGCGTCTCGATCCACACTGAGAACATCGCCGTGCTGCGATCGGCGCGCCCCTTCGATGACCGCGCGATGCTCCTGCGCCGAATAGCGCAGCCGCAAACCGACGAAGATCAACGACGCGACGACAGTGACGGCCGCGATGATTTGACTGATGAAATAGAGGTCCTTGAGGATCAAAACGGTCTCCTGGATGAGTCATGAGCCCTTCTACGCGGGAGACAGCTTCACACGCGATCCTCTCAGACCCTCGGCTTCCGCGTCGCGCACGGTTCCGGGATCAACCCGCCCCCAATGTGTCACGCATCGGGCAGCCGGTTCCAACACGCGAAGGACACGCGCCCGCTTCGAGCGAACTTCCTGCGCAGAGTATTCGCAGGAAGCGGCTTAAAGGGGCACAATCACCGTGACGTCGATGTCGAGCATCGGCCTCAACGGGGCGTTGACCTGACCGTGCCCGCGAAGTTCCATGGGGCTCCAGCCGTGCCAGAGAAGGCGCGCGAGGTAAGCGCATGAACGACGCCGCGACTCTGACCGCGTTTTTGTTCACCGACATCGAAGGGTCGAGCCTAAAGTGGCTGAACCACCGGGCTGCCATGCAAAAGGCGCTCGCCGAACACGATCGTCTCCTGCGCACGGCGATCGCGGCGCATGAGGGCGAGGTGTTCAAGACCGCGGGCGATGCGTTCTTCGCTGCGTTCAAACGTCCGTCGGATGCGGCGAATGCCGCGATCGCTGCACAGAAGGCTCTCGCAGCGGCGAACTTCTCGGCCGTTGACGGCCTCAAAGTGCGCATGGCGGTACATTGCGGCACCGCCGAGAAGCGCGAGGGCGACTGGTTCGGCCCCGCGCTGAACCGGTGCGCCCGTCTGCTGGTGCTGGGTCACGGCGGTCAAATTCTGCTCACGGCCGCGACCGCCGAACTGCTCGCGTCCGAGCGCGAGGTCAAAGAGCCCTCACGCCTCCTCGGCTCGCACCCGCTCGACGACCCGATGCAACCCGTCGCAATCCATCAGCTTGCCGTCACAGGCTTGCCGCAAGATTTCCCGCCACTGCGGGCATCCGAGACGCGACCCACGAACCTGCCGCGCCACTTGACGCCATTGATCGGCCGGGAAAGCGAGCTTCAGACGGTCAAGGAGCTGATCACCGCCAACCGTCTGGTGACGCTCACCGGCCCCGGCGGCGTCGGCAAGACGCGCTTGGCGATCCAAGCCGGCATAGAACTCTTGCCGAAATTCGCAAACGGCGTTTGGTTCGTCGAGCTTGCTCCCATAAGCGATCCGGCGCTTGTGGTCAGTGCCGTCGGCGCGGGCTTGCGCTTAGATCTCGCGGGAAATCGATCGCAACGCGACATCTTGACAAGCCACCTTGAGAGCCGAGAGCTAGTGATCGTGCTCGACAATTGCGAGCATCTGATCGATGCGGTCGCGGAACTTGCCGAGGCAGTACTTATCGGCGCTCCGCGTGTGCACATCTTGGCGAGCTCGCAAGAACTGATCGGCCTGCCCGGCGAACAGACCATGCGCGTCGCCTCGCTGTGCGTGCCGGATGCTCCCGAGCCCAGCGCTGCCGAGGCTCTCAGAGCCAGCGCGGTGACGCTATTCCTGCAGCGCGTGAAAGCGGGAGATGTCGCGTTTGTGTTCGATGACAGAGCCGCACCGATTGCCGCCAACATCTGCAGGCGCCTGGACGGCGTGCCACTCGCCATCGAAATGGCGGCGGCTCGGGTTCCGGCACTAGGGCTCGCTGCGGTCGCGCATGGCCTGGATGACCGTTTCCGTTTGCTCATCGGCGGCAGACGAACCGCGGTGCCACGTCAACGAACGCTTCACGCGACACTCGATTGGAGTCACGCATTGTTGAACGAGAAGGACAGGACGGTATTTCGCCGACTGGCGCTGTTTGTCGGCGGCTTCTCGCTGGAGGCTGCTCAGGCGGTGGCGGGCGACGGCATCCTGCAGAAGTTCGACGTGGTTGACTGCCTGTCGGATCTTGTCGCGAAGTCGCTTGTGGTGGCGGATACGTCCAGCATCAGAGCACGCTACCGCCTTTTGGAGACAGCGCGCGCCTATGCGATCGAGAAGCTCGGCGAGGCCGGCGAAACGCGCAGCATCGCGGCGCGCCATGCCGAATACGTACGCGAATTTCTGGAGACGGGGGTCGACGATTGGTTTCGGATGCCGACAGACGATTGGCGACGACGTTACGCCCCCGAATTGGACAATTTGCGCACCGCCCTGGATTGGGCCTTCGGCGCCGATGGAAATCCGAACCTCGGTATCGCCTTGGCAGGGGCAGGGTATGATGTTTGGGACGCCAGCGCGTTGTACGAGGAACGGCGGCAGATGATAGAGTTGGCTGCAGCCAGAATCTCGGCGACCACCCCTCCATCGGTGGAGGCACGCTGTCAATTCACTCTCGGCAACGTGCTCATGTTCCAAGCGCCGCAGCGCGCGCATGTTGCGCTGGAGCGTTCGATCGCGCTCTATCGCGCAGTGGGCGATAACAGAGGTTTCGCCCGTTCGCTCTACATCGACGCTATATTGCTGTCGCAGTTTCTGAGCGACGCCGAAGCTGCGGAGAGTCAGCTCAGGCTCGTCGCCCCATTGATCGAGCAATGGGGCTTCGCCGGCGACCGCGCATGGCACCACACCGCACGAGCGGCCGTTGCCGCGCGCCACGCGAGACTTTCCGACGCACTTGCGGAGGCCGAGACCGCCGTTGCGATTGCCCGCGCCGGGGGCTTTCTGCAAGTGATGAATCTCGCTCAGTTGGTAGTGAGCCTAGTGTTGCAACAGTCGGGACTGCTCGACGAAGCGATTGCTGCCTTACTGCAGCAACGCGAGCGGTTGAGGTCGGAGCCGTTCGGTGACATGCAGCGCTTGTTCCATGTGCTGCAGCAGATTGTCGATTGTCTAACAAGAAGAAGCCGGCACGTCGAGGCATTGGCCTATCTTCGCGAGGAAATCGAGGTCGAACGCCCGTCGGCGTGTTGGGGCCTTTGTTCGACCATATTGTGTGGCGCACCGCGATGGCGGGCCGACACGAGGATGCGGCGCGCCTGCTCGGCTGGACACGACACTACTTCGCGACCAATGCGGAAGCGGTTCTTATGCCGGCCGCGGCACAGAAGCGCGCCGAATCCGAAGCGCTTCTGGGGCAACACATTCCGGCGCGCATGATCGAAGACCTTTCTCGCGAAGGGGCAGCGCTCAGCGAAAGCGACGCCTGCCAACTCGCGTTGCGTGCGTGAGCGTTCGTTGTCGATTGGGGGCCGGGACGCGATCGGTCTCTCAGCCGACGATCGCAGCGCTCACCTCACCCGGCGGCTCGTGCCGTTTGCCTCGTTCGGCGCCCGACGATCGGCGCGCCCCTGCTCAATGACGGCCCGTTGCGCCCTCGCTGAGTGGCGTTGCTGCAGACCAACGAAGATCAACGACGCGACGATCGCAACGGCGGCGATGATCTGGCTGATGAAATTTGCGTCTTCGAGCATTATTGCGGTCCCATGAGTCAGCGCCATCCTACACGGAGCCAACCGCACACGCGATAGCCTAAAACACCTACCCGTTGAGAGCAGCTGACGGAAGCTCAGCCTCGTTGCTGTTCATCAACGAAATGGCGAATAGAATTGCCGCCCCAGGTTACGGAAGGGACCCATCAACCGCATTCGAAATCGTCCTCGCCCTTCGCCCGGCAGCGGTCGGGCCAGCCGTGCTTCTTCCAATAGGCCACAAGGCCCATCTCGCGCATGAATTTCTTGAGCTTCGGATTCGAACCCTCACCTCGCGCGACAAGGCGCCAGGCGAATGACATCGCACCTATCACGGACCGTCGGGTTTTGACCCGAGCGTTCATTGCGTCGAGGGCGTCGTCGGTTGCACCGATGAGAATGAGCAGGGCCTCCGGTTCGAACGCCGGGTCCCTCTCTGCCGCCTCCTTGATCTTGGCGACTGCACGCGGTCGCGCTTTCGGGTCTTTCATCGCCTTGCTTACCGGCTCGATCAGAGCGTCCACTCCGCCGCGTGAGCTGATCGAAAGACTGGCAAAGCGGACGGCGGACTCAAGATCGCCCTTCTCGCGGGCGCGACGTGAATCTGCCAATGACGCCTGACGCCAAGGTGATCCACATGGGAGACATCGAGCAACTCGGGACGATCGTCGCCGGCGCATTCGCGCATCCTGATAAGACGGGCGCGGGGCAGCACCTGGCCCTGTCCGGGGGCCTGTATAGCTGGGCGGATGTGGTGGAGACGCTGCGGGCCCAGGGACATGATGTCGCGTTCAACCAAGTACCAGCCGAGGTTTTTGACGGCTTCTTCCCCGGGGCCCGCGAGTTTCGAGAGATGTTCAACTACTTCGAAGCGCATACGTACTTCGGCCCGAACGCCGACGAAAAGATCGCTCTGGCGCGAGCGGTAGCTACTGAGCCACCTCTGGCGCTCGCCACCTGGACCAAGCAGAACATGCCGGCGCGCTAAGGTTCAGCAGACGTTCAGCCCTCTACCCACACGGCGCGAGGACCAAGTTATGTCGAAGACCGTGCACTTGGGGTGCGGGTTTTCGCTTCTGTCGCTTATTCCACCTTGGGCGCATCGCTATCCGGCTTCGACATTGCCGGCCCACAAAAGCGGGCGGCAGTGGTGTCCATCGGTGTCAGTTCGCAAAGACCGGCAAAATA
>JAEUML010000376.1 GCA_016792785.1 Alphaproteobacteria bacterium
GATGAACGTCTGCAGCTCGGATTCCGGGATGTGCGCCCGCACCGTGTCCCACCCCGGCCAGCCTTCGCGCCCGTCGAAACCGAGCAACTGTCCGCGCTTGCCCGTGATGATCTGGTTGATGCGTGACGTGTGGTCGGCGGGTGTGTGCGCCTCGACCGCCATGATCGGCTCGAGCAGCACCGGCGAGCAATTCGCCATGCCCTCCGACATGCCGATCTTGGCTGCCATCTGGAACGCCGCGTCGCTGGAATCGACCGTGTGATAGCTGCCGTCGGTCAACGTCACCGACACGTCCACCACCGAAAACCCGAGCGGCCCTTTGTGCAGATAGTCGCGCACGCCCTTCTCGACGGAAGGGATGAACTGCCGCGGCACGACGCCGCCCGAGATTTGATCCACGAACTCGAACCCGCCGCCGCGCGGCATCGGCTTGATCTGCAAGACGACATCGCCGAACTGCCCATGCCCGCCCGACTGCTTCTTGTGCCGCCCGCGCTGCTCGGTCGATTTGCGGATCGTCTCGCGATAGCCGACATGCGGCGTGTGCGCGGAAAGCTTCAGCCCGAACTTGCGCTCGATGCGCGCGAGCGCCGTGCGCAAATGCACCTCGCCCTGGCCGAGCAGCACCGACTCGTGCGTCTCTGCCACCTGCTCGAAGCCGACGCCGGGATCCTCCTCACGCATCTTCGCGATCGCGCTCGAGAGTTTCACGTCGTCGTTCCGGTTCGCGGCCTTGATCGCGAGCTTATAGACCGGCGGCAACACCTCCGCCCGCTTCAGCGGTTTGATGGCTTTCGGCGAGGCCAGCGTGTCGCCCGTCTGCGCCCGCTCGAGCCGGCCGATGGCAACGAGGTCGCCCGCGCCCGCACCCGGAATCTTCGTCGCCTTCTCGCCCATCATCGAGAACAGGCCCGACGCCCGCTCCTCCCCGCCGTCGCTGCGCGCGAGCGTGACGCCGTCCTTCAAGATGCCGCGCAGAACGCGCGCGAGTGACAGCTTGCCGCCCGCCGCATGCATCGTCTTGACGATCTGCACGACCGGATCGTCGCCGCTGGTCTCAAGCCCCTGGCGTTTCGCGGCGCGCGCGACATCCGGCACCTCATGGCGCAGCGCTTTCAGCAAACGGCGAATACCGTTGTCTTTCTCCGCCGAACCCAACAGCACCGGAACGATCAAACCTTCGGCGAGTTCCCGCGACAGATCGGCGAACACCTCATCGCGCGGCGGCTCGATATCGGAGAGCAACTCCTCCATCAGATGGTCGTCGTAATCGGCGAGCTTTTCGAGCATCTGATAGCGCGCCTCGTGCTCGCGGTCGGCCATCTCCGACGGGATCGCGATGACTTCCGAGGCCGCATGCTCGCGATAGACGAACGCGCGTTCGAGCGCGAGGTCGACGAAGCCCGTGACGATGCCGTCCTTCCAGATCGGCACCTGGCGCAGCACCAAGGGGCGCGCCGAAACCGGCTGGAGCGCTGAGAGCAATTCGCGGATCTGCCCTTGCGCCTTGTCGATCTTGTTGATGAACAGAAAATGCGGAACGCCGAGATCGGCGAGCCGTTTCAAGAGCGGCTGCAGCAGCGCGACCTTCGTCGGATCGGGATCGGACACCACGACGGCGGCATCGACACCGGCCAGCGCGTTCAGCGCCTCCTGCTGGAACTCGATCGACCCCGGGCAATCGAGGAACGAGAAATGGTCGCCCAGGTAACTCGTCGTGGCCGCACAGACCTCGACGCTCATCATCCGGTCACGCGCTTCCGCCGAGGCGTCGCCGACCGTGCTTTGCGCGTGGGCGCCCTTGCGCGTAATCGCCCCCGTAATCCACAGCATGCTTTCGAGCAGCGAGGTTTTCCCGCCGCCCTGAGGTCCGACCAGGGCCACGCAACGTGGCCCATGTCCTCCCTTACCGTTCTTGTCTGCCATGTGGTTGCTCCCTGAAAGCCCGAGAGGCGCAACCAACACCAAAAGCCACGCCCAACCGGGCCCCGTATCGTTTCAACGGAACGGGCGTTAGCGCAAGGGGGAAAGCGCGATTAACGGCGTGGGCGCGAGATAGCAACCGATCTTCTGTTGTGCAGCAGGGACCGACTCACGTTTTGGCACTGGCGCGGTGAATTTCACTCAAAAAAGGAGACTGCCAAACGCATCACTCTCGAACAAAAAAGGAACGGTGCAGAGTGCGGGTCCCCAAGGCGGGAACAAGTATTATGTCCCCGAATTAACCCGAGTTGTCAGGTGACCATGGGGTCGGGCCTTCCTCCAAAATCTCGCGCGCCTGCTGATCGATCTCCTCCGTGCGTTCACCGGGTGTCGGGTTGGTGGCCATACGTTGCAGATCACCTTTGAACAGTTCGAACAATTCCGGATTGGCGCCGATGACATTCCCGATGATCCAGTATTTCCATGTCCCGTCGTTACCCGACAAAATGGGACGCAGAAATGGGGCTAGCGGCGCGCCGATGCCGGCAAGGAACGGACCCAACACGTGTGCGATCGGCCAATTCATGTCCTGCAACCACTCAAGAAGTTTGGGCAGGATCGGCTCCACCGCCGGATAGCCCAGCGCAACGACGGCATGCGCTCTATCGAAGTCGTGCTTGCTGCGAGGGATGATCCACTGAAGGTCGGAAGGATCGGCGAGCGAGGCACGAAGTTTCTCAAGCTGCTCATCCGGCCGCCTTAGCGTCAGCGCATGGATCACGCGCCCGTCGCCGAGCACGAAGATCGCTTTCATATGCTCAGGCCGGTCGCCCTCCGATCCGGAGCCCGCCGTGAGAAACATCCAAGTTCCAGGAAGGGCCTGCGCGGAACAGATTCGCAGCTCTAAGCCAAGCAAGACGTTGATACGATCAAGCTCCGCCTGCGCGATTTCACGAGCACGGCTCTGTAACATCCGTGGCCTACCTCTTCCCCTCCACAAACCGCTTGCGCAGTTCGAACTTCAACACCTTCCCCGCCGGATTGCGCGGCAGCGCTTCAATCACCTCCAACCGCGACGGCAACTTGTAGCGCGCGAGCCGCTCCGTGCCCCACGCGCGCAACGCTTCGAGCGTCAGCGACTGCCCGGGCTTCAGCACCGCGACCGCGACGACCGCCTCGCCCCACTTTTCGTCCGGCTGGCCCAAGATCGCGACCTCCGCGATCGACGGATGCGCATAGAGCACAGCCTCGACCTCCGCCGGATAGACGTTCTCGCCGCCCGTGATGATCATGTCCTTCACGCGGTCGCAGATGAAGAGAAAGCCGTCGGCGTCGAAATAACCGACGTCGCCGGTGTGAAACCACCCGGCCGGATCGATCGCCGCGGCCGTCGCTTCCGGCTTGTTCCAATAGCCCTTCATCACGTTCGGGCCGCGGCACACGACCTCGCCCCGCGCGCCGGGCTCATGCAGGAACTTGCCGTCCGCATCGACCAAACCGACATCGACGAAGAACCCGGCCTTGCCCGCCGAACCGAGTTTCGCCGCACCCCATTCGCTGGTCAGGAACGTCACCATCGGCGCCGTCTCGGTCAGGCCGTAGCCTTGATTGATCGGCATGCCGCGCTTCGCGTAGAGGTGGAGCAGCGGCTCCGGCACCGGCGCGCCGCCGCAAATGATCGTGCGCACGGTCGCGAAATCGGCGCTCGCAAAGCCCGGGTTCTGACTGACGGCGAACAGCATCGCAGGCACCGCGAACGCGGTCGTCACCTTGTACTTCATGACGTCTTCGATCCACCGCGACGGATCGAACCCGCGATGCAGCACGACCTCCGCGCCCTTCTGGAACGCGGCCAACGTCGTGACGTTCAACCCGCCGATATGAAACAGCGGCGCCACCACCAGCGTCACATCGGTCTCAAGCGAGTCGATGGTGAGCAGGCTCATGCTGTTGTTCCACCAGATATTGCCGTGGGTCAGCATCGCGCCCTTCGG
>JAEUML010000066.1 GCA_016792785.1 Alphaproteobacteria bacterium
GAAGACGCGCGCGAGAAATCCCGCGCCGAGACCATGGCGCACCACGTGCCGGGCCAGGACCTTTGGGTCTTCGGCTACGGCTCGCTGATGTGGAACCCCGCGATCCACGTCGACGAAAGCCTGCCCGCGCAGGTCGAAGGCTTCCAGCGCTCGTGCTGCATGCGCCTGAGGTTCGGCCGCGGCATGCCGGACAACCCGGGCCTCATGCTCTGCCTCGTGCCGGGCGGCGCCTGCGCCGGCATCGCCCATCGCATCGCGCCCGAGCACGTGGAGAGCGAAAGCAAAATCCTCTGGATGCGCGAGATGCTGTCCGGCGCCTATGTGCCGACCTGGATCGACATCGATCTGGGCGCGCGGCGCGTGCGCGGCGTCACGTTCGTGATGAACACCGCCCACCCGCGCTATCTGCCGGGCTTGAGCCACGACGAAAAGGCGGCGCGCATCGCCAAGGCCGAAGGCCACTTGGGCACGAACCGCGACTATCTCTATCGGACCGTCGCCGCCCTCGACGGCGCCGGCATCAAGGATCACTACCTCGACGATCTTCACACGCGTGTGCGCGCACTCGTCGACCAAGCCGAAGGAGCATGAAGCATGAAAGTCGTGAAGTACGCCGAACTCGAGAATTACGTCGGCCAAGACATCGGACATTCTGAGTGGGTGACGATCGACCAGGACCGCGTCAATAAATTCGCCGACGCGACCGGCGACCACCAATGGATCCACCTCGACGTCGAACGCGCCAAGCGCGAGCTGCCGACCAAGGGCACGATCGCGCACGGCTATCTCACGCTCTCGCTGATCCCGTGGCTGGGCGCACAGATCATGCGCGTCGACGGCGTCACCCGCGGCATCAACTACGGCTCGAACAAGGTGCGCTTCACGAACATGGTGCCGGTCGGCGCGAAGGTGCGCGCGAAGCTCAAACTCTTGAACGTCGATGCGAAATCCGGCGGCAAGCAGATCACGAGCGAATACACGATCGAAATCCAAGGCCAAGACCGCCCCGCCTGCATCGCCGAAACGATCGGGATCGTCTACCCTTAGAGAGCGGGGCTCAAGGATGCCCGCCGTCTTCGTCCATGGCGTCCCCGACACCGCGCGCGTCTGGCGGCCGCTACTCGCGCAGCTGAAGCGGTCCGACGTGGTCTGTCTTTCGCTGCCCGGGTTCGGCAATCGGCGCCCGGCGGGATTCCACGCCGACAAAGACAGCTACGCCGCTTGGCTTCTCGCAGAGCTCCGCAAGCTCGACGGACCGATCGATCTCGTCGGCCACGATTGGGGATCGCTGCTCGTGACGCGGGTCGTATCGATCGCGCCGCCCGGCCTCGTGCGCAGCTGGAGCGGCGGCGGGGCGCCCCTCGACCCCGGCTATGTCTGGCACGACACCGCGCAAATCTGGCAGACGCCCGGCAAGGGCGAAGAGCTCATGCAAATGATGAGCGCGGACCTGATGGCCGCAGGCCTCGCCGCGCAAGGCATCCCGCCGGAAGAGGCGCGAGAGACCGCGCAGCTGATGGATGACGAAATGAAGGCGAGCATTCTCACGCTCTACCGATCGGCAATTCGCGTAGCCGATGAGTGGTTTGCCGATCTGAAGAACGTCACCGCGCCCGGTCTGGTCCTATGGGGCGAAAACGACCCCTACGCGGCCGCACATTTCGGTGCGAAGCTGGCCGCAAACACCAACGCTGAGTTCACGCCGGCGCCCGGCGCCGGCCATTGGTATCAGATCGAAAAGCCGGTCTTTGTCGCAGACGCACTGTCCGCCTTCTGGGCCAAGCACCGCTGACGGTGCTTCGCGCCCTTAAACGATTGGTAACCGTGCGGCACGGATTCTGATCCGTCGCCTTGCCTCAAGAAACCAATCTCAGAAGGAACACTGGATGATCCTAAGAATGACTGCCGCTTGTCTTCTCGCCGTCGTGGCGGCGGGGACAAGCAACGCTGCCCCCACGTATTACGTCGGTCTTCAGGGCGGATACGACTGGTCTGAATCCGACGTCACGATCCCGAACTACCCGGCGAACTTCGATCTCGACACGGATGGCTTCGTCGGCGGCCTGTTCGCAGGCGTGAGCTTTCCCGTCGGTGGCGCTTGGTCGCTCGGCGTCGAGGGCGATGTGAACTGGACGGACGGCGACGGTTCGAACAACTCCGACCCGACGAACCCTGGCAACACCGAGATCTACGTGATCGAGAAGAACTGGAACGGCTCGTTGCGCGGCCGCATCGGCTACGCCTGCGGCAAGACCCAGTTCTTCGGAACGCTGGGCTGGGTGTGGGCTGAGGCGGAATCGTTCTACATCCCCGGCGGCAACCCGAAGCCGACGGCGAATGTCGACGGCGTGAGCACGGGCCTCGGTGTCGAGCACGACTACGAAGGCGGCTGGTTTGCCCGAGCGGAATACCGCTACAGCGACACGGACGAGGACACCGTCGTGCATGGCGGACCGTCGAGCTACGACCTGGACTCCCACACGCTCCTGCTCGGGGCGGGTTACAAATTCGGCGGTTAAGCCGAAACGGCAAGGACGATCGGAGCCCCGCGGCCACCGCCGCGGGCCCCGTATTGTTCTCGCGGCCGACTATCGTAAGGATACCTTTCCGAACGGCCCGCTCGCGCCTACTCTTGTGCAAGCCCTTAAGAGCGGACGAGGCCCCGATGGAAAAGATCGTCAAAACCGAAGCCGAATGGCGCGCGCAGCTGACGCCTGAGGAATTCCACATCACGCGCAAGCACGGCACCGAACGCGCGTTCACCGGCCCGTATCACGACTCGAAAGAGAAAGGCACCTACGCCTGCAAGTGCTGTGGCCTGCCACTCTTCGAATCCGAGACGAAATTCGACTCCGGCACCGGCTGGCCGAGCTTCTTCGCGCCCATCAGCAAGGAAAACGTCGCCGAAAAGGACGACCGCAGCTTCTTCATGCGCCGCACCGAAGTGCTGTGCGCCCGCTGCGACGCCCACCTCGGCCACGTCTTCCCCGACGGCCCGAAACCCACGGGCCTGCGCTACTGCATGAACGGCCACGCGCTGAAACTCGAGAAGAAATGATCACGCTCCGTTGGGCGTCGCTCGCCGACGTGTGCCAACTCGGCGGGCGTGGGGCACAAAGTGCCTCACGTCATCAGGGCGACGACCGATGACCCGAAGCGTCGGCTTGTGCGCGCCATTTCGCAGCGTTCACGCCAAACAGTGCAAGCCAGACATTCACCAGCAGCAACGCGCTCGCCGCTGGCAGGAGAAATGCCGGAAAGAGACTGGCGCCGAACGATGGCAGTAGGAAGTTCGCGAAGATCTGCACAAGGTAACTCAGGCCCGTGATCACCAGCAACACACCGAGCAAGCGAGGAACGAACTGCGCGCCTAAGAACAGATATCCGAGGACCGCGCTGTTGCAGGCGAAAAAGAACAACGAGATATCGAAGCCGAGGCCGTAGAGCCGGGCACTCAGCAGCGCAAGAGCCTGCAGATCCTCCTGCACGAGTGTGCCTGGCATGTCGCCGCCGCGCAGCAACAAAAGCACTGCGTAATAGCTAAGCGCAACAGCCCCCCTTATTGCCGTGCTTGCAAGATTGAAGAAAGCCGCAAGCAAAGCACCGCTCTTGCTGATGGGTTTGAGCAATTCATAGAAGATTGCCGCCACGCCGATCGAGCTCGCCAGCGCGACAAGTTCTGCGACGCCTCCAAGGCGATAGAGGTGCTCGGAAGCGGCGATGTTGGCGGCCGTTGCCGACGCGTCGCCACGCACCACAAGCGTGGCGCGAACCAGGAACTGAAACGCGCTGCCGGCCATCACGATGAGGTAAAGCAAGCCGGCCAAGCGCGCCGAGGGCACCTGCGGGACACGGTCACGCTGTAAGTCTGTCACGCCGGCCTCGCGTGTTGTGGTACGTCTCTCGCAGCCTATGCCGCACGGACAGCAGCCGGAATGATCCCTGCGGCCGATTACTTGATCGTAGGAGCCTCTCGGATCGTCAGATGTTCGCAGGTACGGTTGCAGCCAGCATTGCACGAGCGCTGATGGAGTATGCCGTTTCGCGTGGGGCGGATCGGGAGGCACTCGCACGCCAGTCGGGCATCGCGCTACAGGACGTGGAGGACGGCGACGCCCGGCTGCCCTTGACCAAGTATGTGGCGCTGATGAAAGCCGGTCAGGAGTTGGCCAACGATCCCGCACTCGCGCTCCATTTCGGAGAGGCGATCGATTTGTCGGAGGTCTCGATTATGGGGCTCATCGGTCAAGCCGCGCGAACTATGAAGGAAGCGTTCGATCATTGTAACCGCTACGCCCGCTTGGTCGTCGACGTCGATATCGGTGGAGCCGAGCGCTTCCGACTGGAGCGCAACGCAGGCGATTTGTGGCTCATCGACACACGCAACGATCCCAACGCCTTCCCGGAACTGACCGAAGCCTCATTCGCCCGGGCTGTGAGCGGCAACCGACGCTGGTTCGATCGGCAATTCGTCAAAGCGGTGCGCTTCACTCATCGCGCACCTACATACCGCGCCGAATTCGACCGTATCTTCCGGGTTCCGGTGACGTTCGGGTGCGAGAAGAACGCAATGTTGCTGGACGAAACTTGGTTCTCCGAACCGATCGCGCGCCAGCCGCGCTATGCCTTCGGCATACTGATGGCGCATGCGGACGCTCTTCTCGAATCCCTCGATGCCTCGACAACGGTCAAAGGGTGCGTGGAGCGTGCCCTTATGCCGATCCTGCACACGGGCGGGGCAAGTATGGGCGAAATCGCCAGGCAGTTGGGATTCTCAAGAAAAACCCTGTACCGCCGCTTGAAGGATGAAGGCACGACCTTCGAGAAAGTTCTCGAAGGCTTGCGGCACAAGTTGACCCTCGAGTACCTGGGCGCACGCAAGGTGTCCGTAAGCGAAACGGCCTTCCTGGTCGGTTTCTCTGACGTCGCCGCTTTTTCGCGCGCCTTCAAGCGGTGGACCGGAACGAATCCGCGAACCCTGCGTGGGAGACCCGCAGCCGAGACCTGCACGCATCTATCGCCAACACCTCGTACCCGCTGCAAAGTGAAGTGAACGGCGCACCTGGCGCCGGCGGCTTGAGCTGGCGAGTTGATGGCGAAGCGGCGGTCGGGCAAGTTGCCCGCATGATCGCTGCCCTCACCTTCTTCCGCACGTATTGGCAGAGCTTTGCCGCCGCCGCCGCGGCGGGCGTGTTCCTGGCGATCGTCGGCGCGTTCGGCACGGGCGAACGGCCGCTGCTCATGCGTCTGATTTATTGGGTGCCCTTGATCCTTGCAGGCACGGCGGCGGGTTTCGCGATCGCGCTGCGCATGATGCGCCGGCCCAAGATCGGCGAGAACCAAGTGCTGCTCTGGACGATCGTGACCGCAGCCGTGAGCGTGCCCGGCACGGTGCTGGTTTGGGCCTATACGCGGCTCATCTTCGGCACGTGGTCCTCGCTCCCCATCCTGTTCCTCGATGTCGCAATCGTCACCGGCGCCGCGGCCGCGCTGATGATGCTGATCAACCGCCCCGGCCCCGCGACCCGCGCCGCCCCGCCGAAGCCCTCGGGCGCCCCGGCTCCCGTGCGCTTCCTCGACCGCCTGCCGGCGAAACTCAAGGGGGCCACGCTCTACGCCGTTGAGGCGGAGGACCACTATCTGCGCCTGCGCACGTCGAAAGGCTCCGACCTCATCCTCATGCGCATGGCCGACGCGCTCGTCGAGCTCGACGGCATCGAGGGGGCGCAGGTCCACCGCTCCTGGTGGGTCGCCAAGGACGCGGTCGCCGAGGTCAAACGCGCCGACCGGCGCGTGACGCTGATCCTGAAAGACGGGGCCGAAGCGCCAGTCAGCCGCCCGAACATCTCCGCACTGCGCGACTCCGGCTGGATCTGACCGCCAACTCACGAAGCGCAAACGGGAAACGGCTGTTCTCTGCGCCACGCGAGCCGCGCGCGCGGCCCGTTCGCGAAACACTCGGCCAGCTTCACGCAAGCGCCCAACCGGACCCGCGTCCGCCCTGTTATCCCGCCGTGGTCGACAACAGGGAGACCCGTTCGATGAAACCGCATGGCTTGATCCTCTTCGCCCTTGCCGCCGCCGGTCTGGCGCTCGCCGCGTCGCCCCGCGCCGAGGCCGATCCCACCGTCAAAATCACGGTCGCAGGCGTCGCCGCACCGCAAGGCTTCATGATGGTGGCGCTACACGACGAGAAAGGCTGGTCCGGCGCCCCGCTCGTCCGTGCCCGCGTGCCGGTCGCGGCCAACACCGTGACGCTGACGCTCGCGGCCCCCACCCCCGGCCGCTATGGCGTGAAACTGTTCCACGACGTGAACGGCGACGGGAAGATGGAGACGAACTTGATGGGCTTCCCGGCTGAGCCCGTGGGCTTTTCAAACGATGCGCCGATCCGCTTGGGGCCGCCGAGCTTTGCCGACGCAGCGTTCAACGTCGGCCCCGCGGGCGCCGCCCAGACCATCAATCTGAAATAGGGGGCGGTCATGACCCGGCTCACGAGGCGCACCTTCGCGCAACTGACGGCATCGGCCGTGGCGCTGGCAGTGTCGCCGCGCATCGTCCGCGCCGAGGACGACTGGCGCATCGGCTTCCGCACCGCGCCCGAGACATTCGATGCGGAACTCACGCGCCTTGAGGGCCGGCTCCCCTCCGAACTCAGCGGCAGTTTCTACCGCATCGGCCCTGCGCAATTCGAACGTGGCGGCGAGCGCCTCGGCCACTGGTTCGACGGCGACGGCATGATCCAGCGCTTCGCGATCGCGGACGGCCGCGTCACGCATCGCGGCCGCTTCGTCGACACGCCGAAGCGCCGGGCGGAGAAGGCCGCGGGCCGTTTCCTCTATACCGGCTACGGCTTCGCGCCGAAGAACCTGACCGGCATTCGCGCGCCCGACGATCTGAACGCTGCGAACACGAACGTACTGCCGATCGCGGGCGAAGTGTGGGCGTTGTGGGAGGGCGGCTCGCCCTATCGCATCGACGCCGAGACATTGGCGACGCTCGGCCGCAAGGCGTTCGACGGCGGCTTGAACGGCGTCGCGTTCTCGGCCCATCCGAAGACGGAGCCCTCAGGCGACACCTGGAACTTCGGCGTCATCGGCAAACGCTGCGTGCTTTGGCATCTGGCGCCCGACGGCACGACGCGCAAGGCCAAGCTGATCGAGCTGCCGGAAGCGAGCCTAATGCACGACTTCGCCATCACCGCGCGCCACATCGTGCTGCTGGCGCCGCCGTTGCTTCGCCGCGAAGGCCCCGCGAGCACGCTGGTCGACAGCTATGCCTGGCAGCCGGGCAAGCCGCTGACCGCGCTCGTGCTCGACAAGAACACGCTTGAAATCGTGCGCCGCCACGAACTGCCCGCGCGCTTCCTCTACCACATCGGCAACGCGTGGGAGGATGCGGACGGCGCGATCCGGCTCGATGCCTGCCTCGACGCCGACGCGACGTTTGCGGTGAAGACCGCGCGCGATCTCGCGCTCGGCCTCGCGCAAGCGCCGCTGAGCGCACGCCCATCACTGATCACGCTGCCGCCGTCGGGTGCCGGCGTGATCGCGACGCTCCAAGGCGTCGGCGAGTTCCCGCGCATCGACCCACGCCGCGTGGGCGAGCGTCACCGCATTACGCACGGCGTCACCGAAGGCGGCGTCGCGACCTGGGACTGGGAGAGGGGCGTAAGCGAAACCTATCTCCACCCGCCCGGCACATGGAGCGAAGAACCCGTCTTCGTGCCGCGCAAGGGTGCGATGGGCGAACGCGACGGCTGGCTGATCCAAACCGCCCTCGACATGCGCGCCGGCCGCACGCAGCTCTGCATCTTCGACGCCCGCCGCACGACGGACGGTCCCATCGCCCGCCTCACCTGCCCCTACGCCCTGCCGCTTGGTTTCCATGGAACGTTCGTGGCGGCTTAGCTTCTTCCCGGGAGCGCGGGCATCCTGCCCGCTCTTGCTGAAAGTCAACATCACAAAGGGCGGGCAAGATGCCCGCACTCCCGGGAAGATCGCACTTCTACATTGCGTCCCCAAAATACCGCCCGGGCGTGGTGCCGAACGTGTCGCTGAACGCGGCGACGAAGGCGCTCGCGCTGCGATAGCCGGCGTCGCGCGCGACCGTCTTCACCGCGCGCCC
>JAEUML010000055.1 GCA_016792785.1 Alphaproteobacteria bacterium
TCCATGCCGGCAAAGATCGACGCCTGCGTGAGCGACGCATTCTTGCCCTCGTCCCAAACGGGTTGCAGCGCCGCCATCGCCTCCTTCGCGCGCCAGGTATTGTCGGCGACGACCGCGACCGCGTTGGGCAGCTTCACGACCTTCTTCACGCCGCGCATCGCCTTCGCCGGCGCTTCGTCGACCGATTTCAGCGTGCCCCCGAAAACAGGCGAGGCCGCGACAATCGCATAACTCATGTTCGGCAGCCGCACGTCGACGCCGTATTTCGCGCTGCCGTCGACCTTGCCCGGAATATCCAAACGCGCGATCGGCTTGCCGACGATCGTGTAGGCCGCCTTCGCCTTCAGCGGCGGATCGACCGGCGGATCGTATGCCGCCGCAGCAGAGGCCATCTCGCCGTAAGTCGCCGACTTGCCGGACGCGTGCGTCAGCGTGCTCGCCTTCGCAACGATCTCGGATTCGGGGACGCCCCATGCCGCCGCCGCCGCCTTCACCAGCATCCACTTCGCCGCAGCGCCCGCGACGCGCATGCCGCGCACGCCGGTCAGACGCACGGACGTGCTGCCGCCCGTGATCTGCAGGTTCATCATCTCGGCCACTTTGCGCGCGCCGAAATCGGCAAAGCCCGACGCCCAGGCCGGGATCGACATGTCGCCGCGCAGATACTCGCGCGCGAGCGCGGCGTTCGCGAACGCCATGTCGGCCGGCGCCTGTTCCATACGCACGAGCGACCAATCGGCCTCCAGTTCTTCGGCCAGCATCATCGGCAGCGACGTGTGAATGCCCTGCCCCATTTCCGAGTGCGGCACGATCACGGTGACGGAATTGTCGGTCCCAATCCGCACCCACGCGCCGAGCGCGGTGGCGCCTTCCTTCGCGATCAGGCCCTTCGCCCGGTCGAGCGTCGAGAACGGCATTAGTGCGTAGCCGACAGCAAGTCCGCCCGCCGCGGCGACGCCGCTGAAAATCACAAATCTACGCGAAACCATGGGTTCCTCCTTACGCCTTAGCGGCGGCGTGAATGGCCTCGCGGATTTGCGCGTAGGCGCCGCACCGGCAGATGTTCGTCATCGCTTCGTCGATCTCTTGATCCGTCGGCTGCGGCTTTTCCTTTAGAAGCGCCGTCGCAGCCATGATCTGACCCGATTGGCAGAAGCCGCATTGCGGCGCCTGCGCGTCGATCCAGGCCTGCTGCACCTTGTGCAACGTGTCCCCGGACTTGAGCCCCTCGATCGTCGTGATCGCCTGGCCCGCAACAGAGGCAGCAGGGATCGCGCAGCTCCGCACAGCAGACCCCTCGACAAGCACCGTGCACGCGCCGCACGCGCCCACGCCGCAGCCGTACTTCGTGCCGGTCATATTCAAGACGTCGCGCAGCACCCAGAGCAGCGGCATGCCGTCTTCGACATCCACCTCGTGCGCGGTGCCGTTCACCGTGATCGTGATCATGAGCCCGTTCTCCTCAACTTCCCCGTTCGCATTGCCTTCGCCGGCGCCTTCGCGGCGCCCGCACAAACCACCTCGATCATGCGCTTGAGCGCCTGCGCATAGCGCAACTCGCCCTCAGCCGCATACGCAACCTTCACGCCCTTCGCCGCGACCGTCGCCATCTCGGCCAAGTCGCGCGGCGCAACGCCCGTCCGCAGCACAAAGCGGCCCGCGCGCACCTGCGCCGCGATCGCCGCCTCAAGCTCCCTTTCGAACCGCCGCGCATGCGCCGCAACTGCTGCCGCGCAGCGCTTGTTCCCTTCCTCGACGAGTTCCGCCGCGAACGGCGACCCGGCGACGCTCGCCACGAAACTCTTGTGATGCGCAAGCATGATCCGGTAGACGGTCTCAGATAGATCGCCGCCGCCGCGCGCTGCCGCCGCCTTCGCCGAAGCCAGCGCGTTTTCCTGCAGCGCATCGACCAGCGCCGCGAACAGCGCCTCCTTCGATGCGAAATGGTGATAGAGCGCCTGGCGCGTCAACCCGGCTTGCTCGGCGACCATCGCCATCGCCGTCTGGCGAAAGCCGTGCCGCGCGAACACCGCCTCGGCCGCCTTCAATATGCCGTCCCGTGCATCCATGCCGACAAATTTGACAATTTCCGTCAAACTGTCAAACGCACTCGCCTGTCAGTAGAGCCACTGCATCGCGGCACGCCAATAATCGACCATGGCGGCCCACATGCCTCCGCCGCCGGGCGCGGCCTCGAAACGCTGAAAGACCTCTTCGATCTTGGCGTCGAGCGCCCGCGCCGCCGCCCGGTCGGCCTTGCCGCCCTCGTCGTCGCCCGCTCGCGACTTCGCCGTCCCCCGCGAAAACAGGATCAGCGCGTTTTGCGGTTCGAGCTTCAGCGCCGCGTCATAGTCGATGATCGCGGTGCGATAGAGCTTGAGCCGAAGATAAACGAAGCCGCGACCGCCCAGCGTCTCGGCGTCGTTCGGCTGCAGCCGGAGCGACTCGTTGCAATCGGCCAGCGCGTCTTCCAACTCGACCGCCATCACCGCCCGCGCCCAGCACCGTTCGTGCAGCGCCTTCGGGTCGTCGGGCTGAAGCTTCAGCGCCGCCGAATAATCGTCGATCGCCTTCAGATACTCCGCCTTCTGCAGCAGAGCGTTGCCGCGGTTGTAGTGCGCGCGCGCAAGATCGGCGCCTTCGGCCTTGCCCGATTTGATCACGTCCGTGCAGCCGGAGATGCGCATCTCCGCCCACACGCCGTCCCCGCCTTGGCAGTTCGACCACCCACGCGTTTCGGTGACGCCCTCCGCATACGCGAAGGGCGCGGCGAAAACGATCAGCAAACCGGCAAACGCCGCGCGAACGATCATGGCCCACATTCCCCGGGCGAGTCTTTACCATGGGACGGCCCCGCACGCACCCTTGACGGGGCAAGCCCCGGACGCCGACGATTGCGCCGTGCACGGAGATTCACATGTCCAGAGCCGGAAAAATCCTGATTTACGGCGCGACCGGCTACACCGGAAAACTGACCGCGCGGACCGCAAAGACACAGGGCCTAAGGCCGATTCTCGCCGGCCGCAGCGAATCGAAGGTTAGACCCCTCGCCGAAGAACTCGGGCTCGAGTGGCGCGCCTTCGACCTCGCCGACACCGAAAAGCTCGACCGCGCGCTGAACGAGGTCGCAGCCGTGCTTCACATTGCAGGCCCGTTCTCCGCGACCTCGCGGCCGATGGCCGACGCCTGCATCCGCACCAAGACGCACTACCTCGACATCACGGGCGAAATCGCGGTCTTCGAAGCGTTGGCCGCGCGCGATGCGGAGGCAAAGCGCGCCGGCGTCATGCTGCTGCCGGGCGTGGGCTTCGACGTCGTGCCGTCCGACTGCCTCGCCGCGCACCTGAAGCGCCGCCTGCCGGACGCGGAGGATTTGAAGCTCTATATCGGCGGCCTCGGCAAAGCCTCGCGCGGCACGCTGAAGACGATGGTCGAGGGCATCGCCAAGGGCACGCTCGCCCGCCGCAACGGCGACATCGAACAGCTCGAAGGCATGCACGAAGACCTGATCGACTTCGGCCAAGGCCCGCGGCCCACCGCGGCGGTCAGCTGGGGCGACGTCGCGACCGCGTTTCATTCGACGAAGATCCCCAACATCGAGGTCCACTTCGAAGTCACGCCCGAGATGAAGGGCATGCTGAAGACGCCGACGTTTGTGAAGATGTTCTTGGGGCTGTCCTTCATGCAGTCGATCCTGAAATCGCAAATCGACAAGCGCCCCGAAGGCCCGACCGACGAAGAACGCCGCACGGGCTATGCCGTTCTGATCGGCGTGGCGCGCAACGCCAAGGGCGAAACCGTCCGCACACGCCTGAAAACGCCCGAAGGCTATTCGCTGACCGCGCTCACCGGCCTCGACATAGCGAAGCGCGCCGCGAACGGCGAAGCGAAACCGGGCTTCCAAACACCCAGCCTCGCCTTCGGCGCCGATTACGTCACCCAGTTCCCCGGCGTCACCCGCGAAGAACTAAACGCCTGAGGCCAACCGATCGAACATTTCGATCGCATGACAAAAAAGTTCGTCATGGCCGGGCTTGACCCGGCCACCCAGGGACAACGCACAAGCGGTTCCGCCGGTCGGCCCTACGATCCCTGGGTGGCCGGGTCGCGCTACGCTTGCCCGGCCATGACGACGGAGGTGATTGTTCGAGTAGGAAGTCTATTCGGATGAGACGCATCCCGCGGCAATCGTGCACGCGTTTGGTGCTCGACACGCCGCCCCGAAGCAGCTTATGCGGACCGCATGGCTGCGCCCGTGGATGCCTCGCTGTTCAAGGACGCGCTGATCGTGCTCGGCGCGGCGGCGGTCGTCGTGCCTG
>JAEUML010000082.1 GCA_016792785.1 Alphaproteobacteria bacterium
CAGACGACGCTCGAGGGTCTGTCGCAACTGAAGCCCGCGTTCGAGGCGATGGCCGAGTTTCCCTTCGACAAGGCGGGGACGACGTTGGGCGGTCTCGTCCGCCAGGTCTATCCGGATCTGAAGATCAAGCATGTGCATCACGCGGGCAATTCGTCCGGCGTCGTCGACGGTGCGGCGGCGCTTCTTCTCACATCGGAGGCTTACGCGAAGAAGCACGGCTTGAAGCCGCGCGCGCGCGTCGTCGCGATGGCGAACATGGGCGACAGCCCGACCCTGATGCTGAACGCGCCGGTGCCGGCCGCGCGCAAGGTGCTCGCGAAAGCGGGGCTGACGATCGACGACATCGACCTCTTCGAAATCAATGAGGCGTTCGCGGTCGTCGCCGAGAAGTTCATCCGCGACCTGAAACTCGACCGGGCGAAGGTCAACGTGAACGGTGGCGCGATGGCGCTCGGCCATCCGATCGGCGCGACGGGTTCGATCCTGATCGGAACCGTCCTGGACGAACTGGAACGGCGCGGGCTGAAGCGTGGGCTCGTCACGATGTGCGCTGCTGGCGGCATGGCGCCGGCGATCATTATCGAGCGGGTGTGACGCCTTGTTCTTGTGACACAGGTCGGCCAGGTGCACCATTGGTTGAGTTTGATCACCGTCGCGTGGTTGGCTGATTGCCCGAAGCTCGGCGACGTTCTTAAGTTCAGCCGTAGGCCGTTTGCGGACGACGATCACGACAACGACAGTTGCAGGATCAGCGCCGCGGAAGAAATCCCGGTCGGCAGCAAGGTTCTGCCTACGCCGCCAAGTTGAATTTGGCGGCAGGAAACTATCTGTTCGGTTTGGCGCCGGCAAAGCGCTGGGCCTCTTCGGCGGCGCGGAAGAGGGCGGCGGACTTGTAGACCGTTTCCATGAACTCGGCCTCCGGGTCGCTGTCGGCAACGACGCCGCCGCCGGCCTGGACGTACATCGTTCCGTCCTTCACGATCGCGGTGCGGAGTGCGATGCAGGTGTCCATTGCGCCGTTTGCGGAGAAATAACCGACCGCGCCGCCATAGACACCGCGCTTTTCCTTTTCCAGTTCGTCGATGATTTCGAGCGCGCGGATCTTCGGGGCCCCGCTCGTGGTGCCGTTCGGAAAGCCCGCGATCAGCGCGTCGAGCGCGTCCTTGTCGGGTCGGATCTTGCCTTCGACGTTCGAGACGATGTGCTGGACGTGGCTGTATTTCTCGATGACGAATTGCTCGGTGACGTTGACGGTGCCGGTCTTCGCGACGCGCCCGACGTCGTTGCGGCCGAGGTCGAGCAGCATCAGATGTTCGGCACGCTCCTTCGGATCGGCGAGCAGGCGGTTTGCGAGCTCGGCGTCCTCGGCCGGCGTCGTGCCGCGGCGGATGGTGCCTGCGATCGGACGGATCGTAACCGTGCCGTCGCGCAGGCGGACCAAGATCTCCGGGCTCGACCCAACGGCGGAAAAACCAGGGTAGTTCAGGAAGAACAGAAACGGCGACGGGTTCAGCCGGCGCAGTGCGCGGTAAAGCTGAAACGGCGGCAGCTTGAAGGGTCTGCGGAAGCGCTGGCTGGGCACGACCTGAAAGATGTCGCCGGCGGCGATGTATTCCTTCGCGCGAGCGACGATCTGCAAGTATTCCTCGCGTGTGGTGTTCGACACGGGCGGGGAGAGGTCGACGGGTTCGGCCGCGAGCATGTCGTCGGGCACACTGTTGCGCGCGAAGTCGACGGCGACGGCGGACAGGCGGTCCTGCGCCGCGTCATAGGCGGCGCGGGCGTTCGTGCCCTTGGCTGGGAACACCGGCGTCGCGATCGTCACGTCCGCCTTCACCGCGTCGAAGATCGCCACGACGCTCGGCCGCACGAGCGTTGCGTCGGGCAGGCCGAGCGCGTCGGGTTTCGGCTCCGGCAGGCGCTCCATCAGGCGCACCATGTCGTGGCCCAGATAACCGAACAGGCCCGATGCCATCGGCGGCAGGGACGCAGGAAGATCGATGCGCGTGCGCGCCAGCAGATCGCGCAGCGAGGCGAGCGGCGGTTTGGCTTCCGTGACGAAGCCGTCCGGCGCTTCGTGGGCGCGGGTGTTCAGTTCGGCTTGGCGGCCGCGGCAGCGCCAGACGAGATCGGGCTTCAAACCGATGATCGAGTAGCGGCCGCGAATCTCGCCGCCTTGAACGCTTTCGAGCAGGAAGGAATACGGGTCATGCGCACCGAGTTTCAGCCAGGCGGAAACCGGTGTGTCGAGATCGGCGACGAGCGCGCGGGCGACGATCTGGGGCTTGCCCGCGTCGTAGACCGGTTTGAAGTCTTCGAACGCGGGCGTCGGGTCGGTCATTCGCCAGTGTGGAACTTTTGGAACTCTTTCTCGTCGACGGTCACGCCCGCTTCGGCGCGGGCGGCGTTGGCGAGCGTCTCGGCGATGTCGCTGGCGAAGGCTTCGCGCAGGCGGCCCGAATACATGCCGCGCGTCGGCGAGTCCGGCGGTTCCGGCGCGTATTGGATTTCGGCGAGGCGGGCGACGACGAGGCTCTTGCCGTCGGCGACGGGACCGTCGAAGAACGTGCCGACCTTTGCCTCGTGCGCGGCGTTGACGGTGCTCGCGGCGAAGAGCGCGCTTTGGCCGTAACGCGGCAGCGGGTCGCTCATCAGCGGCGCGAGGCCGAGCGAGGAACCGATCGAGGCCATGCTTTGACCGGCATTGCCCTTCTTGACGAGGTCGTCGGCGATCGCCTTCAGGCGCTTCTCCAACTCTGCCGCGCGCCAGTCGGCGAGGATCTGCTCACGCACCTCTTCGAGCGGCTTCTTTGTCGCTGCCGCGATCTTGTCGACGCGGAAATCGTAGTAGGCGCCTTCCGCCCCCTCGGTCAGTTCGCCGTCAATGCCGGGTTCGGTCGCGAAGGCCCGGGGCAGGAAATCGCCGCCGGGCAGGTCCTCGACTGGCTTGCCCGCCTGATCGTTGCCGCGGGCGTCGATCGTGACCTTCGTGACCGGCAGCTTGTGCTTTGCGGCCGCGTCTTCGAGTGTCGCGCCGGAGCCGCGCGTGTCTTCGAAGTCGTGCGTCAATTCGAACAGCTTGTCGCGTGCGCGGTCGTTGACGAGGCGGTCGCGGATTTCGGTGCGCACTTCGTCGAGCGTCTTGACGGTGCCCGGCGTTGAGGACAGGGCGCGGACGATGACCCAGCCGAAGGGTCCCTTCAGCGGCTCGCTTGGCGTGTTCAGTGCCACAGCGAAGGCGCCTTCCGGAACCGTCGTGTCGGTCTTGGAGACCTCGCCGACCTTGATGTCTTCGGGCTTGTAGCCCTCGGCCTTGGCGACCTCTTCGAACGAGGTGCCGGCATCGAGTTTCTTTTTGCCTTCGCGCGCGGCGAGCTCTGACTTGAAGCGTATCTGTTCGAGGACACGCTTCTCGGGCGTTTCGTAGAGGCGCTTATTGGCGTCGTAGACGCGCTTGATCTCGTCGTCGCTGATTTGAATCTGCGAGGAGACGTCTGCGTTGCGCGCCTGAACGATCGTGATCGTGCGGTACTCCGGCACCGAGTAGCGGGCGGCCGCATGGGTGTCGTAGTACTTTTTCAACGTCGCCGCGTCGGGGTCTTTGATCTCCCCTGCACGAGCCGGATCGATGAGGATGTACTCAACGATGCGGCGCTCCAGGCGGTAGCGGTTCAGCGCCGCTTCAAGGCCCGCGGGCAGCGCGACGCCGCCCAGCATCGTGCGGATCAACTGCTCGCGCAGCATGTCGCCGCTGACCAGCTCCATGAACTGTTCCTGGTTCATCTGCGCTTGATCCAGGATCTGACGCAAGGCCGCGAAGTTGATGCCGCCTTGCCCGTCCGACATGCCCTGGATCGCTTTGATCGCGTCCAGCATCTGACCCTGCGAGATGCGCAGCCCGAGGTCTTTCGCCTTTTCAAGAAGCGCCAAGCGCGTGACCATGCGGTCGAGCGCTTCGCGGTCCATGTTTAGAGCCTTGGCTTCAGCGGCTGAGAGTTCGGTGCCCGACTGGCGCTGCATCTGGAGCAGGAAACGGCTGAACTCGCGGGCGAACTCGTCCGGCGCGATCTTGCGGTCGGCGACCGTGGCAATCGTCGGGGTTGTCGACAGGCCGATCATGTCCTGGACGCCCCACAGGCCGAAGCTGCCCACGAGCACAACGATGAGGATGACCGCCAGCCACCCCTTGGAGGCATTGCGCAGTGTTTCAAGCATGGGACGTCGCTACCGAAAGTGAGTTCGTGGTGACCTTGAGCTGCCGCTCCGCCGCAGTGCGGGGCAGGGGCCGCCCACCGTTGGGCGCCGGTCGACACCTGATCCGAAGCGGCGCGCATATTAGGGGGCGTGGTATGGGGCGGCAAGGCCGGGCACGCTTGACCTTGCCGTCGTGCGGAGGTTTCGTGCCCCGCGTCATTTTGCACTCGATCGGATGGCCCCCGTGACAACAGCGCAGCTCATAGCAGGCAATTGGAAAATGAACGGGCTTTCGGCGGCCCGCGGCGAGGTCGCGGCCTTGGTCGCCGGGCTGAAGGGCAGGGGGCATCCGCCCGATGTGCTCGTGTGTCCGCCCGCGACATTGCTGCGTTCGCTTGTGGGCGTGGTCGAAGGGTCGTCGGTGAAACTCGGTGGCCAGACCTGCCATACGGCGGTGAGCGGCGCGCATACGGGCGACATCAGCGCCGAGATGCTCAAGGATGCCGGCGCTTCGTTTGTGATCGTCGGGCATTCCGAGCGGCGGACGGATCATGGCGAGGCGAGCGCGCTCGTGGCGGCGCAAGCGCGGGCGGCGTGGCGCGCGGGCCTTCAACCGATCATCTGCATCGGCGAAAGCGAGGCGCAACGCAGCGCCGGCCAGACGGAGAAGGTGCTCGCAGATCAAATCGCGGGCAGCGTGCCGGCGGAAACGAACGGAGCCAATGCCGCGCTTGCCTATGAGCCGATTTGGGCGATCGGGACCGGCAAGACCGCGTCGCTCGGCGATATCGAGGCGGCGCATGCGTTTATCCGTGCACGGATGGAAGCACAACTCGGGGCGGCTGGACGCGGCGTTCGGCTGCTTTACGGCGGGTCGGTGAAACCGTCGAATGCTAAAGAAATTCTGAACGCGCGCGGTGTCGATGGCGTTCTGGTTGGCGGCGCGAGCCTGAAAGCGACCGATTTCCTTGGCATTATCGACGGCGCCCGCGTGTAGGTACTGTAACGACCGGCAAGTCTTATTCAACGCTTGGCCGTTACCTTTGAGAGCATGACCGTCGTTGCCGCCGCCAGGTCCCGCCTCTCGTTCGAGCGCGCCGAAGGCCTCGTTCTCGATCCCGTGTCCGCCAATCGCGGCACGGCGCGGTCGGCGCTCACGATGCTGGGTTTTCGACATCTGGCGGCGCTTGGTTCGACCGAGGATGCAGCAACCGTGCTGCAGCAGCGCATCATCGATTTTCTGCTCGTGGACGTGACGCAAGAGACATCGAAAATGTGCGCCTTCGTTCGCAAAATCAGAGAAGGCGACATCGGGCGCAACGCCTTCCTTCATATTGTGCTGATGACTTGGAAGTTCGACGGTGGGATCGTCGAACAAGCACTGAATTGCGGCGCTGACGATCTGGTGACACGGCCGTTCTCTGTCGACTTCCTAGGCGCGCGGCTGCGCGCGCAGGTGGAGGCGCGCAAGCCTTTCGTCGTTACCAGCGACTATGCCGGCCCCGACCGGCGCAAGAACCGGTCTCAGAAGAGCGAGATACCGCTGATCGAAGCGCCCAATCTCCTGCTCGCCAAAGGACTGGCCCAGCAATGGACCGAGCGCTCGGCCAAAGCTTCGGAAGACGAGATCAAGGCGGCAAATGCGCGGATGGACGCCGAACGTGTCGTTCGGGCGGCGTTTCAATGCTCGCTCCTGGTGTTCTCGTTGCGAGATGCGTTGGCGGCGGGAGCCTCTCTCGACGCCGACTTCGCGAAGCTGGAGACGACCGCAAAGGAACTGGACAGGCGGGCTCGTGCGCCGGAGGTCTCCAAACTTGTCGCGGCGCTGTGCGAGGACGTGTTGGGCGCGAAGGCGGGCGGCGACACGGCGGCGTTGGCGCGCATCGGTGAGACGACTTCAGCGCTGATCGAGAAGGCCAGCCCCGGCAAGACGCGCGACGAGCTTTTGGGGAACGTCGCGGCCGCGTATAGCGCGATGAAGGCGCGCGGATCGAAGGTTCAGAAAATCGCGTAACCGCCGTCGATCACAAAGGTGTCGCCCGAGTGATAGGCCGATGCATCGCTCGCGAGATAGACGGCGATGCCTCCGAAGTCGGCCGGTTGCCCCCAACGCCGCGCCGGCACGCGCGGGATGACCTTTTCCGTGAACGCCGGCGAGGCCTGTGCTCCGGCGGTCATGTCGGTTGCGATCCAACCGGGCAATACGGCGTTTGCGCGGACGCCGTCGCGCGCGAATTCGACGGCGATGGCGCGCATCATCGAAATGACAGCACCTTTCGTGGCAGCGTAGTGCTGGTTGCGGGCGGCGCCTTCGATGGCTGCAAGGCTGGCCACACCGACGAGCGAGCCGCCCGGATCACCCTTCGATGCGCGGTCGCGCATGTGGCGAGCCGCTTCGCGGAGCGTGAAGAAGACGCCGTCCTCGTTGACGGCAAGAACCTTGCGGTACTGTTCGGCTGTGATGTCCAGAAACGAACGGGCGGGCGATCCGATACCGGCGTTGGCGATGACGGTGTCGATTCTGCCCATCTGCTTCACCGCGGCGCCGATGGCGTCTGCAACTTGCGCCTCGGCCGACACATCGACCTTCTGGACCAAGACCTTGCCGCCATGCGCGCGCAGCGAGGCTTCGGCGGTCTTGTTTTTAGCCTCGTTTGTGCCCCAGATCACGATCCCGGCGCCGGCTTGGGCCATCGCCTCAGCCATGCCTAAGCCAATGCCGCCATTGCCGCCGGTCACGAGCGCGACTTTTCCGGAGAGATCAAAGGGTCTGTAGGCCATGGGGTCCGTTCCTTCTGGTGGCGTTTGTTGGTGTTGTCTCAGGTCGGGTGCGGCCCCTTCAAGGGGCAGTTTCGATCGGTCTTGCGCGCGGCCCACGGCTCGCGCAGTTTAGGCGCAGGTTTGCGACGCAGGAATCGCCGGTCGGCCGCTCGGGGTTCCAGTGTCAGGTCTCGGGCCTGCTCAACCACGGAATGGATCTCATGCGGTTCGCGTTTCCGCTCCGCGCTGCGCTTGTCGGACTGTCGATCACGCTCCTTGTGGGCTGCGCGATGGACCGCGGGCGGGTTGGCGGCAGCGGCGGCTACAAGGTCGGCACGCCGTATCAGATCAATGGCGTCTGGTATTACCCGAAGGAAGATCCCTTCTATGACGAGACCGGGATTGCGTCGTGGTATGGGTCGGACTTCCACGGAAAGGCCACAGCGAACGGCGAGCGTTACGACATGGACGCGCTCACGGCGGCGCATCGAACGCTGCCGATGCCCACGATCGTGCGCGTTACGAATCTCGAGAACGGTCGTTCGATCCGCCTGAGGGTCAACGATCGGGGACCTTACGCGCGCGGACGCATCATCGACCTGTCGCGCCGCGCCGCCACACTGCTTGGCTTTCAGGACAAGGGCACGGCGCGCGTGCGGGTGCAGTTCGAAGGGCGCGCTGAGGTCGGCGCCGCGCCGCCGCAACATGACGGCGAGGTTGTCGCGACGCGCCCCAACGATCTGAAGTCCGCGCCTGTCTCGACGGTTTCGAGCGCGGAGCTTGCGCCGCCACCGGGCGCCTCTGCCGCACCTCCGCCGCAACCGACCCCGCCGCCGATACGCGTGGCACAGGCGCCGTCATCCGCACAAGCAGGCGCAAGCATTGAGCCTGACGGGGTTGTGACGACCGTGGCGATCCCCGCGAGCACGCGGCTTTGGATACAGGTCGGCGCGTTCCTGTCGCGCAGCAACGCGACGCGGTTGGCGGAGCGGTTGATCTATGTCGGGCCAGCGCAAGTTTCGACAAGCGTGATCAACGGCAAGCCGCTGTATCGCGTGCGCTTTGGTCCGTTCGCGAACGTCGCGGAGGCGGACGCGATGCTGGATAAGGTCATCAACAAAGGTCAGAACGGCGCACAGATCGTCGTCGATTAGGAAAGTGCAATGCGTTTGGTCGTCTTTCTACTTCTTGTCGTGTTTGCGTTCGCCCTGCCCGCGCAGGCTCAGCCTGTCGTCGATCCGACGACGGAGGTGCAGACCAACGCTCAGTTCGCATTGTTGATGGATTTCGAGACCGGGGCGGTCTTGTTTTCCAAGGACGGGGACAAGCCGATGGCGCCGGCGTCAATGGCCAAGCTGATGACGGCGGCGATCATCTTCGAAAAGCTGAAGCACGGCGAACTAAAGCTAGACGACACTTTCACGGTCAGCGAGCGCGCCTGGCGCCTGTCCGTCGCGGGCAAGAACGAATCCTCAAAGATGTTCGTGAGCATCGGGTCGCAGATCAGGGTTGAGGACCTGCTCCAGGGCATCATCGTTCAGTCGGGAAACGACGCTTGCACCGTGGTCGCGGAACACTTCTCGGGAAGCGAGGAGGGGTTCGCGGATTTGATGAATGCGGAGGCGAAGAAAATCGGCCTCGCAAATTCACTGTTCAAGAACGCGAGCGGATTGCCTCACCCCGAAATGGTGGTGACGGCGCATGATCTCGCCAAGCTCGCAGCCTATATCATTCGCGAGTTTCCGGAATACTATCGCTTCTACAGTGAGCGCGAATTTACCTGGAACGGCATTCGCCAAGCGAACCGGAATTTGCTTTTGGGCACGTATCCCGGCGCCGACGGGTTGAAGACGGGGCACACGGCAGCGTCGGGCTACGGGATGGTGGCGTCCGCCAAGCAGGACGGTCGGCGCTTGATCCTGGTGGTCAACGGACTGAGTTCCGAAGTCGAGCGGGCGGCGGAAGCGAAGCGCTTGCTCGATATTGGATTTCGTGAGTTCAAGACCTATGCGCTTCTGAAGGCGGGCGACGTCGTGGGCGAGGCGGAGGTTTGGGCCGGCGAACACGGTGCGGTCCCGTTGGCGGTGCGCAAGCCGGTGACGGTGCTCATGCGGCGTGCTTCTCGCGAGGGTCTTAAGGTGAAGCTCGAGTACCTTGAGCCCGTCATGCCGCCAATCACGCGGGGACAGGAACTCGGCCGATTGACGATCAGCGCGCCCGGCGTGCCGCCGACGGTGGTGCCGGTGCACGCCGGCGCCGATGTCGAGTCGGGCGGATTGTTCACGCAAGTCAAGGTTGGCCTGAAGGAACTCTTGTCGAGCAAACCTGAGCCCGCGCCCGCGACGGAAGATATCCCTTTGCCTGAGGGCGGGTCCGCCGAAGTACCGTCGCAATGAGCCGCGGCCGCTTCATCACGTTCGAAGGCGGTGAGGGGACCGGCAAGTCGACGCAAGTACGCTTGCTGGCGAGTTATCTGACGCAATGCGGGATGGATGTCGTGCAGACGCGCGAGCCGGGCGGTTCTCCGTCGGCGGAGGAGATTCGGCCATTGCTGGTGACAGGCGGCGCCGATCGGTGGTCGGCAATGGCCGAGACGCTTCTCTTTAATGCCGCGCGCGTCGAGCATTGGCGTCAAGTGATCGATCCCGCGCTCGCGCGTGGTGCTCATGTCGTTTGCGACCGCTTCTCGGATTCGACGATGGCGTATCAGGCGTATGCAGGCGGCTTGGAACCGAGGGTGGTGTCCGAACTGCACCGCATCGCTTTGGGCGGCGTCGAGCCGGACTTGACGCTCGTGCTCGATATTCCGGTTGACGCCGGTCTTGAGCGGGCCGCCGCGCGGCGGGATTCCGAAACGCGGTTCGAACGCAAAGGTCGCGAGTTTCACGAACGGTTGCGGAACGGGTTCTTGGATATTGCGCGCCGCTCGCCAAAGCGGTGTCTTGTGATCGATGCGGGTCAGTCGATCGAACGCGTGCATGGGGCCGTACTCGACGCGCTGAAGTCGCGATTGGGAATGCGCTGATGGCGCCGCGCGCGCGATCGCTCGAGGTCGAAGCGGTTCCGGAAAGCGATCGCGTTGGCGATCTGCCGCATCCACGCGAGCGGCTGGAGCTCTTCGGGCATGAAGCGGCGGCGCAGACGCTTGCACGCGCAGCGCAGTCCGGGCGGCTGCATCATGCGTGGATCATTGCGGGGCCGAAGGGCGTGGGCAAGGCGACGTTGGCGTGGCGCTTTGCGCGCGCGTTGCTGGCGCATGGGACAGGCAGCGTGCCCGACGATCTCGGCGTTGCCGAAGGACATCCTGTGCTGCGTCAGGTGGCAGCGTTGGCACATCCCGATCTCTTTCTCGTCAGGCGGCCCTGGGATGCCGAGCGCAAGCGCTTTCGTGTGGAGTTGCCGGTTGAAGAGGTGCGCCGCCTGCACGGCTTTTTCTCGCGGCATTCGTCCTTTGGCGGATCGCGGATCGCAATCATCGATAGCGCCGACGATATGAGCCGGTCGGCGCAGAATGCGCTGCTCAAGATTCTGGAAGAGCCGCCACCGGGCGCCGTGCTGCTGCTTGTGTCGCATGCGCCAGGCGGATTGCTGCCGACGACGCGGTCGCGGTGCCGGACGCTGACGCTGCGCGGCCTCGATCCGGATGCGATGCGCGAGGCGGTGACACTGCTCGCGCCCGCTGTCGCCGTTGACGAACGGGAACTTCTGGCGGCGCTTGCCGAGGGGGCGCCCGGTCGCGCGGTGGAGCTGGCTGAGACGGGAGCGGTCGCGATCTATCGGGAGATTTGCGAGCTGTTGTTGAGCTTGCCTCGCCTGAACGGCGCGAAACTCTTCGCCCTTGCCGAGAAGGTCGCACGGTCGGGCCTGGGTTCGTTCGTAACCCTATTGTCTCAAATCGAAGAGCGGGCGATGCGTGGCGCGTATGCTGCGGTGACGCCGGTTCCGGGAGAAGAGATGCTACTGCGTCATCTGCGCGCAGCGGTGCCGCTCGAAGCCTGGTCGGTGCTTTGGGACGATTTGCGGCTACAGGCGGGGCAGGCGGACGAACTGAACCTGGACAAGAAGCAGCTTGTCTTGAACACGTTCTTCGCGATCGAGGCGGCGGCGCGGCGATAGTTCAAGCAAGCGGTTGATCCGGGGCGCGGCGCCGACATATCTCACTCACTGTTGTTCTTGGATCAGGCCGATGCTCGTCGACAGTCACTGCCATCTCGATTTTCCCGATTTCGGGCCGGAGCTCGACGATGTCGTGGTGCGCGCGCGTGCGGCGGGCGTCGGAACGATGCTGACGATCGGCACCAAGCTGAAATCGTTCGACAGGGTGCGGGCGATCGCGGAGCGGTTCGAAGACGTCTGGTGCTCCGTCGGTGTGCATCCTCACGAGGCGGCGGAGGAACCGGTCGAGGAGGCGTCGGCCTTGATCTCGCACGCGGCGCATCCGCGCGTGGTTGGGATCGGAGAGGCGGGTCTCGACTACTACTACGAGCACAGCCCGAAGACCGACCAGGTTCGGAACTTTCGTGCCCACATCGCGGCCGCGCGCGAGACCGGCCTGCCGCTGATCGTTCATGCGCGCGATGCGGACGACGATTTGTGCGCGATCATGACGGAGGAGAGCGGCCGTGGTGCGTTTCCAGGGCTGATCCACTGCTTTTCTTCGACGGCAAAGCTTGTGCGAACAGCGCTGGAGCTCGGCATGATGATCTCGATCTCGGGGATCGTGACGTTCAAAAAGGCGGAAGAGTTACGGTCGATCGTGGCGGACATTCCGCTCGACCGGCTGCTCGTCGAAACGGATGCGCCCTATTTGGCGCCAGTGCCGAAACGCGGACAGCGCAACGAACCGGCCTTTGTTTCGCACACGGCGCTGGCGGTCGCGCGTATCAAAGAGGTGACGGCGGAAGAACTTGCGGATGCGACGACGGACAATTTCTTCCGATTGTTCGCAAAGGCGCGGCGGCCGGCATGAGTTTCGGGCTCAAGGCCACGATCCTGGGCAGCGGTTCGTCGGGGGGCGTGCCGCGTATCGGTGGTGCAGACGGCCGTGGCGAGTGGGGCGCGTGCGATCCAAAAGAGCCGCGCAACCGCCGGCGGCGCTGTTCGCTGCTTGTCGAGCGCGGGACGACGCAGGTTCTGGTCGACACGACGCCCGACATACGCGAGCAGCTGATCGATGCGCGCGTCTCGCGGCTCGATGCGGTGCTGATCACGCACGATCATGCGGATCAGCTGCATGGCATCGACGATTTGCGCATGGTGGCGCAGAACATGATGCGGCGTGTGGACGTCTATGCAGCCGACGGGACGCTCCGTGTGCTGACGAGCAGGTTCGGCTATTGTTTCAAGGGGAACGACGCTTATCCTGCGGTGTTGCAGGCGCACGAGATCGCGCGGCCGTTTCGCTCGTTCGCGATCGAGGGTGAGGGCGGAGCGGTACCGGTTCTGGCCTTCGACCAGGATCACGGCACGATGGTCAGTCAGGGATTTCGGTTCGGGCCGATCGCCTATTCATCGGATGTCGTGAACTTAGACGACGCCGCGTTCGCAGCGTTGGCGGGTGTGGAGTGTTGGATCGTGGATGCTTTGCGGTATCGCCCGCACCCCACACACGCGCATGTCGACAAGGCGTTGGCGTGGATCGAACGCGTGAAGCCCAAGCGGGCCATCCTGACGAATTTGCACGTCGACTTGGACTATCAGACCTTGCGCGCGGCGCTGCCTGCGGGGGTGGAGCCCGCCTTTGACGGGATGGTGATCGAGCTTTGATCGGGCGTATGGGCGCGTCTTTTGAACGCGGTCGCGGGGAGAATCGGGCGATTCTGGGGCTTGGTTACCGGGCCGGCGCGCTCAGTTTTCGGTTTGATTGTGCTCTGAATGTTTGAGATAAGCTCCTTGTTGGGGGGTGTGCGCGGGCAATCCGCACGCACAAAGTGTCGAACGCGAGTGGGGGGCATCGGCCGAACGGGCCTGGGCCGGTTACCTGTTTAAGAGAACAGGCTGGCCATGACGGGGCTGGGCAGGGTATTTCCATAAAGGCATTGAGCAATAGCCTGGGCGGAGCCCCTGCAAGTCGGGGGCTTATACAGGCATCGGTTAAATGTTTTATGGCGACCCGCCGGTAAGATCGGCACGGTGCGTTGTGAGTCTTGATGGACCGGTGGTTCCTCAAGGCGAGACGAGGCAAGTGGTTATGAGACGTGTAACAGTCAACAGGGGTAATCGGATGACGATCGCGCGCGTTGCCGCCGCGGCGGGTTTGATGCTTGGGCTTACCATGATGGTGGCCACGGCTTGGGCACAGCCAGCAGAGACGCAACCAACTCAACCCGCGCCGGGTAGCGCCGCGCCGGCCGATCCGGCCGCGCCGGGCACCGAACCCGCGCCCCCGGAAATCGGCCCGGATGGCCTTCCCGTGGCACCGCCCGCTGATGCAGCGGCGGCGCCTGCCGAGCCAGCGGCCGCAGCGCCGCCTGCGGAAGAGGAAGCAAAGGGTCCGGATATCACGCCGGTTTCGATGTTCCTTCATGCCTCGATCGTGGTGCAGGTCGTTATGGTCCTGCTCATGGCGTGGTCGGTGGTCACATGGGCGCTGATGATCTCGAAGCTCGTGTTCTTCTCCGGCCTTAACGGCACGAGTAATCGCTTCCTGAATTCTTTCCGTAGCGGCGGCAATCTGGTCGACGCTCACAGCAAAGCGTTCAAGAACTTCCGTAGCAACGCGATGGCCCGAATGCTGGATGCGGCGGTCAACGAGATCGGCGCCGGCAAAAAGGGTCATATCTCGACGCGCGTGGCGCAGCGGATGTCGATCGTCCAAGCCGAAGTCGGCGAAGAGCTGTCGAGCGGCATGGGTATCTTCGCCACCGTCGGTTCGATCTCGGCTTTCGTCGGCCTCTTCGGTACCGTCTGGGGCATTATGAACGCGTTCATCGGCATCGCCCAAACGCAGACCACGAACCTCGCGGTCGTTGCGCCGGGTATCGCCGAAGCGTTGTTCGCCACCGGCATCGGCCTTTTTGCCGCGGTTCCGGCGGTTATCTTCTACAACATGTTCGCGCGGCGGATCGGTGCGTACCAGACGCGTCTCGACAACTTCGCGAACGAAGTCCTGGTGCGTGTGGCCCGCGAGTACGAGGCCTAAGCGATCATGGCTGGAAGCGTGGGCGGCGGCTCGACGAGAGCAAAGCGATACAACGACAACAGTGAAATCAACGTGACGCCGTTCGTCGACGTCATGTTGGTGCTGTTGATCATCTTCATGGTCGCAGCGCCGCTCGCCAGCGTGAACGTCAAGGTCGACTTGCCGCCGTCGGTTTCGAAGCCGGCGAAGGTGAAGGACCCGGTTTATGTGTCGCTGCAGAAGGGCGGAAAGCTTTTTATCGGCGACATCCAGGTCACCTACAACGAGTTCTCGACAAGGCTCGTGCAGGCGTCTGGCAACAACTACAACCGGCGTATCTTCATCCGCGCTGACAAGACCGTGCAGTACAAAGAAGTGATGCGTGTGATGAACATGATCCAGGATACCGGCTTCTATCAGATCGCTTTGGTGGCTGAAGATCGCCAGGTAGCTCCTCAGGGTCAGTAGCAAACGATCGGGTAATGGGCCGCCATGGATAGGCGCACGGTCTACATAACGATCATCGTCTCCGTGCTGCTGCACTTTGCGGTGCTGTATTACGTTGCCGTGTCGTGGGGCATTGTTCCGAACGTACTGGAAGAGCCGGAGGAGCAGGTGCTGGCCGTCGCGCCTCCGCCTCCGCCTCCGCCGCCGCCTCCGCCGCCGCCTGAACAGGTGGTCCAGGAAAAGCCGCGGTTCCGGCCGCGTCCGGTGCCGCCGCCGCCTGCACCCGTGAAGGTGCCGCCGGTGCCGCTGAAGCCGCAACCACCGGCCGAGAGCACGTCGGACGCGACGACGATCCTTTCCGACAAGCAGATTATCGACAATCCGGTGTCGCGTCCGCCGATCAGCTATCCGCGGCGCGCGGAAGAGGCCGAGAAGGAAGGCGTCGTTCGCGTGCGGGTCACGATCCAACCGGACGGCACCGTCAGCGAGGTCGTGGTCGTTTCGGCGCGGCCGCCGGGCTGGTTCGAACAGGCGGCCGTCAACGGCGTTCGGCGCTGGCGTTACAAGGCGCCCGGCCGCGTCGTGACCGCCGAAGTCGACGTTGAATTCAAGTTGAACTGAGCGCGGGCACCTAGGAACCTGATATGGCATCCAACGTAGGAACCGGCGAAAGCAAGGGCGGCAAACGCGGCCGGTATAACGACAATTCAGACATCAACGTGACGCCGTTCGTCGACGTCATGCTCGTGCTGCTCATCATTTTCATGGTGTCGGCGCCGCTCGCCACGATCAGCATTCCGCTTGACCTGCCGCCGCCGTCGGACGAGTCGCCGCCAGATCCGATCGAGCCGATCTTCGTCAGCTTGCAGGACACGGGTGTCATCAATATCGGGACGCCCAACACGGGCGAAATCCAGGCTGATTGGTCGAACTTGCCCGACGCGCTGAAGCAGAAGACCGGCGGCGACTTCACCCGCAAGATTTTCATCCGCGCCGACCAGAAGGTCATCTATGCCGACGTCATGCGGCTGATGGATGCCATCGACAAGGAAGGTTACAAGCAGAAGTCGCTTGTCGCCGAAGACGTCGTCGACTGACGGGCATAGGCAACCGAGATACGACAAGGGCCGGCGCGATCCGGCCCTTTTTCTTTGCCGACTTGCCAGGATTTGCAATCGGCATAGGCTTCTCCGCGCACCGATCCCGGGTGCGGGAGAGCGAACCCATGGCTGCACAAATCGATACCGCTGCCGCTGAGCGCGGCTCAAACTCTGCAAAGGCCGAGGTCAATGTCACGCCGTTCATCGACGTGATGCTCGTCCTCTTGATCGTGTTCATGGTAGCGGCGCCGCTTGCGACGATCGCCGTCCCCATCGATTTATCGAACACTGGGCCTGAGCGGGTGCAGGCGTTGCCGCCTGTCTTTGTCAGCTTGCAGGACAATGGGACGATCTATGTGGGCGATCAGGCGGGCGGTGAAGTCGCTGCGAACTGGTCCAGTTTCGTGGCGGTCGTCGAGCAGAAGACGGGCGGCGACCGGAACCGCCAAGTCCTTATTCGCGCCGACGAAAAGGTCCCTTACGCGGCGGTCATGCGGCTAATGGACGACCTGCACCGGCGCGGCTATCGCAACAAAATGCTTGTGACCGAAGACGTCGTGGGCTGAGCGCTTGGGCCGCCTTGTTCAATTGTTCCAATTCTGCCTATGCTTCGATTGCTGAATCGAAAGCAATACCGGAGGCTTGGTCATGAA
>JAEUML010000102.1 GCA_016792785.1 Alphaproteobacteria bacterium
CGCGCTTGCCGCTTCATCGGCGGAGAAATGAGAGAGGTCCCATGTACTGCTACGTCGCCTTTGCCGTTGTTAGCGCACTTACTCTGTCGGCCTGCGCGGGCAATGATGCCGCGACACAAGGTACGACAGCAGTACGGGCGAACGCGGTCGCCGGGTGGGAGAAGTGGCGGGCCGATGAGAACGCCGCGTGGTCGTCGAACGAGTTTGCGATCCTGAAGATCGACGACGCCGTCTACCTGAACGAGGGCGAGAGCGCTTGGCTGACGAACCGCAAGCAGAAGATGCTGGAATACAAGTGGATGCTGGGCGTGCCGCGCGGGTCGCACTTCGTGGTGACGTACGCGAAGGGCAAAGCGAAAGTCGCCCATGAGGGCGAGATCCAGACCTTCGATCTCGACAAGATGCAGCGCGTGAACGTCGCGCCGGGTATCGACGTACGCTTTGCGCTCACACAGGTGAACCCGGGCGTCAACGGCTTGCGCGTGATGGTCTACAATCAGGGCCATCCGCTCGCGCGCGATTTCAAAGGGCTCGAGCACTTTCCCTACGATCCGGCGGCAGTCGTCGAGGCGACGTTCGAGGCCTCACCAAGCGCGGAGGGCGTCGACTTTCAAACATCGCGCGGGTGGCTTAAGCGGATCAACCGCGTCGGCACCGCGTCGTTCACGCTTGGCGGCAAAGCGATCAAGCTCGGCATGTACAGTGACGAGACGGACCCGAAGAAAGTGAAGCAGCTTTCGGCGTTCTTCCTCGACGAATTGTCGGGGAAGGAGACCTATGGCGTCGGGCGTTATCTCGACATCGACGTCAACGGCTTGCCCGAGCGGCTGACCATCGACTTCAACCGCGCGTACAATCCCAATTGCGCGCGCTCGCCGCACTACAATTGCCCGTATGCGGTCGAGAAGATTCCGTTGGAGCTTCGGGCCGGCGAGAAGATCCCGCCGAAGCATTGATCAATTCAGGATCCGTTCGATCACGTCGACGACGATTTGCGACGCGGCCTCGACGAGCACGACGTCCTGGCCGACGCGAGCGTATTCATAGCCTTGGTGGTGCGGCAGGTTTGCCAAAACGCCCGGCGGAAGTTTCTTGGCGATGCCGGGCGGCAGCGGTTTGCCACGGCCATAGTTGCGCGCGAGGCCCGGCGGCAGACCCGTCCACACGACCGGCTTCTCGGCGAAATAGACGCGCAGCCGCGTCGTGTCCGCCGCCGAGAATCGGGGCGGCTGCACATCGGCATGGAAGTGCTTCGACTTTGCGTGAGGCGGCGGTCCCCACCCTTTGTCGGGTTTGGCGGCGGCTGGCAGGCACAGGCCAAGCGAAACGAAAGCGACAAGCAAAACGCGCGAGCGCATGGCAACACCTTGGAATAGCGGCCGCGGATCAAACAGCGGGGCGATCTAAGGCGGCCTGAAAGCTACCGACTCAATTCGATCGAATAGGCCGGTCGGTGAGTGTTGCAGCGCAGCACATCATGTTAGAAAACTACTGAATTTCTCCTCTCGGCGTAATTTCCGTTAACTTTTCCACGCGGTATTTGGGGATACTTGCGGATTCGTCATATTGCGCCGCACAATGAGCGTGTGTTATCCGGCGCCCCTCCGTAGCGTGCAGAGGGCCCCCATGTCAGCGGTATCGACGGCTGTGAAACAGGAAGCGAAACCGACCTACAAGGACTTGTACGAGATCGGCGAGATTCCGCCGCTCGGCTATGTCCCCTCGAAGATGTACGCGTGGGCGATCCGCAAGGATCGGCATGGCGAGCCCGAGAAGTCGATGCAGATCGAGGTCGTGCCGACCTGGGAGCTCGACAGCCATGACGTGCTTGTCCTCGTGATGGCGGCAGGCGTGAACTACAACGGCGTTTGGGCCGCACTTGGCACGCCAATCTCCCCAATCGACGGGCACAAGAACCCCTACCACATTGCAGGCTCGGACGCGGCCGGCATCGTCTGGGCGGTCGGTTCGAAGGTGAAGCGGTGGAAGGTCGGCGATGAGGTCGTCATCCACTGCAATCAAGACGACGGCGACGACGAAGAGTGCAACGGCGGCGATCCGATGTTCTCGCCGTCGCAGCGCATCTGGGGCTACGAGACGCCGGACGGTTCGTTCGCGCAGTTTGCGCGCGTGCAGGATCGCCAGCTCATGGAGCGGCCGAAGCATCTGACGTGGGAAGAGTCGGCTTGCTACACGCTGACGCTCGCCACGACGTACCGCATGTTCTTCGGGCATCGCCCGCACATCCTGCGTCCAGGACACAATGTGCTCGTTTGGGGCGCGTCGGGCGGTCTGGGGTCGTTCGCGGTCCAGCTATGCGCGGTGTCGGGTGCGAATGCGATCGGCGTCATCTCGGACGACACGAAGCGCGACTTCGTGATGAGCCTTGGCGCCAAGGGCGTCATCAACCGCAAGAACTTCAAATGCTGGGGGGCGATGCCGCAAGTGGGCACGCCCGCCTATGACGAATGGACCAAAGAAGCCCGCAAGTTCGGCAAGGCGATTTGGGACATCACGGGCAAGGGCAACGACGTCGATTTCGTGTTCGAGCATCCGGGCGAGTCGACGTTTCCGGTGTCGTGCTTGGTCGTCAAGCGCGGCGGCATGGTCGTCTTCTGCGCGGGCACCACGGGCTACAACATCACCTTCGACGCGCGCTATGTGTGGATGCGCCAAAAGCGCATTCAGGGTTCGCACTTTGCGAACCTGCAGCAGGCGAGCCAAGCGAACCGTCTCGTCGTCGAGCGGCGCATCGATCCGTGCATGTCGGAGGTGTTCGGCTGGAACGACATTCCGAAAGCGCACACCAAGATGTGGAAGAACGAGCACTTGCCGGGCAACATGGCTGTGCTCGTGAACGCGGTCAGAACTGGTCTGCGCACGTTCGAAGACGCGGTCGAGGCCGGAAAGCGCTAACTGGTCATTGAGCCCAGCGTTCGGGCGCACTATTTCTCTCCCTGGCATTTCGCCCTGGGAGACGCGTCATGGCCAATCAACCCCTTCACGGGCACTGCCTGTGCGGCGCCGTTACGTTCACCGCGACGCCGACAGAGATGACGATGGGGGTTTGCCATTGTTCGATGTGCCGGCGCTGGTCGGGCGGCACGTTCATGGCGGTCGACGTCGGGTCCTCGCTCAACGTCGAAACACCGGCGGCGCTCGGCGTCTACACATCGTCCGAATGGGGCGAGCGGTGCTTCTGCAAGACCTGCGGATCGACCCTGTTCTGGCGCATGCGCAATGGGTCGCACCAGGTGGTCGCGGCACAAGCGTTCGACGATCCGGGGCAGTTTAAGTTCGCGAGCGAAATCTTCGTCGACGAGAACCCTGGCAACTATGCGTTCTCGAACCCAACGAAGAAGATGACCGGCGCCGAGTTCCTCGCGCAGTTTGCCGGTCCACAGGCGTAACGCCATGCGCGTCACCGTCAAACGATTGATGGCCGAAAACGAGGCCGAGTTCGCGCGCGTTCATTGCGACGCCACCGGTAACGGGTGGTGCAATTGCGTTGCGTGGTGGGTGCCGACATGGGACGGCTGGGGGGATCGGACGGCGGCGGACAATCTCGCGCTCCGGCGGAAGCTCTTCGCGGACGGCATTCACGACGGTTATCTCGTACACGTAGACGATGCGTTGGCCGGTTGGGTGCAGGCGTGGAAGCGTGACGCTTTCGCAAAGCTTGCCTCGCAGTTCGGCGTGACGGCGAGCGACGATGCCTGGATGATCGGCTGCGTACTCATCCTGCCCGATTTCCGGGCACAGGGCGTCGCGCGCGACGCGCTCTCGCTCATCGTCGACGATCTGAGGCTGCGCGGCGCGAAATCGATCGACGCTTTCCCGAAACGGGGTGCAATCGACGCAGGCGAGTTGTGGAACGGACCTGAATCGACATACGCTAAGCTTGGCTTTGCGGTCGTGCGTGACGATGCGAAGCGTCCGTTGCTGCGACTGACCCTATAAGCGGTTCCATGGAAGCCAATCACCGGTCGACGTCCGAGGCGCTGCTCGACATCGTGCGCGCGTTCCCGAAAGAGCACATGACGCTTCAGGACCTGATGGAGGGTCTGGGCGAGCGCAGTTTCGGATTCGTGCTGCTGATCTTCGGCGTCTTGAGCGCGATTTCGATCATACCGGGGCTCGCCACAATCATCGCGATTCCTCTGTTGTTCTTCGGGTTGCAGATGTTGGCGGGCTACCGCACGCCGTGGCTGCCGAAGTCGATCTCCGGGCGATCATTCGCCAAAGCCGATCTGATCGCCACGATCGAGCGCGCGGTGCCCGCCATGCGCTGGGTCGAGAGGATTTGCAAACCGCGTTTTCTGTTCTTGATCGGCCGGTTCGGCGAGCGGCTGCTCGGACTCTTGGTCTTCATACTGGCGGCCGTGATCGCTCTACCCGGGCCCGGAACGAACTTTGCGCCAGGGGTCGCCATCGCCTTCATGGCCATTGCGATCATCGAGCGCGACGGGCTGCTCGTGTTCGCGGGCGTGCTTGCCTCGTTCTTTGCGCTTTACATCGGTTATCTGGGTCTTCATCTCGTCGTTACGGAACTGCTGCCCTGGGTGTGGGACCAGACGGTCGAACTCTGGAAAATGGTCGCGGGCTGACGTTCCGCGTTGCGAAGCCTTGACGTTTGCGCTCTTGTTGCGCCGCACATAATTCACGCCTCCAAGGATCGCCATGCCGACGCAGTTGCTGCCGCTCGTCCGTTCCGCCGTCGTCGCCGCCGAGATCCTGCATGCGCGGGCGAAAATCGGCGTGCGTGAGGCGGTCGCCGCGGCGGGCGGCATCGATCAGGCGCAGCATGCGGCGCATGGGTTTGCGTGGCTTTCGACCTATGTCGAGGCGCTGCGTCAGATGCAGCGCTGGGCGGAGAAGCTCTCGGAGCGCAAGAAGTTCGGTGAGATCGAATCGCTGATTCTCTCCGCTGCGTTCGGCGAGTACTGCGCGCAGATCGCGGGCGGCATCCCGATGAGCCAGGGCGAGATCGTGCGACCGTCAGATCTGCGCATTGCGGCCGCCGACGTCGCGCGGTTCGCATCGGGTCCGGTCGCCGATCTGATGGCGGAGGGCTTCGACACGACGGTCAAGGCGCGGCTCGCCGCGTTAATCGCGCAGCACCCCAACGCTGTAACCTACGGCGAACTCGGACTCGACGAGGAGATGGACCTCGTGCGGGATCAGTTCCGCAAATTCGTCGTCGATCGCGTCGCTCCGCACGCGCACGAATGGCATCTGAAAGACGAACTCATTCCGATGCCGATCGTCGAGGAGATGAGTGCGCTCGGCGTTTTCGGCCTCACCATTCCCGAATCGTTCGGCGGCGCGGGGCTCGGCAAAACGGCGATGTGCGTCGTCTCCGAAGAGCTTTCGCGCGGGTATATCGGCGTGGGGTCGTTGGGCACGCGATCGGAGATTGCGGCCGAGTTGATTCTTGGCGGCGGGACGGCGGAGCAGAAGAAGCACTGGCTGCCGAAGCTGGCGTCAGGCAAGATTTTGCCGACGGCGGTGTTCACCGAGCCGAACACCGGTTCGGATCTGGGTTCGCTTCGCACGCGCGCGGTTCGCGAGGGCGACGTCTGGAAGGTAACCGGCAACAAGACGTGGATCACACATGCGGCGCGCGCCGATCTGATGACGCTGCTTGTGCGCACGAATCCGAATGCGCCGGGATACAAGGGCCTCTCCATGTTCCTCGCGCCGAAGCCGCGCGGCAAAGACGGCCAGCCGTTCCCGGCGAAGGGCATGACCGGCGGCGAGATCGAAGTGCTCGGCTATCGCGGCATGAAGGAATACGAGATCGGCTTCGACGGGTTCGAGGTGCCGCACGCGAACTTGCTCGGTGGCGATGAGGGGCAAGGTTTCAAGCAACTGATGACGACATTCGAATCCGCGCGCATCCAGACGGCGGCGCGCGCGATCGGCGTTGCGCAGTCGGCGATGGATCTCGGTCTTCGCTATGGACTTGAGCGGCAGCAATTCGGCAGGGCGATCTTCGGGTTCCCGCGCGTCGCCAACAAGGTCGCGATGATGGCGGTCGAGATCATGGTGGCGCGACAGCTGACCTATTTCGCGGCGCGCGAGAAGGATGCGGGACGGCGCTGCGACCTGGAAGCCGGGATGGCGAAGCTGCTCGCCGCGCGGGTCGCATGGGCGGCCGCCGACAACGCGGTGCAGATTCACGGCGGCAACGGCTTTGCGCTCGAATACCCGGTGAGCCGCGTGCTCTGCGATGCGCGCATCCTCAACATCTTCGAGGGGGCGGCGGAGATTCAGGCCCAGGTGATCGCGCGGCGGCTGCTTGAGGACGCGAACTGACGCGCGACGTCATCGCCTTCCTTACACAATGATCCTCATCGGGTGTGACGAGCGCGGCTTGAGCGGCGGCCGAAACGACGCGACGCTGCCGCATGTTCTACTACATCGCCAAGATCGTTTGGTTTTTCCTGACGCCTTCGAATGCGCTGGTGACGGCGGCGCTCGCAGGGTTGTTGCTCATGCGGACAAAGCGCATGCGGTTGGGGCAACGCATGGCCTTCGGGTCGGTTGCGCTGCTTCTCGTTGCGGGATTGTCGCCGCTCGCCAATCTTCTGATCTTGCCGTTGGAGACGCGGTTTCCGGCATTCGTCGATGACGGGACGCCGGTTACGGGGATCGTGGTGATCGGCGGGACCTACGACACTGAGGCGACGAACGTGCATGGGCAGATGGCGCTGAACGAGACGGGTGAGCGGTTGATCGCGCTCGGCGAACTCGCACGGCGGTACCCGGAGGCGAAGCTGATCTATGCGGGTGGCGGCAGCGAGTTCACGCCGGACACCACACCGGAAGCGACGCTCGTCGAGAACACGGCGCATCAGTTGGGTGTCGCACGCGAGCGCATCCTCTATGACCGGCGCTCGCTCAACACGTTTCAGAATGCGCTCTATGCGAAGGAGCTGGCCGAGCCGAAGGCCGGCGAGCGGTGGCTGGTCGTGACGTCGGCGTTCCACATGCCGCGCACAATGGGCGTGTTCCGCAAGGTCGGCTTTGAGGTCGTGCCCTACCCCGTCGACTATCGCACCGCAGGTGCCGCGTCGCTTGCGCGGCCGTTCGCGTTCGTCGGCGAAGGCTTGCGCCGCACCGACGTGGCAACCAAGGAGTGGATCGGATTGCTCTCCTACTATCTCACCGACAAGACGCCGGAGGTGTTCCCCGCACCTTGAGAAGTGCCCGCTTTGTACCGGGCAACGAGCAGTGATATGTGTGAGCAATGCTGACGGGACAGGTTTTGGTCGGGATTGCGGTCGCCATCGTGGCGGGCGTGCTGGTCGTGGGGCTCTACAGTCTCTATCGCGGCGGCGATTTCGCGCGGTCCTATTCCAACAAAATCATGCGGCTTCGCATCGTTGCGCAGTTCGTGGCGATCGTCTTGATCATGGCAGTCCTTTGGTTCTGGGGCCGCGGCCCGGGCACGCCTTAGCGGAGACAAGAGCCTTGGTCGTTTTGAACCGCATCTATACGCGCACCGGCGACAAGGGCGACACGGCGCTGGGCACGGGCAAGCGTGTTGCGAAATATGATCCGCGCATCGAGGCCTACGGCACGGTCGACGAGGCGAACGCGTGCGTGGGCGTCGCGCGACTGCACACGCAAGGCGAACTCGATCAGATGTTGGCGCGCGTGCAAAACGACTTGTTCGATCTCGGCGCCGATCTGTGCGTGCCCGACGATGGCAGCGAGATCGCGGCGAAGGCGTTGCGCGTGACGCAACCGCAGGTCGACCGTCTTGAGCGCGAAATCGACGCAATGAACGAGAAGCTGCAACCGCTGCGCTCTTTTGTCCTGCCGGGCGGTTCTGCCGCAGCCGCGCAATTGCACGTCGCGCGCACTGTGTGCCGGCGCGCAGAGCGGCTGATCGTGAAATTGGCGGAAGCCGAGAGCGTGGGGGAAACGGCCGTCAAGTATGCGAACCGCCTGTCGGATTTCCTGTTCGTCGCCGCGCGATTCGCCAATTTGGCACAAGGCGGCGACGTGCTTTGGGTGCCGGGCGCGAACCGAACCTAAACTTTGCGTCAGTTGAAATCGCAGTCGCGGGGACTACATTCCGCCGCCCGACGCATCCTTTTTTTCCGCGGAGCCACCCCCCATGCGCAAACTGATGATCGCAACCGTCATCGCCGCATCGACGTTCGGCGGCGCCGCCATAGCTGCGGACGCGCCGACGCCGAAATTCGTCGACCAGGGCATCAGCCGCGTCGAATTGATCGCGATCCTGTCGTCACACGGCATGACCGTGAAGGACTCGACGACGAGCGAGGAGGACCCTTGGCTGTCGGCGAAGACGCCCAAGGGTGTCGAGTTCTACGTCAACATGTACGACTGTACAGGCAGCGGCGCGGATAAGCGGCGCTGCAACAATCTGCAGTTCCTTGCGCAATGGGACCTTGCCAAGAACGCCAGCGTCGATACCGCCAACGTCTATAATCAGAAGTTCGTCTTCGGCCGCGCCTATCTGAGCAAGGACGGGAAGATGTTCATGTTCGACTACTCGGTGAACATCCGGGACGGCGTCACGACCGCCAATCTGAAGCGCCACGTCGACAATTGGCTGCGTGTCCTGGACGATGTGCGGTCGCACCTGAAGGTCTGAACGGCGCCTGTCGCGTTGCGCGTGCCGGTCGGCTAAGGTGGCGGCATCATCTGCCGCTACCCGGGGTCGAGGCGCTTCATGGTCTTTCTGCCGCTCAAGGACGACAATCCGCTCAAGTTCATCTGGTTTCAGTTCACGACCGCGACGCTCATCCTCATCAATATCATCGTCTTCGTGTGGCAGCAGTCGCTCGGCGAGGAGGGTATCGTGAAGGTGGCGATGTCGGCGGGCGTTATCCCGGTGACGTTGCTGGGCGATGCCAAATTGCCGGCCGAGTTTGCGATGCTGCCGCCCGAGGCGACGCTGATCACCTACATGTTTCTGCACGGCGACTGGTGGCACTTGATCGGAAATATGCTGTTTCTGTGGGTGTTCGGCGACAACATCGAAGACGCCATGGGGTCGTTCAAGTTCCTGATTTTCTATCTCGTGTGCGGGGTCGCGGCGGGGCTTGCCCATGCCTACGCCAATCTTGGCTCGGAAATACCCTTGATCGGTGCGTCGGGCGCGACGTCTGGCATCGTCGGCGCCTACATCATGCTCTATCCGCGCGTGAAGATGTGGTCGCTGGCTTTCATGCGCCTGCCGCTGAAGCTGCCGGCGTGGATCGTCATCGCCGCCTGGCTGGGTACGCAGCTTTTCTTCGTCTTCTACGAGATCCAGGACGGGACCGCGTGGTGGGCGCATCTCGGCGGGTTCGCGGCGGGTATCCTGCTGGTCGTGCTTTTCAAGCGCGCCGATCAGCCCTTGTTCGGGGCCGCGCCTGATCGTTAGGCGCAGCCAAAGTCTGTGCAGTTTCGGGTGCCCTTGTGACAATCGACAGGGGCGCCGTTACACACAGCGCGGCGGCGGCTGCGACATGCTTAACGGGACCCGTTTCGTTGACACGTCTCGCGGTTGCACGTAATTTGTGCACCGCACAATTACCGGAATATCATTGAGGCCCCAAAGGCGCTGGCCCGAACCCCGAGCGCGGCCCAATTTCCAGCGGAGAGAAATGCGCGATGAAGGTGCTTGTCCCGATCAAGCGCGTCGTTGACTACAACGTGAAGATCCGCGTGAAGGCGGACCAAACGGGCGTCGACCTCGCCAACGTGAAGATGTCGATGAACCCGTTCGACGAGATCGGCGTCGAGGAAGCGATCCGTCTCAAAGAAAAAGGCGTCGCGACGGAAATCATCGCCGTCTCCGTCGGCCCACAGGAAGCCCAAGAGACGATCCGTACCGCGCTCGCTATGGGCGCCGACCGGGGCATCCTGGTGAAAGTCGCCCATGAAGTCGAACCGCTGACGGTCGCCAAGATTCTCGCTGGCATCGCCAAGGCCGAAGGGCCGCAGTTGATCATCCTGGGCAAGCAGGCGATCGACGACGACAGCAATCAAACCGGCCAGATGCTTGCGCAGCTTTTGGGTTGGGCGCAGGGCACGTTCGCCTCCAAGGTCACGATCGAAGGCGGCAAGGCAGAAGTGACGCGCGAAGTGGACGGGGGCTTGCAGACGGTGCGGCTCAATCTGCCCGCGATCGTCACCACCGACTTGCGTTTGAACGAGCCGCGCTATGCGTCGTTGCCGAACATCATGAAAGCCAAGAAGAAGCCGATCGACGAGAAGTCGCCCTCGGACTACGGCGTCGACCCGGCGCCGCGGCTCAAGGTGCTGAAAGTCAGCGAACCTCCGAAGCGCAAGGGCGGCGTGAAGGTCAAGACCGTTCAAGAACTCGTCGAGAAACTGAAGAACGAAGCGGGGGTGATCTGACATGGCCGTTCTTCTGATCGCCGAGCACGACAACAAGTCGCTCAAGGATGCGACGGCCAAAGCGATGAGCGCCGCCACGGCGCTCGGCGGGCCGGTCGACGTTCTCGTTGCCGGGCACAACGCCAAAGGCGTCGCGGATGCGGCGGCGAAGCTTGCGGGCGCCTCGAAGGTGCTGCTGGCCGACGACGCGCAGTATGCAAACCAACTGGCCGAGAACATGGCCGCACTCGTCGTCGAACTCGCGGGCAAGTACGATGCGGTTCTGTCGCCGGCATCGACCAGCGGCAAGAACTTCATGCCGCGTGTGGCCGCCGCACTCGACGTGCCGCAGATCTCAGAGATCGTATCGGTCGATGGGCCGGATACGTTCACACGGCCGATCTATGCCGGCAATGCGATGCAGCAGGTGCAAGTCGCAGGTGGCAAGAAGGTCATCACGGTTCGCACGACGACGTTCAAAGCCGTGGGGACGACCGGCTCGGCCGCTGTCGAGTCGATCGGTGCGGCCAAGGGTCCTGGGACGTCGGAGTTCGTGCGCGACGAACTCTCGAAGTCCGAGCGCCCGGAACTGGCCGCAGCGCGCGTCGTCGTGTCGGGCGGGCGCGGCATGCAATCTGGCGACAATTTCCACCTGCTCGAGAAGGTCGCGGACCGGCTCAAAGCCGCCGTCGGCGCAAGCCGGGCGGCGGTCGACGCGGGCTTCGTGCCCAACGACTACCAGGTCGGCCAGACCGGCAAAGTGGTGGCGCCGGAGCTTTACATCGCGGTCGGCATTTCAGGCGCCATTCAGCATTTGGCGGGCATGAAAGATTCGAAGGTCATCGTCGCAATCAACAAGGACGAAGAGGCCCCGATCTTCCAGGTGGCCGACTACGGCCTCGTCGCCGACCTGTTCAAGGCGGTGCCGGAACTGGAAGAAGAACTCAAGAAGCAGGGCTACTAAGGGCAAGCGGGCCGGGGTCACATCAACTTCTAGCCGCGTCGGCATTCAGCCGTTCGCGAGCCATGAGACAGGTGCCATGAATATCGAACGTATCGGCGTGATCGGCGCAGGGCAGATGGGCAACGGCATTGCCCATGTCTGCGCGCTCGCGGGCTACAACGTGCTTCTCACCGACGTGAAGCCGGAAAAGGTCGAGGCCGCCTTCGACATCATCGCCGGGAACCTGTCGCGGCAAGTGGCGCGCGGCAAGATCACGGATGCGGACAAGGACCGGACGCTGAAGAACATCCAGCCGGCGAAATCGCTGGATGCGTTTCGCGACGTCGATCTCGCGATCGAAGCGGCGACCGAGGACGAGAAGATCAAGAAGCAGATTTTCGTCGAGCTCTGTCCGAAGCTGTCGAAGAAGGCGATGATCGCGTCGAACACGTCTTCGATTTCGATCACGCGGCTTGCCTCCGTGACCGACCGGCCGGAGCGGTTCATCGGCCTGCACTTCATGAATCCCGTACCGCTGATGCAACTCGTCGAGCTCATTCGCGGCATCGCGACCGAGGACGAGACGTTTCAAACCGTGAATGCGCTGGTCAAGCGGTTGGGCAAGACATCGGCGAACTCGGAAGACTTCCCGGCCTTCATCGTCAACCGCATCCTGCTGCCGATGATCAACGAAGCGGTCTACACGCTCTATGAGGGCGTCGGTACGGTCGAGGCGATCGACACGGCGATGCGGCTCGGCGCCAACCATCCGATGGGTCCGTTGCAGCTTGCCGATTTCATCGGGCTCGACACGTGTCTCTCGGTGATGCAGGTGCTGTATGAAGGCCTCGCCGATTCGAAGTACCGGCCTTGCCCGCTTCTCGTGAAGTACGTGGAAGCAGGCTGGCTCGGCCAAAAGACGAAGCGCGGCTTCTACGACTATCGCGGCGAAAAGCCGGTTCCGACGCGCTAGACGCCGCCTATTTCGTTCTCTTTTTTGCCCTTCCCTCCATCGCGGGCGGAAGGCACATTCTCATGCGACAGCCAACCGGTGGTCCATGCCCGACTTTGCCGTGCCCACATTGCCGATGCACAACGCGGGCGACACGCGCGCGTTCTACGAGAAGCTCGGGTTCATCTGTGCGCATCAGCAGGAGCCGCCGGATTCCTTTCTGTTCATGATGCGCAACGGCGTTCAGATCCAATTCTTCGAAGCCCCGGGCATCGACGGCGCCATCCGCGACCACACCTGCTATGTCTACGTCGACGACCTGGAGGGCACGTACAAGGCGTTCGCCGCGGCCAAGGTCGGAAAGCTGATGCCGATCGAAATGAAGCCCTGGGGCTTGCCCGAATTCGTGCTTATCGACATCAACGGCAACGTGCTGCGCGTGGGTTGCCCGCGCATGGAAATGTGACCTGACGGCGATGCGCTTTGCGGTGATCGGACTTGGCCAGCGCATCGCAGCGGTGCTTTCGGCATTGAAGCAGGCGGGCGGCGAATTCACGCTCAACGGATATTTCGATCCCGCGCCGGTCGGGCTTTCACGTCTGCAGGACGAAGGCATTGGTGCGGGCGAGGGTTATCGCAGCGCGGAACAGCTTCTGACGTCGGGGCCGCACGATCTCGTGCTCATCGGTTCGCCGAACCATCTTCATGCCGAACACTTGATGCTTGCGCTCTACGGGCGGGCGCCGGTGTTCGCGGAGAAGCCTGTCGTGCGGACCGAGAACGAGTCCTACGCGCTTGCGCAGCGGCTGTCGCAAGAAGAGACGCCCCCGCTCTACATTGGATTGGTGCTGCGTTCGGCGCCGATCGTGCGCGAAATTCTGGCCGTCGTGCACGAAGGACATTTAGGAACGATCGTTTCGATCGATGCGACGGAGCATCTGCCGCCCGAACACGGCGCATACCTGGCACGGAACTGGCGGCGCAAGCGCGAGTGGAGTGGATCGTTCCTGCTCGACAAGGTGTGCCACGACTTCGACATCCTGGCGGAGATCGCCGGCGCGCGGCCGCAGCGCATCGCCAGTTTTGGTGGGCGCGGCATCTTTCGCGGCGACCGTATGCCGAGCACGCGCAGCTATGGCGACGGATCGCCAGCGTTCGAGATGTGGCCCGGCGGATGGGCTGCGACCGACGACGCGTTTCTGACGGATGCAAACGTCACCGACCATCAGACCGCGCTGGTCCAGTATACAAACGGCGTACAGCTGTCGTTCCATGCGAACAGCATGACGGCGCTGCGCGAGCGGCGCTGGTACGTCGCGGGCACCGAGGGCACGCTGATCGCCGATCTCGTGCGCAACACGCTGATGTGGCGGCGGACGTTGGAGACGGGCGCGCCCTATCGCCGTCAGTTCGGCGTGTCGGAGAGCGACCACAACGGTGCCGACGTCGCGATGGCGCGCGATCTGCTGGCGGCGCTCGGCAACGAGGCGGATTTTCCTGTCTCGCCGTTTCAGGCGATCGAGGCTGGCCTGACCGTGATGGCGATCGACAAGGCGCAGGCCTTGGGTCAGGTCGTCGATTGCACGGCGATGTGGACGACACTCGACGCGGCGATCGGCGCGTCCTGAGCCGCTATTCCGGCGGGGCGCGCATGCTGAGGACGAGATCGACCGCCGCAGCATCGTCCCATTCCGCAGGGCCGACGATGCGGCCACGGTCGTTGCCGTCGCGGTCGATCAAAATCGTCGTGGGCAGGCCGATCGTGTTCAGGTCACCTTGCGCGCGCATCGTGGGATCGACGTAGACCGCCAGGTGCTCGATGCCGTGCTCGTCGTAGAACTCGCGCACCGCTTCCGGGCCGCCGCGGTCGAGCGAGAGCGCGACGACGACGACGCCGAGATTCTCCAGCTGATGCTGAAGGCGGTCCAGCATCGGCATTTCGGCGATGCAGGGCGTGCACCAGGTCGCCCATAGATTCAGAACGACGACGCGGCCGCGAAACTTTTCCAACGTGAGTTTCGCGCCGTCCTCGTCGAGGAACGTAACCAGCGGCGCCGGTTTCACTTCGCGCGCGGGGATGAAGTTCTCGATGCTGCCCAGCTGGGCCGGCACATCTTCATCGTTAAGGCCGAGCAGCATGTAGACGGCAAACGAGCCTGCGGCCACAATGGCGCCGACGAGGACGATCACAATCAAACGCCAGCTTGTGGTCATTCAACGATCGACTTTCTCTTCATTCGGATCATTCGGACGCACAGAGCAGATGACGACCAACGAGATGTGGGGCGGGCGGTTTGCCCGGGGACCGGCCGCGATCATGGAGGCGATCAATGCTTCCATCGACTTCGACCGGCGCCTTTATGCCCAAGATATCGCCGCCTCGAAAGTGCACGCCCGGATGCTGGCCAACCGCGGCATTATCTCGCAGGCGGACGCCGATGCGATCGCACGCGGGCTGGACGCGATCAAGACCGAGATCGATCAAGGCAAATTCACGTTTTCGCGCGCGCTCGAAGACATCCACATGAACGTCGAGGCGCGGCTGAAAGAGCTGATCGGCGACGCGGCCGGGCGGCTGCACACAGCGCGCTCGCGCAACGATCAGGTGGCGACGGACTTCCGGCTTTGGGTGCGCGATTCGATCGACGCGATGGAGGCCGGGCTCGCCGCCTTTCAGCGCGCGCTGGTAAAAAAGGCAGGTGCGCACGCGGCGACCGTCATGCCGGGTTTTACCCATCTGCAGACGGCTCAGCCCATCACGTTCGGACACCATCTTCTTGCCTATGTGGAGATGGCGGCGCGCGATCGGGCGCGGTTCCAGGCGGCGCGGCGCACGACGAACGAGAACCCGTTGGGGTCGGCCGCGCTCGCCGGTACGTCGTTTCCGCTTGACCGCGAAGCAACATCGCGCGAACTCGGCTTTGCTTCGGCAATGCGCAACTCGCTCGACGGCGTGTCGTCGCGCGACTTTGCGCTCGAGTATTTGAGTGCGTGCGCGATCATGGCGACGCATCTGTCGCGACTTGCGGAAGAGGTCGTGTTGTGGAGTTCGCCCGCGTTCGGCTTCGTGCGCTTGTCGGATGCGTTTTCGACGGGCTCCTCGATCATGCCGCAGAAGCGCAATCCGGACGCGGCCGAGCTTGTGCGCGCGAAGTGCGCACGGGTGACGGGCGCGTTGGTGACGCTTCTGGGCGTGATGAAGGGCTTGCCGCTCGCCTATGCCAAGGACATGCAGGAAGACAAAGAGGCAGTGTTCGACGCGACCGACAGCGCGGCGCTGGCGCTCGCCGCCATGACCGGCATGGTCGAGGACATGCAGCCCAACGAGATCGCGATGCGGCGCGCGGCGGGCGAGGCCTTTTCGACGGCGACCGATATGGCCGATTGGCTGGTTCGGGTGCTGAAGAAGCCGTTCCGCGAGGCGCACCACATCACCGGGCGCATCGTCGCCATGGCGGAGGCGCGCAAATGCGGGCTTGCCGACCTCAGCCTCGGCGAATTGCAGTCGGTTGAGCCGGGCATCACCGCCGATATACAGTCGGTGCTGAGTTTGGACGCTTCGGTCGCCAGCCGCACGAGTTTCGGCGGCACCGCGCCCGACAGGGTCCGCGAACAGGTCCGCTATTGGCAGGAGCAGCTCAAATGATCGTGCGGTTGATGGTTGTCGCGGCGGTGCTCGCGGGTCTGGGCGTCTCGGCCTGCGGCAAGAAGGGCCCGCTGGAGCCGCCGAAGGCAAGTGTGAGCGCGATCGTTCGCTAGCTCTCACTCCGTCATGATCGGGCCTAATCTGGCCACCCAGTTGGCCAACGGCAGTGTGCGCAGATAGCCTCGTTACGCTTTGGTAGCTTCTCGGACCCTTAGTTCTTTCCGCCGCGCCGACGCGCGGCGACTGGGTGTCCGGTCAAGCCCGGCCATGACGAAAGTTTGTAAGTAGGCGCTGCCATGAACCACTTCGACTATCGCAATGGCGTTTTGCATGCCGAGGATGCGCCGATCGCTGAGATCGCGGCGGCGGTGGGGACGCCGTTCTATTGCTATTCGACGGCGACGCTCGAGCGGCACTACCGCGTGTTCGAGGCGGCGATGCCGAAGGGGTCGCTCATCGCGTATGCAGTAAAGGCGAACGGGAGCCTTGCTGTCATTAGGACGCTCGCACGGCTCGGCGCCGGGGCGGACATCGTTTCGGAAGGGGAATTGAAGCGCGTGCTCGCCGGGGGCATTCCGGCGGCGAAGGTCGTGTTCTCCGGCGTGGGAAAGCGTCGTTCGGAAATGGCGACCGCGCTCGACGCCGGCATTTATCAGTTCAATGTCGAGAGCGAGCCGGAGCTCGATGTCTTGAACGAGGTCGCGGCGTCGAAGGGGATGAAGGCGGCGATTGCGCTGCGCATCAACCCTGACGTCGACGCAAAGACGCACGCGAAGATTTCGACGGGCAAAGCCGAGAACAAATTCGGGATCGGCTGGAACCGAGCCAAGGCCGCCTATGCTTACGCGGCGAAGCTTCCGGCGCTGAAGATCGTCGGCGTCGACGTGCACATCGGCAGCCAGATCACCGATCTTGCGCCGTTCCGCGAGGCGTTCCTCAAAGTCGCACAGCTGGTGCAGGATTTGCGCGCGGCGGGTCATGAGATCTCGCGCGTCGATCTCGGTGGCGGCCTGGGCGTTCCTTACGATTCGCGAACGCCGCCCGATCCGGCGAGTTATGGGGCCGTGGTGCGCGAAGCCGTGGGCGCGCTCGACGCGCAGCTGATCATGGAGCCGGGGCGGCTGATCACCGCCAATGCCGGGGTTCTGGTCGCCGAGGTCATCTATGTGAAGAAGGGGGATGAAAAGGAATTCATCATCCTGGACGCCGGGATGAACGACCTGATCCGGCCAGCCATGTATGATGCCTTTCACGATATCGTCCCGGTGCGGGTCAGGGCGGGCGCTCAACGCAGGGTTTACGACGTCGTGGGACCGGTCTGCGAAAGCGCCGATCTGTTCGCACGGGATCGTGAACTGCCGCAGCTTTCCGCGGGCGATTTGGTTGCCATCCTGACCGCGGGCGCCTATGGCGCCGTCCAGGGGTCAAGCTACAATGCGCGGCCCTTGGCACCGGAAGTGCTTGTCAAAGGCCGCCAATTTGCGGTCACAAGACCGCGGCAGAGTGTCGAAGACACGATCGCGCTGGAGCGTTGGCCCGACTGGCTCCGGTGAAGCGTTGGATTCGTTTCGGGCCCTGTGAGTTGATGCGTTGAGCGCTGACGACCGCAACGGCATGGACGACCGGCCGGGTCTGCCCGAGACGGTGAACCGCCGCGTGTTGCTCAGCTGGGCGTCGCTATCCGTCGAACGCTTGTGGCCGATCCTTTGGCCCGCGGGCGGCGTGATCGGCGTGTTCCTGATCCTCGCGCTCGCCAATGTGTTCGTCTATCTGCCGGAGTGGCTGCATCTCATCTCACTGATCGGGTTTGCGGCGGCGACCGGTTGGGCGATGTGGTGGTCGTTCAAGCGCACGTCCGTGCCGACGCGCGATCAGGCCGTTCGCCACCTCGAACAATCGAGCGGGCTTGAGCATCGGCCGCTGAGCGCACTTGAAGACAAACCCGCGACCGGTTCCGACGAGGACACATCGCGGCTTTGGCATGCGCACCGGCGCTGGGTAATGCACCACATTCACCGGCTGAAAGTCGCCTGGCCGAAGCTGTCGCTTGCGGCGCGCGACCCGCATGCGGTGCGCGTGGCGATCGTGCTCGTGATCGCGGCGTTGACGGTCGCGAACTGGTCCGACGTGCCGTCGCGGCTTGCGGCCGCCGTGTCGCCAGGCTTTGCGCAAGGCAATGTGCCGGCGACCTACGAGGCCTGGGTGACGCCGCCCGACTACACCGGTGAGCCGCCGCGCCACTTGTCGGCGGCAACACAAACACAGGAGGCGGCGATCGACGTGCCGCGCGGCTCGACCTTGACCGTGCGCACGCATGGCGATGCGTCGGCGGTGCTGCGCGTCGGCGCGCTGAACGGTTCGGTGCCAAAGCAGATGCGGCCGGAGTTCGTGGCCGCGGGCGGCGATGCGCGCGACGCCAAGCTCATCGTCGATACCGACATGACCGTGCGCCTCTCGGTCAACGCGTCGAAAGCGGCGACGTGGCGGTTCAAGACGAAAACCGACACTGCGCCCTCGATCTCGTTCAAGACGCCGCTTTCGGTGACGCAGGCGCAATCGCTGCGCTTCAACTATCAGATCAAAGACGACTACGGCGTCGTCTCGGCCGAGGCGCGCATTGCGCTGAATCACGTGCCGACGCCTGCGAACCGCAAAGCGCCACCGCCGATCGCATTCGACCTGCCCTTGCCGCCTGCGCCTGCGCGCGACGGCGACGCCACGATCTTCAAAGATCTGACCGCACATGTTTGGGCGGGTCTGCCGGTGACAATCACACTGCACGCGCGCGACGAAGCCGGAAACGCCGCGAAATCGAAGCCGGTGACCGTCGTGTTGCCGGAGCGCAAGTTCAACGATCCCCTGGCGCGCGCTTTGATCGAACAGCGGCGCAGCTTGGCGCGGGACGCATCTTCGGCGCCCCTGGTCGCCAAAGCGCTCGACGCGCTGTCGATTGCGCCGGAACGCTTCATGCCCGACCGGCGCATCTATCTCGGCCTACGAACGGCGTTCTTCCTGGTCGCGCGCGCGCGGGGCGGCGATGAAATCACGACGGCGCAGCAGCTGTTGTGGGACTTGGCGCTGCGGGTCGAGCAAGGCGACGCGCCGCAAGCGCAAGCCGAACTGCGCGACTTGCAGCAAAAGTTGATGCAGGCGCTCGCGAACGGCGCGCCGGACGAAGAGGTCGAGCGTCTGCTCGCCCAACTCCGTGCCGCCATCGACCGCGCCGTCAAAGCCATGGCCGAGAACGCCAAGGGTCAACCCAACATGCCGCGCACACGCGGCGGGCAGATCGTGCGGCCGCAGGACCTCCAATCGATGCTGGAGCAAATCGCCAATCTGTCGCGGCAGGGTTCGCGCGCGGCGGCGCAACAGATGCTGGCGCAGCTGCAGAACCTGCTCGAGAACCTGCAGATGGCGGGCGGCGGGCAAATGTCGGCGGAGAACAAGGCCGCGGCCGAGTCGATCGAGAAGCTCGGCTCTATCATCGCCAAGCAACGCAGCCTCATGGACAAGACGTTCCGCGAGAACCAAGCGAACGAAGAGGCGGGCAGGCGCGGTGCGCCGTCGCCGCTGAAAGACGAGCAGAACAAGCTCAGCGACGAATTGACCTCGATCATCAAGCAGGCCGGCGGACAGGACCCCGAGGGCGCCAAAGCGTTGACGCGGGCGCAAGATGCGATGGATCAGGCGAGCGATCAGCTCGGCAGCGGCGAACTGGGTTCGGCCGGCGACAGCCAGCAAAAGGCGATCGACGAAATGCGGCGCGGCGGCGAAGCGCTGGCGCAGCAGCTGCTGCAGCAAATGGCGGGGCAAGGTTCCGTTGCGCAAGGCGACGGCGAGGGCGCCGGCGAAGACAACGATCCGTTCGGCCGGCCACGGTCATCGTACGGACCGTCGTTCGGCGAGTCCGTCAAGGTGCCGGACAAGATCGACATTCAAAAGGCGCGCGAGATTCTCGAAGAGCTGCAACGCCGTGCCGCGGAGCGCGGGCGGCCGGTGCCCGAACTCGAGTACATCGAGCGGCTGCTTCGGCGGTTTTAGTGCTCTGATCTGGCCCAACAGTGTCATGGTCCGCGAAGGCGGACCATGACACTGTTTGTTGTGCTGAACGTTACCCTGCGAAGAGACGACCGCGAGTAGGTGGGCGCCAAAGCCCTTACTTCGCCTTCTTCGTCGACAGGACGTCGTCCACGACCGCGCAGATGCCGGCGATCGTGAAGGGCTTCGAGACGACCCGGTAGACGAGGTCGGAGAGGCCGTGCGCGCGCTCGATCTGGTGCTCGTGGCCGGACATGATGATGATCTTCATCTTCGGGTAGTCGCGGCCGGCG